>NZ_RCYB01000105.1 GCF_004168205.1 Catenibacterium sp. co_0103 | reverse complement strand
AGTTTTGGTGGATTTGAGTTTGGTTATATATTTGTGTCCGCGCAACGAAGGCGCGGGGAAATGGAGGAAATCATGAACATGAATACACTCTATTTCCAAATTGTATCAGCCAGTGGCACTATCAAAACAATACAGCTTCATGAAGCAATTCTTGTAATGGCCTTTAATGACTATTATCAATATATACTAGAAGAAAGATCGTTAAGTAAAGAAGACGCATTTAAAATCATTGATAGCTATATTACACAATTAGACATGCTAAAAGAGTGAACCAAAAAGTTCACTCTTTTCATGTTAGCTGATTTTTGTACCTGCTGGTAAATCTGTTTCTAATACTTTAATAGATTTCTTAGTTCCACCTGCAAGAATCATACCCTGAGATTCTACACCTCTTAATTTAGCTGGTTTTAAGTTCTTTACAACAATTACCTTCTTACCAGGCATATCTTCTGGTGAATAGCTATCTGCGATACCTGAAACAATCTGTCTTACTTCTCCACCAATATCAATCTGTGATACAAGAAGACGATCTGCTTTAGGATGCTTTTCACATTTCTTTACTTCACCAACAACTAATTCTACCTTAGCAAAATCATCAATAGTGATTTCAGGTGTTTCATCCTTCTTTTCTGGAACAACTGGCTTAGCAGGAGTTAACTTTTCTACCTGTTTATCTACTTCTTTAGGATCTAATCTTGCGAATAATACTTCTGGGTGATCAGTTACTTTAGTACCTGATTTATATGAACCAAAAGTATCTAACTTCATCATATCTCTTTCATCTGTATTGATCATATCTAAGATCTTCTTAGATGTACCAGGAATAAATGGTTCTAATGCGATAGCTGAGAATCTGATAGCTTCTACTAAGTTATAAAGTACTGTAGCAAGACGATCTTTCTTAGTTTCATCCTTAGCAAGAGCCCAAGGCATAGTATCATCAATATATTTATTAGTACGTCTTAATAATACATAGATTTCATCCAATGCCTTAGCAAGCTTGAATTCATTTTCTAACTTAATAGTCTTTCCTGGCATTGCGAGTGCGATTGATTTTAATTCATCATCTACTGGTTCACATACATTTGTATTAGTGACAACACCATCAAAGTATTTATTACACATAGCGATTGTTCTGTTTACTAAGTTACCTAAGATATTAGCAAGATCACTATTAATACGTTCTACTAATAAGTCCCAAGTAATTGAACCATCGTTATCATATGGAATTTCATGTAATAAGTAGTATCTTACAGCATCTACACCAAATAGGTCTACTAAGTCATCTGCATAAATAACGTTACCTAAATGTTTAGACATCTTAGAATCACCCATTAATAACCAAGGATGACCAAATACCTGTTTTGGTAAAGGTAGATCTAATGCCATTAAGATAATTGGCCAATAGATAGTATGGAATCTTACGATATCCTTACCAATAACATGTACATCTGCAGGCCAATATCTATCAAATAATGGATCACTATGACCATCTAAATCATAACCCAAACCAGTAATATAGTTAACTAATGCATCAATCCATACATATACAACATGCTTTGGATCGAAATCTACAGGGATTGACCAAGTAAATGATGTTCTTGATACACATAAATCCTGTAAACCTGGTTTTAAGAAGTTATTGACCATTTCATTCTTTCTTGATTCTGGCTGAATAAATTCTGGATGATCATTATAATACTGCATTAAACGATCCTGATATTTAGATAATTTAAAGAAGTATGCTTCTTCTTTAGCATCATGCACTTCTCCACCACAGTCAGGACATTTACCATCTACTAACTGAGATTCTGTAAAGAATGATTCACATGCAGTACAGTATTTACCTTCATAATGACCTAGATAGATATCACCTTTGTCATGTAACTTCTTAAAAATCTTCTGTACCTGTTTTACATGATATTCATCAGTAGTACGAATGAACTTATCATAAGTAACATCCATCATATCCCAGATACGTTTTACTTCTGCAGCAACCTTATCTACATATTCCTTTGGTTCAATTCCAGCTTCTTTAGCCTTTAATTCGATTTTCTGTCCGTGTTCATCTGTACCAGTCTGAAAACGTACATTATAGCCCTGCTGTCTCTTAGCACGGCAGATTGCATCACTTAATACGATTTCATAAGTATTACCAATATGTGGTTTACCTGAAGTATAAGTAATTGCGGTTGTTAAATAGAAATCTTTTGGATCTTTCATATTTTTCCTCCTAAAAATAAAAAAACGTCCTTAATAAAGGACGAAATTATCGCGGTACCACCTTTTTTACACTTACGTGTCACTCAATCTCTTAACGCGAGTTACGGTTATCCCTATTAGAGATAACAGCTCCCAGACCATCTTTCTAAAGCTTCACACTTATTTACACCAGCCATAAGTTCTCTATGCATTCACTTTAGTCTCTTCTGTTCATTGCTTTTACTTTAAAACTTTAACAAATTTCTACAACCTTGTCAATGATAGGGTTGTAAGTCCTCACATTATAAGAGATAGGAGTGAATATTTCATAGAGAGGTTCACTTTCAAAAGTTGAATATTTTTAAAGTTTTGAAACTGAACCTCTACATTCATTATACTACATGAACAAGATGTCGCTTTCAAAAATGAAATTATTTAGATTTATTGAAAGAAATCAATACAAACAAAAGACCTTGTACTTGATTTGGTTATATGACAACTTATTTCCACATAAATTTCTTATCTTATTCACATTGAATTCATGTATTATATCTAGTATATTTTTTTGAATTATGTGAATTATATTCGTCTGTTGTATTAGAATGTGAAAGGTACTAGAATACTAAAGAAGGAAGTGATAGATATGGATTTAGAAAAGATTTTTAATGACCAAAAAACGTATTATGACACATTAATGACTAGAGATGTAAGTTTAAGAATAGATGCAATAAAACGTGTTAAGCTATGGATTAAAGACCATATGGACTTAATAGAAGATGCTTTAGAGAAAGATTTAGGTAAATCTAGAGGAGAATCCTATATGACAGAAATAGGACTCACTCTTGAAGCCTGTACATATACATTAAAGAATATTAAGAAATGGGTAAAGAAGGAAAAGGTAAAAACACCTCTTCATCAGTTCTTTTCTCGTTCTTATACGATTTATGAACCTTATGGTGTAACACTTATTATTTCACCTTGGAACTATCCATTCCTACTTGCGATAGAACCACTTATTGGTACTATTGCAGCAGGTAACTGTGCAATAGTGAAACCAAGTGAACAGACACCACATACTTCCGCTATTGTAGCACAGCTCATTGATACATGTTTTGATAAAGGACATGCCTATTGTGCTGAGGGTGGTTTAGAGGTTTCTAAGGAACTTGTGAATTTACCTTTTGATTATATTTTCTTTACTGGTGGTAAGAAAGCGGGTAGAGAAATCTATATGAAGGCGGCAGAAACATTAACACCTGTCACATTAGAATTAGGTGGTAAGTCTCCTGCTATTTTAACTGATATGATTCCTATGGAGATTGCAGCAAAACGTATTATATTTGGTAAGTTCTTGAATGCTGGTCAAACTTGTATTGCGCCTGATTATATATTAATTAAGGATAGTATGAAAGCAGCCTTTATTGATTATGCTTCTGAATATATTAAGAAATTCTTTGGTGAACATCCATTAGAAAGTGAAAACTTATGTAAGATCATCAATAAAGAACAATTTGATCGTTTAAAGAAGCTCTTGGAGAATCAGGATATTCTTATTGGTGGAGAAGTGGATGAAGAACATTTAAAGATTACACCTACTATTGTGAATGATGTAGATTTTGATAATCCTTTAATGGAAGAAGAAATCTTTGGACCTATTCTTCCACTCGTAGAATACAATAGAATTGAAGAAGCGATTCAATATATTAATAGTCATGATAAGCCTCTTGCCCTCTATTTATTCTCTAATGATTCATATCATGCCAATAAGTTTTTAGAGTTATGTAGCTTTGGTGATGCATGTATTAATGATACAGTGAGTCATTTTGCGACTAATACACTCCCATTTGGTGGTGTAGGTGCAAGTGGTATTGGTTATTATCATGGTAAGTTTACTTTTGAGACATTCTCTCATCGTCGTTCTGTATTACATAAGAGTACACGTATTGATTTACCATTTAGATATTATCCACTCACTGATGATAAAATGAAGTGGATCAAACGTTTCTTAAAGTAATACTTACGAACACTTAATGTGAGTGTGATTTCTTCTTAACCCTTTCTTTACTATACTGAGTGTAGTAAAAGAAAGGGTGATGGATATGAAGTACAATTTATACTGGTTAGGTTCAAAATTAGTTGCTGTTATGATTATAGGAACTATACTTCTATCTGCCACTCATTGATTGTAAGCTAGAGATTCATTTCTCTAGTTTTTTTTACTTAATATTCATTTATTCTTCTCCTTATGATGATATTTGTATATCTCTTATTATTCTAAACTAAGTATATAAAAGGAGACGGAACAATGAGATACGAAATTGCTTGGGCAGTATCTAAGATTATTTGTGTGTTAATCTTATTTGCCATCACCATGTATGCTGGTTATTCAATTCGTTAATCAGCATTTTTATTTAATTTCATGTATAATAATACATGAGGTGAATAAAATGGGTGAATATGATAAGTATTTTAATAAAGATCTTCATAAAGATTTAAATAAGAATTCCCATATTAAACATGTTATTGCAGTCACAAGTGGTAAGGGTGGTGTAGGTAAAAGTTTAATGACATCACTACTTGCAGTTATGATGAACCGTATTGGGTATAATGTAGGTATTCTAGATGCGGATATTACAGGACCTTCTATCCCTCAGGCTTTTGGTCTAACTGAGAAACTTTATGGAAATGATAAGGGTATTATTCCTGCCGAATCACGTACAGGTATTAAGATTGTTTCTTTAAACTTAATGTTGGATAATCCTACTGATCCTGTTGTATGGAGAGGAAGCTTAATATCTAATACAGTGACTCAATTCTGGACTGATGTCTATTGGGGTGAATTAGATTATTTATTTGTCGATATGCCTCCAGGAACTGGAGATGTTCCTCTTACAGTCTTCCAATCTCTTCCTGTAGATGGTATTATTACGGTGTCTTCACCACAGGAACTTGTCAGCATGGTTGTAGAGAAATCAGTGAATATGGCACAAATGATGAATATTCCTATTCTAGGTCTTGTTGAGAATATGAGTTACTATATCTGTCCTGATTGTGGAAATAAACATTATTTATTTGGTGAGAGTCATATAGATGAAATTGCGAAGAAGTTTAATATTTCTACTGTATGTCGTTTACCAATGAATCCTGCAATCACTAAAGTCGTAGATGCAGGGCTTATTGAAACAATTACACAGATGGAACTTATGCCTATAGTGAATAAATTAATGAAGGAGGACTAATAAATGATTCAGCACGTTGTTGTATGGAAATTTAAAGAAAGTACAGAAGATCTACAGAATCAGTTTGTAGAAGGATTAAAGGGACTTGTAGGACAGATTGATGGTATCCGTTCTTTACATGTTGGAAGAAATGAAAACCCTAATGAAACATATGATGTTTCATTAGTTATGGAATTTGATAATATGGAAGATTTGTCAAGCTATGCAAATGATCCTAGACATTTAGCTGTTGCGAAAATCGCAAAGGAAAATGCTGAAGTAAGAGCTTGTGTAGACTTCACTATCTAATATAACTCAGGAATTATCCTGAGTTTTTTTAATTACATATCTATTACATAACTTTCGTTGTATAATATAGTTATCATGTTTGACGGAGGATTATTATGAATACAGCTTTAGTAATTATGGCTGCTGGTATTGGTTCACGTTTTGGTGGAGGAATCAAGCAGTTAGAACCAGTTGGACCTAATGGTGAAATTATTATGGATTATTCAATCCATGATGCAATTGCTGCTGGTTTCAACAAAATTATCTTTATTATCCGTAAGGATATTGAAGAGGACTTTAGAGAAGTTATAGGGAATCGTATTGAAGAAGTCGCTAAAAAGTATGATGTAGAAATTGCTTATGCATTTCAGGATTTAAAGGCATTACCAGAAGGAATTGAATGTCCTGAAGGACGTACTAAGCCTTGGGGTACTGGACAGGCAGTTCTTGCATGTGATGGTTTAATTCATGAACCATTCGCAGTTATTAATGCAGATGACTATTATGGTAAGGAAGCATTTGTACAGATTCATGATTTCTTATTA
>NZ_RCYB01000104.1 GCF_004168205.1 Catenibacterium sp. co_0103 | reverse complement strand
TGTGGTTCACTACACTTGGCGGTAAATACCTGTGGTCAGACTATCTCCGACTGAATTAGTGCCATGCCCGGCACACGCGAAGAATGGGGCTAATATAACCCCAATATGCTTGCGTTTTTTTATATTTAGAGTGATATATGAATATTTCAAGCAGACAAAAAATGAAAATACCAATTTGGGATAGCCCAATTGATATTTTCATCTAATTTGTCAACAATCTGAAGGACTCATATGAGTCCTTATTTTAGTTTAAGACCATCTTTAAAAGCACGGCCAACAACCTTTCCTAAACCTACATATTGATTATTAAAGGGATCAAAAGTAATAGGTTTTACTTTTGATACATCGACTCTTCCTGTTTCATCTAAGACACGTTCATCTACAGATACATTGACAATTTCACCCTTCATTATTTCTGTATCTAAATCATAGTCCTTGAGACGACATTCTAGACATATAGGTAATTCATTGATAATAGGTGCATGTACTTTACTAGATGGCGTATAAGTAAAACCTGCTTTTTCTAGTTTATTGGGTTCCTTATGCCCTGATACAACGCCTACATAATCACACGCTACTACATGATCCTCATCTGCAATACTTACAGTAAAAGCCTGTGTTTTTAAGATATTCTGGACTGTTTTATGTCCACTAGAAAGACTCAATGAAATTTCCATTGTATCGCTAATGCCACCCCATGCTGCGTTCATTAAATCAGGATGATCATCCTTATCAAAGCTCCCAATCATATAGACAGGCTGTGGATAAGTAAGTGCACGTGCACCAAAATCTTTTCTCATTTCTTTTGTCTCCTTTTTAATAATTTCATAGCAGTTTGATAAAGTGCATCATCAGAAAGATTATTGATTCTCTCCGCTTTTATATAAGTAGGATAATCATTGATATCAGGATCATCACCACATATATCAATACCGATTACTTCACAGTTTCTTAAGAAGTGCGCTAATACATCCTCTAACATCCCCAGTGACATATCTCCTTGATTCCAGTTCGTCATGGCATATCTTTCATCTAGAACATCCTTATCTATAGAGATATAGACTGGATACTTGGTTTCAAGAGGAATAGTAGCACCTTGTTCAAGTTCTTCTATACTGAAACTTAATACTTTATTCTGTTCCGCTGATTTTAAATCATGTTTACTTGGTCCTATTAAGTATAAACGATGAAGGAAAGGGTTTTGTAAAGCTTTTTTAGCCCAATTCCCACAGCTAAGCATATCTCCTACAATAGAAGATTGCATGTCTGTATGATGATCAATCAAAACAAGATCAAAAGGTTCATGGATAAAATCAGTCATCAATTTAGTGATGTAATGATAATCACCTGAATCAATAAAATGAATACCAGAAATACCATTCTTGCTTATCATCTCTTTTAATTGTTTTTCTGCCTGCTCGTCACAGAATAAGCGTGTTCCTTCAATGTCACTACAATCATAATAAGTTAACTGTGGATAATCCCCTTTATAGGAATGAGTAAAATCAAATACATAGTTACGCATCTTTATCACCTGTTGATAATTATAGTCTTTATTTAGCACTTGTCAAATTTGACTGCTAAAAAAGAGATAGCCACAGCTATCTCTTGAGTATTATAATTCTTCACCGTTTGTTTCAATAACGTGTTTATACCAGTAAAATGATTTCTTCTTACTTCTAGAAAAGTCCCCTTCATGGTTATTATTATAGTTAACATAGATGAAACCATAACGTTTATCATATTCACCAGTAGAAGCAGATACGATATCAAATGGAGACCACATAGTATAACCTAAAAGATCAACACCATCATAAGTGACTGCATCTCTCATTGCTTCAATATGTGCCTTTAAGTAATCAATACGATACTGGTCATCTACAGTACCATCTTCTTCTTTCTTATCATAAGCACCAAAACCGTTTTCTACAATCATCATTGGAAGTTCATAACGATCATAGAACCAGTTTAAGCACCAGCGTAATCCTAATGGGTCAATCTGCCATCCCCAGTCAGAAGCCTTTAAGTATTCATTTCTTACAAAGTCTTCACTACAGTAATCAAATGTCTTTTCATTACGTCCCTGATACTTAGTTGCAAATGACATGTAATAAGAGAATCCAATGTAATCTACTTTACCTTCACTTAAGATTTTCTTATCCTCTTCAGTAATGAAATCATATCCTTTTCTTTCAAACTTCTTTAAGATATAGTTTGGATAATGTCCTCTTGCATGTACATCAGTATACCAATATTTCTGATGCATAGCACCTAAGGCATTCATCATATCTTCTGGTTTTGGAGAAGCTGGATAAACACCATTCATACCAATCATACAGCCAACCTTTAAGTCAGGATTGATTTCATGAGCTGCCTTAACTGCAAGTGCTGAAGCGACTAGTTCATGATGTGCTGATAAATACATTAAATACTCAGCATCATCACCTTCTTTTAATAATACAGCACCTTCCTGGATTAAGTTATGCTGAGTCGGATCAGCCTGGTTATTGATTTCATTGAATGTCATCCAGTATTTTACTTTATGCTGATATCTTTCAAAACATACCTTTGCGAACTTCACAAACATATCAATGGCTTTACGATTTCTAAATCCTCCATATTCTTTTGCGAGTGCCCAAGGTAATTCAAAATGTGATAATGTGATGACTGGTTCAATACCATATTTTAATAATTCATCAAATACATCATCATAGAACTTTAAACCTTCTTCATTAGGTGTTTCTTCATCTCCTCTTGGGAAGATTCTTGTCCAGGCAATAGAAGTTCTAAATGCCTTGAATCCCATTTCAGCAAGTAATGCGATATCTTCCTTATAATGATGATAGAAGTCTACACCTACATGGTTTGGATAATCTTCTCCAGGAAGAACACCATCTGTTAAACGTCTAGGTGCTCCTGTTACGTTATCTCCCGCTGTTTCTACATCTGTACAGCTGATTCCTTTTCCGCCTTCCTGCCAGGCACCTTCACACTGATGAGCAGCTACTGCGCCACCCCATAAAAAGTCGTCTCTAAACATTGTCTTATCTCCTTTTCTCTTTCTAATAATTATAAATAGAAATGAAAGTGATTTCTATAATTTTCAGAAATAGAGATCACTCTTTCATCAAAATGTTTCATCTTTACATTATTAGCTCACTAATCCAATAAATAAGTGATATTTTGTTGACAGGATGGTCATAAGAAAACAATGTTTCATTGTTACATTATTTGTCCAAAAATTCACAATAATTTTGTGTCATTTTTTTCGATGAAAGCGTTGCATTTTATTTATATAAGATGTAATATACCACTATCAACCAAATAAAAAAAGGGGAGCTGACGCGACGGCTGAGAAGAAATACGATCGGATTTCGACCCATAAAACCTGATACGGATAATGCCGGTGTAGGAATTTTGTTTTTTTAGGTATACATGCTCAGGTATACCTTTTTTTATTGTTTAAAGGAGGAAGTGTATGAGTTACACAACACAAATGGATGCTGCAAGACAGGGTATTATTACACCTGAAATGGAAATTGTAGCTGCAAAAGAATCTATGGATGTAGAAGTATTACGTGAACATATTGCGAAAGGACATGCTATTATTCCATGTAATAAGAATCATACTTCTATTGATCCAAGTGGTATTGGTTCAATGTTGAAGACTAAGATCAATGTGAACCTAGGTATTTCTAGAGATTGTAAAGACATGGATGTAGAGATTGAAAAGGTTAATAATGCAGTCAAGATGGGTGCTGAATCAATCATGGACTTAAGTTCTTATGGTGATACACGTACTTTTAGAAAAAGATTAACTAAAGAATGTCCTGCCATTATTGGTACAGTCCCTATTTATGATGCTGTTGTTTATTATCATAAAGCTTTAAAAGATATTACCGCAAAAGAATGGTTAGATATTGTAAGAATGCATGCAGAAGATGGTGTGGATTTCATGACTATTCATTGTGGAATCAATAGAGCTATGTATGAACGTTTTAAGAATAATAAGCGTTTAATGAATATTGTTTCTCGTGGTGGTTCTATTATGTTTGCCTGGATGGCTATGACTGGAGAAGAAAATCCATTTTATGAACATTATGATGAAGTATTAGATATCTGCCGTGAATATGATATTACTATGAGCTTAGGTGATGCATGTCGTGCTGGATGTTTGGCTGATGCAACTGATGTGGCTCAGATTGGTGAGTTAGTGACTTTAGGAGAATTAACACAGCGTGCATGGGATAAAGATGTACAGGTGATGATTGAAGGTCCTGGTCATATGCCTTTAAATCAGATTGCCGCTAATATGGAAATACAGAAGACAATCTGTAAAGGTGCACCTTTCTACGTATTAGGCCCTTTAGTTACTGATATTGCCCCTGGTTATGATCATATTACTGCTGCCATCGGTGGTGCTATTGCAGCCACTTATGGTGCATCATTCTTATGTTATGTGACTCCTGCAGAACATCTTCGTCTGCCTAATCTAGATGATGTTAAAGAAGGTATTATTGCATCTAAGATTGCAGCACATGCAGCAGATATAGCGAAGGGTATTCCTGGTGCCATGGAATTAGATAATAAAATGGCATGTGCAAGAAAGAAGCTGGACTGGGAAGAAACATTCAAGTATTCTATTGATCCAGAAAAAGCAAGACGTTATCGTGCTGAAGCAGCACCTGAAAAAGAAGATACATGTTCTATGTGTGGTAACTTCTGTGCCGTTAAGAATATGAACCGTATTCTTGATGGTGAGATTGTAAATATCTTTGATGAATAAGAAAAAAGGCGTAACTCGTATATATGAGTTACGTCTTTTTGTATTAGTCTAAATCAGCACCATTAGATTCGCAGACTTTCTTATACCAGAAGAATGAATCTTTCTTGCTTCTAGAGAAGTCCCCAGTTCCATCATCATGTCTATCTACATAGATGAAACCATAACGTTTCGCATACTGTCCAGTACCTGCAGATACTAAGTCGATTGGTCCCCAAGTTGTATAACCGATTAGTGGTACACCATCTTCGATAGCTTCATCCATTGCTTTAATATGATCTCTGAAGTAATCAATTCTATAAGTATCGTGTACAGAACCATCTTCTTCTACCTTATCGAATGCTCCAAAACCATTTTCTACAACCATTAATGGTGTATGAGGATAACGGTCATGTAGGATATTTAATGTATATCTTAATCCATCAGGGTCAATCTGCCATCCCCAGTCAGAAGCCTTTAAGTAAGGGTTCTTAGCACCTGTTGCAAGGTTACCATTTGTCTTTTCAGCATTTTCATCAACTGTTACACAGTTAGACATATAGTAAGAGAATGTATAGAAGTCAATAACACCTTCTTTAATGATCCTCTTATCTTCTTCAGTAATAAATGAAGTATCAATGCCATGATCCTTGAAATATCTGAACATATATGTTGGATATTCACCACGAACCTGTACATCACCACAGAAGTTATTCTTAAAGTTATCTTCATTAAATGCTGCAAGAATATCTTTTGGATTTGGTGTTAATGGATATAAAGTTGTATGAGCAATCATGTTACCAATCATGAAATCAGGATTGATCTTATGACCTTCTGTTACAACTAATGCACTTGCAACAAACTGATTATGTAATGCTTCAAATGTTTTCTGAGGGTTAGATTTTAATTTGTTTAGTGGAATACGTTCATCAGAGTTTACATCTTCTGGATCCATGATACCTAAACCATAAAGGTCACCTAATCCACCTTCACCCATACATGCGATATTGATTTCGTTGAATGTTAACCAGTATTTAACCTTATCCTTATAACGCTTCATACAAGTAGTTGCATACTTAACAAACATATCAATCACTCTTCTATCAGAGAAACCATTGTATTTAGTTACAATGTTCCAAGGAATTTCATAATGACATAAAGTAACTAAAGGTTCAATATTGTGTTTCTTACATTCGTCAAATACCTTGTCATAGAAAGCTAAACCTTCTTCATTAGGTGTTTCATCATCACCATTAGGGAAAATTCTACCCCAGTTGATTGATAATCTGAATACATTCCATCCCATTTCTGCAAATAAAGCAATATCTTCAGCATAATGATGATAGAAATCAATTGCTTCATGGCTTGGATAGAACGCAGTCTTATCAGTCTTTGGTAAGAATGTTCTTGGAGTATTTACATCTCCACCAAGTAACATATCTGGTACTGATAAACCTTTACCATCTTCTAAATAAGCACCTTCACACTGATTGGCAGCAACTGCGCCACCCCATAAAAATCCTTTTGGAAAACCCATTTCCTTTACCTCCGTTCATCTTTTCTGTATGTATTATATACATAATAAAAATCATTATAATTAATTTTCATCAAATGAAAACGATTTACACCATATGAAAATTATCAAAAGTTATTTTGAATACCCATAATCTACAGGTAACGATTTAAGAGAAGTGTGGAGCAGAAATATTCAGGATATAGACTATTTGTC
>NZ_RCYB01000103.1 GCF_004168205.1 Catenibacterium sp. co_0103 | reverse complement strand
AGTTTTGGTGGATTTGAGTTTGGTTATATATTTGTGTCCGCGCAACGAAGGCGCGGGGAAATGGAGGAAATCATGAATAAAAAATTATGCTTAGAAGAATACACATATTAAATATAGTCAAAATACAAAATAAGATGTCCCATAAATATAAGTAAATATGTTAAATGAACGTAAAAATGTTATCACAAGGGGTTACTGATTATAAAGGTTAATGTTATAATGGGAACATGTGTTATAGATTTCTAATAAATATTGTTTTTTGTGAAATATTTCGCATTAATTAGAATGTTAGAGTTTTATATACATGAAGGAGAACACGCTTATGAAAAAATTATTTATGAAGTTTTGTGTTGTAGTTTTATCTTGCTTTATGGTGTTCAATACAGCTTATTTACCATCTTATGCAGAGGATGAAATGAGCTATTATGAACAGAACGACCTAGCAAACAGTTTTAGGTATACTGATGGTCAGATGAAGGATAGAGGCGATGCAAATTATGCTGCACGTGCTACCACTAATTCTGGGTGGCCTAATGACCCAAAGGCTATTTGTAAGGGAATTGATGTAAGCTATCATAATGGCACTATTGACTGGAAGAAAGTCAAACAGTCAGAAGTAGAATATGCGATTATCAGATGTGGTTATGGTACAAATGATAAGAATCAGGATGATAAGAAATGGGAAGAAAATGTAAAGGGATGTATAGACAACAATATTCCTTATGGTGTCTACTTATATTCTTATGCGGATACTGTAGAAAAAGCTTCTAGTGAAGCAGATCATGCGATTCGTTTATTACAGGGAAAGAAGTTTAAGTATCCTGTTTATTATGATTTAGAAGAAGAGGCAATACGTAAGAAATTAAGCAAAACTGAAATTGCGAATATTGCGAAGACATTCTGTAATAAGTTATCTGCAAAGGGATATACTGTTGGTATTTATGCGAACAAAGATTGGTTTACTAATTATTTAACTGATAGTTGTTTTAATAACTGGACTAAGTGGGTTGCACAATATAATACAGTTTGTAATTACCAGGGTAAATATGATATGTGGCAGTGCTCATCTACAGGAAGGGTGCCAGGTATTTCAGGTAATGTAGATTTAAACTATTCTTATAGTCCATTTGAAAATTCACATGGTGGTGGTAATACAAATAACGGTGGAACTACTACCAAGTACCCTGATGGATTAAATGAAATTGAAGGAGAATTGTACTACTTCAAGAATAATCGTATTGATACATCTTATAGTGGACTCGCTCAGTATGGTAACGAATGGTATTATATTGAGAATGGTAAAGTAAACTGGAACTATACTGGTCTTGTTCAGCGTGGTAACGAATGGTTCTATATTGAAAATGGTAAGTTAAATTGGAATCATTCAGGAATTGTGGAATACAATAAACAGTGGTTCTATGTTGAAAAAGGACGCTTAAACTGGAATTATACAGGTTTAGGTCAGTCAGGTAATGACTGGTATTATATTGTAAAGGGACGTGTCAATTGGGGCTATACAGGTCTTGTTCAGAAAGGCAATGAATGGTTCTATGTTAAAGGTGGTAAGTTAGATTGGAGCTATACAGGACTTGTCCAGAAAGGTAATGAATGGTTCTTTGTTCGTAATGGTCGTTTAGACTGGGGTTATACAGGTCTTGCTTGCAATGGTGAATATTATTTCTATGTTAAGAATGGACGTTTAGACTGGAGCTATTCTGGTTATGCACAGATTGATGGGCAGGGCGAATATTATGAAGTAAGAAATGGTAGACTCGTTGGTGGTACTTTAACTTTAGCTAAGATGCATGGTGTTGCGAATAACCAAGATAGCCCTACAAACTATATTGTGATTGTAGATAGAGCAGCACATCGTGTAGGTGTATTTAAAGGAAGTAAGTATAATTGGGCAGATGCAAAGTATTATAAATGTTGTGTTGGTAAGCCTTCTACTCCTACTATAAGCGGTACTTACTATATCAAATCTAGAGGTAAATACTTTGATACAGGTACTAAAGGTAGATGCTGGTATTTTACTCAGATTAATGGTAACTATTTATTCCATTCAGTGATTTATGATAGACAGAATTCTCCAAAGAGAATTATTGATAACTCAATGGATGCAGCTGTATCTCATGGCTGTGTAAGATTAGATCTAGAAAACGCAAAATGGATCTATGACAACATTCGTAATAATACTAAAGTTATTATTTATTAACAATGAGGTTCCTCCTATTTGGGAGGACCTTTTTTATGCATAAAAAAGGATGTGATTAATCACATCCACTCTAACATTCTTCTGAAACGATGAACTTAGGTCTTCCTTTGATTTCATCATAAATCTGTGCAATGTAGTAACCAATAATACCAAGACAGATCATGATAATACTACTAGAGAATAACTGAAGTAGAATAACTGTAGTAAAACCTCCTAAAGCTGTACCATTCACATACTGTACAATTGAGTTAATACCAAATACTACAGAGATAAGTAACATGATAAAACCACAAATAGTGACAATCTGCATAGGTGCAGAAGAGAAAGAAGTAATATTAAGTATTGCATACTTAATGAGTGATTTAGTAGACCACTTTGATTCCCCTGCTTCTCTTTCAGCAACTCTAAATGGAATCTGTGTTGTTTTAAATCCTACCCATGAAGATAAAGCTCTAAAGAAAGAATTCTTTTCTTTCATATTAAGTAGTACCAACATGACTTTTCTATCAAGAAGCTTGAAGTCTGATGCATTCATCATATCGATATTAGTCAACTTAGAGATGATCTTATAGAAAGTATTAGCCATAAATCTATGGATACCTGATTCTTCTCCTCTATCCTCTTTGACAGCTTCTACAACTTCATATCCTTCCTGCCATAATTTATACATTTCTACAATTTTAATTGGTGGATGTTGTAAATCACAGTCCATGACAACACAACAATCACCCTTTGCATATGTTAAGCCTGCAGTAATTGCAGATTCTTTACCAAAGTTTCTAGAGAAATGAACACCTCTTACATGTTCATGTTTCTTTGATGCTGCTTGGATTCTATTCCAAGTATCATCCTTAGAACCATCATCCACAAATAAGATTTCATAAGGAATCTTATGTTCTGTCATGATATCTACTACTACATTTGCGGTATTATCAATTAATAGTCCTTCATTATAAGATGGTATTATAATACTTAATAAACCTTCCATTTTAGTTCTCCTTAGAATATTTTTTTCTATAAACTGCACTTACGATTATAAACAATATTGCCCCTGCTGTTAAGCTAATACCTAACGTTTTGTATTTTGTATGATATCTCATAGTAATTTTGTTAGTACCAGAATGAAGTTTGATCGCATATAAGCAGTTTCCAAATGACTTTACTTCTGCTTTTTCGTTATTCACTAATACATCCCAACAATCATCTACAGGAACAGATAAATAGAGATAACTATCTTCATCTTCTGCGTTAACTGTTGTATCAATAGAACCATTCTTCATTGAGATATTGACTTCATTTTCAAGTGCTGTTTTAGCACATTCATCCAATACATTTAAATCTAATGCGTAGAAATAGGCATTATCATAATTGAAATTAGAATCTGCAGATTCAACTCTTAGCTTTGTTTTTGAACTATCTGTTTCAATATGGAATACAGTAGGTGATAACCAGCATGCATACTTAGTAATCACATCTTTACCATTATAAACATAAGATTCTGATTCTGAAGTCCAAGGAATAAAACCATAATAAACCATATTCTTACAGTTAGAAGTGTTTAAGTTGATTTCTGTATAAGAATCATCCTTCTTTGTGACTGCATACTTAACAGGTTTATAAATATCTTTTGAAGTATTGAATAACTGTTTAAATAATAAGTTCTGATAATCAAATGGGTTCAAATAGCCTTCTTCATTCTTAATTGCGTCAAAGTTATTACATGTAAATGCGAGAGGCATATAATATGGATTTGTATATGTATACTTACCATTTAACTTAGTATTGTTTTTCTTTACTAGACCAGTGTAGTTTTCTGAAGTTAATACATATTTCACACCAAGTAATGAATCAATACCTAACATAGATGTATTTGTGACAGTTAAACAATCTGCATAAGTAGGATAGCCACACTTATTTAAGAACTCTAACTGTGTACCATCTGGTGAAGAAGTATATCCACTTGTAGACATATATCTATATGATAATGGTTCATCATAGTTGGCAGTTAGATTACCTTCATACATAACTCTGTTAGATGTCTGTGTGATTCTATAGTTAGACTGATCATCATTCTGTATATTGCGGATGATCTTTTCTTGATTCTTTCTATATGATGTATATTCCAAATCATTCATACATAAAGAATTTGCAAGAAGACTAGAATTGATACCTAAATCAATAGAACCAACAATAAGTAATACTACAAGAAGTAACTGTTTTGTCTTTTGTTTAGTGATTAACTGACTAGAGATATATAAAGCAGTTAAAACAATGATCATAGCTACAGTTAAACAAGCATAAATCTTTTCCTGGTGTGTATAATGACGTGTTAATACAATGTTTAATATTGAGAATACAATTGCGACTACACCAGTCTTCACAATATTATTCTTCTCTTTTGCATATACACAATTGTATGCAGCTAAGAATAGAATAAAGAATTCAACTAGGAATGAATATCTATAGTTATAGCTTCCTACAAATTTAAAGAGTGAGAATACTAAATAAAGAGGATGCCAATAAAGACATAGAAGTATTCCAAATAAGAATACACCAAGTACAATCTTTACTTTTACTTTGATTTGTTTGTTGAAGAATACTGATAAAGCAAGTACTATCGCAAGTCCTCCACAAAATAATGCTGCAAATCCTAATTCACTATGAGCCCCATAGCTATACTTAGGAATAACGTTTAACATATTACCGACAAAAGAGAAGTCTAATAAATCTTTAAATGAAAGACTTCCTCTAGGCCCATTCGTTAAAGCACCGATAGTTGGTAAGAATAAGACAGCACTTACCATAACACCTAGAATCATGGCAAACACATATCTAATGCCAGTCTTAATAAACTGTATAAATGTCATCTTATTTTCTACTGCAAATAAGCAACATTCTAATAAGAACCAGATACCAGTGAAGACACAGCTGATTCCAGCCATATACCAGTTAAAGATAATAGCTAAACCTACCGCAATAGATAGATTCCAGTTCTTCTTTCCCTGCACAATATAATAAACCTGTAATAACATGAAAGGTAACATGTACATGCCATCTAACCACATGATATTACTTGCCTGGAAGAAGCTATATTGACATAAACCATAACCGCAGGAAAGTAGAATAAAGAGAAAACTATTGTCTTTATAAGATGTTTCAAATCTATTTGTGACAAAGTACGCAAAGGCGATAGACGCCAATGTAAGCTTTAATGCGACTACGATATTAAAGAATGTATAGAGATTCGCGTTAGAGAAAAACAATAATAATAGGTTAAATGGTGAAGATAAATAATAGCTAAATACAGCTACATTTGATCCACCCAGAGTTTTTCCAAAACTATAAGTAATTGAGTTCTTTCCTGCAATAACATCTTTTAGATAAGAGAAGAAATCAATATACTGAATATTTGCATCCATTACAGCTAATGTTTTAGTGCCAAATGGTGCAAATCCATTTAATGCATAAATACATAAAATAATGAGTAAAGTAATAAGTCCGGATAGAAATATAATTTTACTTTTTCCTTTTTTATTCATAAGAACCCCCCCTTGAATTCAAACACAATAATTATAACATACCCTACTATGTAATTCGATGTGATAGTCATGATACTACATTATTTGAAGGTATATGTATCAAATTATTTTCTGAAATTCTCTATTTTTTTTGATGTGTACAGTTAAATAGAATATAATAGTTACGTATGTGACCAAAAAAATAAGGAGAGTTTTATGAAAAAAGATAAAGATATATTTGATAGAATCATGGAGTGGAAGATCCTTAGTATCTTTAATCCGTTTTATAAGAAATATAAAGAAGTATTATTATATTTATTCTTTGGAGGTTTAACTACGTTCATTAGTATTGGTTCTTATGCCTTCTTTGATATCAGTATGCATATGGATCCAATGATTGCGAATATCTTTTCTTGGATACTTGCAGTATTATTTGCCTATGTGACAAATCGTATCTGGGTATTTGATAGTAATGCGGAAGGTATGAAAGGTATTATCCAGGAAATGGTATCTTTCTTTGGAGGACGTGTTGCCACTCTATTAATGGAAGAACTTATTTTATATGTGGGTATTAATTTGTTAAGTATGAATAGTATTGGTGTGAAGGTTGCAGCACAGATTCTTGTGCTTGTTGGGAACTATTTAATTAGTAAATTGTTTGTGTTTAAGAGTTAATAATACATAATTTCATAGAAATTACACATAGATAGCGCTGTAATAAGGTATAATAACGGCAGTCAACTACCCAGTCGTATTAACGGTTTACACCTCCGACCTTTAACCCCAGTAGATATTGCTATCTAAAGTGGCGTTACATCATAGGGTGGTTGACAGCACCCTTTGCAGCAGAGTTTACTCTGCTAC
>NZ_RCYB01000102.1 GCF_004168205.1 Catenibacterium sp. co_0103 | reverse complement strand
ATAAGGGGTGAGATTCACCCCTTACTGCGTGATAATTAAAATTTAGGAAACCCCTAGTTATTTTAAATTACCAAAAAAGAGAAGAAAATCTCTCCTTCTCTTAAATATCTTTCATATCAAAATCATTTGGTTCAATATAAATATCAAATTGTTTATAGACTAGATATACGATTGGCGCAAATGCTACATTCATCACTAATGTTGGAAGATATCTCATTGTAATAAATTGAATAACTCCAATATAAGTAAAACGTGAAATAAGCATCAGCCAGTAAACAACGAATTCCTTAAACGTAACAATGAGAATCGCATAAACAATGAATTCTAAGCAAGTCATGTTATCGTTTCTATAAATGTATGTTCTCACAAATGTAATAGCACAATAGATCAGAATATAGACCATTAAGGAATTAGAATAACAAACAGTATAATATAGACCACATGCTGCACTAAAGAAAAATCTTTCGGATTTGTCATGAACTGTGATAGTTAATAAAGAAAACATAAGTAATCCAATACATGGAACAAATGTAAGACCTGAACGATTGATATTAGTAGGAATAAAGAAATTGATGACACTATCAATCAAAAAACAGACAAACATAATCAGGAAATTCTTCAAAATCTGATTATTCTTCATATTAGTTTACCCTCTGTACAACTGCTACATAGTTCAATGAATCAAAATTAACTGAAGGTTTAACAGTAACATATTTACCTGATGCATCCGTACCTTCATTAAATCCTACAACCTTACCTACTAGTATTCCTTTAGGAGACTTTCCTTTTCCTCCTAAACCACTTGTAGTTACATTTAAACCTTTTTGAATCTTGTCCACTGTAGATAAGAGAGAAACCTTATAAGTGCCCGCCTTTACATTGTAGCTGTTGACCAAACCGTAATATGTATTTTCTCCATCTACAATCATAACAGGAAGCTGAACACTATTATTTTCTGAACAAAGTAATGTCACAGTAGAAGAAATAGTACCTACTTTAGTAACAGTCCCAATCATTCCTTTAGAAGTAATAACAGACATACCTTTTTGAATCTGAGAATTACTTCCCATATTAATCTTCACCTGATTACTCCAAGATTCAGCATCTCTTTCAATAATAGTTGTATATTTAACTTTATAGTCAGTAGGTAAAGATTCAATGTTTGTAATTTTCTTCATTTCCGACAATTCATTTGATAATACTTCATTCATTGCAAGCTCACTCGCATAGTTATCAAGTGAACGCTTCAATTTCTTATTCTCACGATAAACAAGCTTAAGATCATGATATTCAGTAAATACATTTTTTACGTAATTCACTGGTGCCTTGATAACATAATATTCAGCATTTGCGATTGTATCCTGAAATACGCTTGAAAATGGCAGTTCAGTAATACCTGATACAAGAGCATAGACAGATGTCACAATCAATACAACAGTGATTACGATCATTCTTCTTGTATGCTTGTTTTTCTTCTTTTTATACAATGACATCACCTCGGTGAATACATTATAATATCTCTTTTTGAAAAATGCAATCATAAGGAAAAACAGTTATCAGATTGAAGAATAGACCCTCTCTGCTTTAAAACTATAATATTGATTTCTTCCAATAATGATATGGTCCACTATATCTACATTCATCATTTTTCCAAGTTCTATAAGCTTTTGTGTCATATTAATATCTTCACTAGAAGGATGTGCATCACCTGAAGGGTGATTATGTACACAAATGATACTAACCCCATTAAAAGCAAGTGCTTCTCTAAATATTTCTCTTGCAGAAACAATAGACATATTGACACTTCCCACAAATAATGTCTTTTCCGCAATCAAACGATTATGATTATCTAAAATCATAATCAAGAAATGTTCCTGCGATAAATGGGACATCTTGTTTTCTAAATGATAGAAAACTTTAGCTGGGTTATCATATATCTCATTCATATCTGTATGCATATTAATTCTTTTAGAAAATTCTAAAGCAGCCATAATCCCGATCGCTTTGGCTTTATTGATTCCCTTAAAAGATAATAGCTTTGCAAAAGTAATAGAATGAAATCCACTCATTCCCTGTATTTCTCTTAATATTGTAGAAGATAAATCTAAAACTGACTGCTCCTTATTACCAGTTCTTAATAATAATGCAAGTAGTTCTTCATCCGTCAATGATTCTATACCATTTAAGAGTGCTTTTTCTCTTGGTTGAGAAGATTGTTCAAGTCCCTTGATCATAAATACCACCTCATATTTGCCTTTTAAGCATATGTATTTAACACCTTGAATTCAATTCCATGCATTTTACATCTTACTTTCATTCTTATTACAAACTCATAATATTTTTGTAAAAACTTTTGATTATTCTCAACAATCACGACACAACTCGGATTACTTTTTATCACTACACTAATGCATTTATTCATATAATCATTATAAACATTATCCAATTTATTCTCTATTTTCTTTATCTTCTCTAAAACTGCTTTACTATTATTTGAATTTTGTTCTTTTCTTGATAATCGTCTCTTTTGTCTCAGTAATTGTTTCTCTAATTTCTCAATGTTTTCTAATACATCCACTCTTTGTATGCTTAATCCATTTATCGTAAATATACATTCAACTATATCTATCTCAATTCTTACTTCTCTATCAACTGTTTCCATTTTCCTTCACTTCCTTATAAATAAGGGTGCGAATCGCACCCTTCTCTTCTTATTTTCCCCATTCTAATGTGATAAGACGACCTAATCTGAGACGACCCTTAGCAGATCTAAGTAGTTTTAATCCAGCAACTCCTAGTAATGCATAAATAATATATGTCAATGCACTACCACCACAGATTTGTTCCTGGCTACTAACGGATAATTCGTACATATTTACTCCTTTCTAAAATTTTGTAAATGAGACAAATGAACTATTTCATCCTTATTACTCTTCCACCTCTTAGATGACTCAAAGATGCTCTCAACAATTTCATGCCAGCAATACCTAGAAGTGCATATATAATACGATACATAACACTTCCACCATTAATCTGCTGTTGTCTTTTCGTAGATAGCTCGTACATCTTTACTCCTTTCTGCCCCCTCTACTATATCTATACGACTAAAGAAATGAAATTACTTAAAAAAAATCCCCAAAATGGGGATTTTTGATTAGTTCATCTTAGCAAGTTTTTCTTTTGCTGCAGCATATTTAGAACGATAATCTTCTAATTTAGCTTTTTCTGCTTCTACTTTAGCAGCTGGCGCTTTAGATGTGAAATTAGGGTTAGATAACATACCTTCACCACGCTTGATTTCACCTTCAAGCTTCTTGATTTCTTTTTCAACCTTTACCTTTTCAGCTTCCATATCAATATACTGACCTAAATCAATATTAAGTGTATTACCACCCTTGATAACTTCAGTCGCATTATTCTTACTTGTTGGAACATTATATCCTACACAAGTTGCGTTAACTAGTTTGCTGACATAAGGGGCAATTTCCTTTAATAATGTTTCAAGATCATCCTGTTTAGTAGTGATTGTATAATCAACCTCAATACTATTCTTGATAACATAAGTATGTCTGATTTCTCTTACACCCTTGATAATATCAATTAAATAAGTAAACTGATCATTGATTGTGTCATTATCATATTCTGGATTTACTTCTGGCCATTTAGAAATAACGATAGATTCTTCATTATGTGGAATAGCCTGATAGATTTCTTCAGTAACGAATGGCATGATTGGATGTAATAATCTAACAATAGTATTTAATACATAAACAAGTGTGTTTAATGCAGATTTCTTAGCAACTTCATCATCACCTGTTAAATGAAGTTTAGATAATTCGATATACCAAGAACAGAAATCATCCCAGATGAAACGATATAATTCAGTTCCTACATTGATAAATTCAAACTTATCCATATTTTCATCAACACTTCTGATTACTTCATTTAATCTATTCAAGATCCACTTATCAGCTAAGTTAAGTGTTGCATAATCTAATTCTTCTAATTTTTGATCTTCATCAATGTTCATTAATACATAACGTGCACTGTTCCAGATCTTGTTAATGAAGTTCCAAGTAGATTTTAATTTAGCTGGTACATAACGCATATCAGCTCCTGGTGAAGAGTTATTTAATAAGAACCATCTTAATGAGTCAGCTCCATATTCATCAATAACATCCATTGGGTCAACACCATTACCTAATGATTTCGACATCTTACGACCCTGTTCATCTCTGATTAAACCATGAATTAAAACATTCTTGAATGGTCTTCTACCAGTAAATTCGATTGACTGGAACATCATACGGCTTACCCAGAAGAAGATAATATCATAACCAGTAACTAATGTATCAGTTGGAAAATATCTCTTAAACATTGGATCTTCTGTATTAGGCCAGCCCATAGTTGAGAATGGCCATAAAGCACTTGAGAACCATGTATCAAGAACATCTTCATCCTGAGTCCAGTTTTCTACGTCTTTAGGTGCTTCTCTACCTACATATAATTCACCTGTTTCATTGTTGTACCATGCAGGAATACGATGTCCCCACCATACCTGACGTGAAATACACCAGTCTTCAATGCTGTTCATCCAGTTAGAGAATGTCTTTTCAAATCTTTCTGGAACGAAATCTACTCTATCATCAGTTTCCTGATTCTTTAATGCATTTTCAGCTAATGGCTTCATCTTTACAAACCACTGCTTAGATAAATAAGGTTCTACAATTGCATGAGAACGTTCTGAGTGACCTACTGAATGGACAATAGTTTCAATATGATCTACAACACCTGCTTCTTCAAAATCCTTTAATAAAGCTTCACGGCATTCAAAACGATCCATTCCTTTATATTTACCAGCCAAATCATTCATAGTACCATCTTCATTCATACACTTAGGCATTGGTAGATTGTACTTCTTTGCTAGCTGGAAGTCATTTGGGTCATGTGCTGGTGTACATTTCATAACAGCAGTACCAAAATCAAGATCAATATAGCTATCAGCCATAATTGGTAATTCATCACCGTTGGCAGGGTTGATTGCCTTCATACCAACATATTTCTTATATCTTTCATCATCAGGATGTACGAAAATTGCCTGGTCAGCAAACATTGTTTCTGGACGTGTAGTGGCAATGACTAAAATATCATCAGAACCAACAATATGATAATTGAAGTAGTACATATGACCTTCAATATCTTCATGATATACTTCTATATTTGATAATGCAGTTCTTTGTACTGGATCCCAGTTAATGATCTTTTCACCCTGGTAGATTAATCCCTTTTCATATAATCTAACAAAGACTTCCCTAACAGCATCTGATAAACCTTCATCAAAAGTAAATCTTTCCTTTGAATAATCAAGTGATAAACCTAATTTAGCCCACTGTGCACGAATGATATCTGCATATTCTTCTTTCCATTCCCAGATTTTATCAACAAGCTTTTCTCTGCCTAAATCATAACGAGAAATACCCTGCTCTCTAAGTCTAGCTTCTACCTTAGCCTGAGTTGCAAGTCCAGCATGGTCCATACCTGGTAACCATAATGCATCATAACCCTGCATTCTCTTATAACGGATAATCATATCCTGCATAGTAGTATCCCATGCATGTCCTAAATGTAATTTACCAGTTACATTTGGTGGTGGAATAACAATACTATAAGGCTTCTTTGTTAAATCACCTGCTTTAAAGTATTCCTTATCTAACCACTGCTGATATTTACCTTTTTCTACAGCTAAATGGTCATATTTAGTCGGCAACTCTTTCTTCATTTGTTTCGTCCCCCTCAATAAACGATTCTTTATGTTCTCTAATATACTTAGTTAACTTTGGCATAAAATCAGTACCTGCAATCATAGTAATATATTCATGTGTGAAGTCTGAGAAATTATAAGAAGAATAATCACCCATATCTTCATCTTCTTCACCATTTTCCATGATTTCATTCAATCTTCTTGCACTCTTTACTAATTCTGCAATCTGCGGTTCACGCACATTATTGAAATAAGTTTCTAATTCATCCGCATATACTGAATAAGCAGGTGTTTCAAAGAAAGATCTAATTGTTTTAGTAGTACTCACACATTCATTTAACTGACTGATACCATAGACAGTTCTTTCTTCCATATTTAATTTATCTAGGAAGTTTTCATCTTCATCTTCTAAATCACCAATAAGTGCAACAATTAAATTGACTAAATCCTTATCACTGCATGCATCAAATTTTTCTGATGTAAAATGCTTGTTTTCATCTTTGAAATCCGCAAATCGTAACGTTTCTTCCATCTGTTTGTCTTTGATTGCTTTTGTTTTCTTATAATAGAAATAACATAATGTGATTATAAATAGAGTAAAAGCAACCAATATCGGTGTTCTGTATTCCATAATTCCTCCTTAAATAAAAAAGAGCATGTGCATAAGGACGACTGCATCGTGGTACCACCTTATTTCACATACTCTGTATGTCTCTTTACTTTAACGCAGTATTACGTATCTGACTACTTCATTCACCAAATATGCTCCAAGGCTACCTTCCAGTCTTCACTCTCCTCTTTCACACCAGCCAAGAGGTCTCTTTAAGAAGAATAACTGTACTCCTCCTCTTCAACGCTTGTTATTATTCTACCAAAGGCTTTACTATAAGTCAATGAACTTATTTACCTAGATATTCTAAATCTGATTCCAATGTGATAATGTCTCAATGTATCCAAGTTGATAATGTCCCAATTGGGACATTATCAACTTGCCG
>NZ_RCYB01000101.1 GCF_004168205.1 Catenibacterium sp. co_0103 | reverse complement strand
TTTTTTTACAAAAATTGAGAATAGGGGCCTGCGGCCACGCGAATTGGGATAAAGGGGCATGCCCCTTTATCCCAATTCCTTAATTCCAGTTTCATTTTACAATTGAGGCTTGATAAAAAATTTCTGTTTTATGATAATAATAATTTACTGATATTTTTTATTATGATAAAATACTCTGTTGTAAAGGAGGCAGTATAATGCATAAATTATTAGAACCATATGCAGCCCTTGTCCCATTCCTGGGTGTTGCGTTAGGGGATAATGTTGAAATAGCTTTACACGATCTCACATCTCCTGAACAGGAAGTTGTTGCTATTGCAAATGGTGAGATTTCTGGCAGAGAAGTTGGTGCTAAGCTTTCAAATTTATCTGTTCATTATTTAGAAACAAAACAGTATGAAAAAAGTGACTATGTCATGAACTACAAAACAGCAGGACCTGATGGTAAACTGTTAAAATCTGCAACATACTGGATCAAGGAACCAGGAAATGTTTACCCTGTTGGTATGCTTTGTATTAACGTTAACGTCACAGATTTTGAATATATTGAAACTGCGATGAGAAGAATTCTTGGCATTAAAGATAATACAAATGTAGAATTCAAATATGATAGCCCAATCGAAATCTTATCTTCTCCACTTGATGAGATGGTAGAAAAATACATCAATGAATGTATGCAGAATATGGGAGTTCCATCTTATGTTCATGCAGAAAGATTAAAAGTAGAAGAAAAGATCAGAGTTGTTAAATACTTACAGGACAAAGGAACATTTAAAGTAAAAGGTGCAATTGCCCTAGTTGCAGATAAGTTAGATGTTTCTGAACCAACAATTTATCGTTATTTAAAGAAAGCATAGGAGGAAAAACATGGATTTAGTTTACGTAAGTGGTCATAAGAATCCAGATACAGATTCAATTTGTGCGGCCATCAGTTATTCATATTTATTAAATGCAACTCATAAGTACGGACAGGCAGTACCAGTAAGACTTGGTGAAGTAAGCCGTGAAACTGAGTATGTATTAAAGAGATTTAATGCACATACACCACAGTTATTAAAGTCAGTTAAACAGAAAGTAGAAGATCTTGATTATGATCAGGTAACTCTATTCTCTAAAGAATTAACTTTAAGAACTGCTTGGTCATTAATGTGCCAGATGAACTTAAAGAGTGCTCCAGTATTAGATGATCATTCTCATCTTTTAGGTTTATTATCTTCTACAAACATTATTGAAGGTTACATGGAAGATTGGGATAAAGATATCTTAAAGAATGCACATACTCCAATTGAAAACGTCGTAGATACATTAGATGCTAAGATCGTTTATTTAAACCCTGAATTACGTACTATTAAGGGTAGTCTTCATATCACAGGTATGAACTCTCAGGAAGTTATTGATCATGTTAATGAACATGATGTTGTCATCACTGGTGGTGACAGAACTGAAGGTATTCGTGAAATGTTGAAGAAGAAGGTTGATTTAATCATCCTTACTAACTCATTACACTTAGAAGAATCAGTTCTTGAAGAATGTAAGAATGCAGGTGTCAGTGTAGTGACTACTGCTTTCACTACATTCAAGACTTCTCAGCAGATCATTCAGGCAGTACCTGTTGAATATGTGATGCAGAAGGGTGATTTAACATGCTTCTCTACAGATGATACTGTAGATTACTTAAAGGAAGTAATGAGTGAAACAAGATATCATTCATATCCTGTTATCGACTTAAATGATCAGGTAGTAGGTACTATCTCTCGTTTCCAGGTTATTACTGGTGATCATAAGAAGATGATTCTTGTTGACCATAACGAAAGAGGACAGGCTGTAGAAGGTATTGAAGAAGCAGAAATCTTAGAAGTAGTAGATCACCACAGAGTGGCTGATTTCCAGACTGTAGGTCCATTACAGTTCAGAGCTGAACCACTTGGCTGTACTTGTACAATTATTGCGAAAATGTATAAGGAACAGGGTGTAGAAATTCCTAAGAATGTAGCTGGTTTAATGTTAGGAGCTATTGTTTCTGATACATTACTATTCAGATCTCCAACTTGCACAAAGACTGATAAAGAAATTGCGTTAGAATTAGCTGAAATTGCAGGTGTAGATGCTGAAGAATTTGGTCTTGCAATGTTTAAGGCTGGTACTTCATTAGTAGGTAAATCAATTGAAGAAATCTATAACCAGGATTACAAAGCATTCAATATTGGTGATGCAAAAGTTGGTATTGCTCAGGTTAATACTATGGATATCGATGGATTTGCACCACTTAAGGCTGAAATGCTTGAATATATGGAAAATCTATGTGTTGAAAATGGATTCGATACAGCAGTTCTATTATTAACTGATGTCATCAATGCAACAAGTGAAGTATTTGTTGCAGGCAGCCATCCTGAATATGTAGAAAATGCATTTAATGTACAGTTAGTTGAACATGAAGCAAACTTACCAGGCGTTATTTCTCGTAAGAAACAGGTTGTTCCAGCTATCACACGTGCAATCAACGCTTAATAAATTTAGCTATTTGTTGAGAACTCAACGAATAGCTTTTTTATTTATTTGAAAATGTTAATAAATTAAAACAATAAGAATAATTTATTATTGCATACTTAATTGAAACGGTTACTTAAAACAATATTTCACTATTTTATCGTAAATATCAACATAATCTTATCTAATTTTGTATTTTGTACATATAAAAGTATGGTACATTTGCAGAAAATTTGGTATACTTATTGAGGCATAAAAAGATTGTTTTTATTTTAAAACAAAAATATTTAAGGAGGAGAGTATGGAAAACTCAAAAATGAAATGGTATACCCTGGCTTTCATGGCATTTTCTACTGTTTGGGGTTTTGGTAACGTACTTAACGGTTTCGTTTACTTCAACGGTATCCAGGTTATATTCAGCTGGATTTTAATGTTCGCACTATACTTCGTACCATATGCCCTTATGGTTGGTGAACTTGGTTCAGCATTTAAAAATGCCGGTGGGGGTGTCAGCTCATGGATCATGGAAACAATGGGTCCTAAACTTGCATACTATGCAGGGTTCACTTATTGGGCTTGTCACATCACTTATATCGCAAGTAAAGGTACTGGTGGATTAAAGGCTCTTAGCTGGGTAATCTTCAGAAACAATACAGTTTATGATAGCTTACCAACTATCTATGTTCAGCTTGCTACACTTGCTGTATTCTTATTATTCTGCTATATCGCAAGCCGTGGATTAAACCCACTAAAGAAACTTGCTACATTAGCAGGAACTTCAATGTTTGTTATGTCAATCCTTTATATCTTAATGATGTTCGCAGCACCAGCTATCAACCCTAATGGTGGCTATGTACATATGGACTTTAGTTTTAAAAACATCGTGCCACAGTTCAATGTACAGTACTTCACATCATTATCTATCTTAGTATTCGCAGTTGGTGGATGTGAAAAGATTTCACCATATGTAAACAAGGTAGAAAACCCTGAAAAGGGATTCCCTAAAGGTATGATTGCACTTGCTATCATGGTTTGTGTATGTGCTATCTTAGGTACATTCGCAATGGGTATGATGTTCGATCCTAAGATGATCAATGCTTCTGAACAGGCATTCGAAAGCTATGTTGCTAACGGTGCTTATTGGTCATTCCAGAAATTAGGTCAATACTATCATATGGGTGATACATTACTAGTTATCTACGCATTATGTAACATGGTTGGTCAGTTCTCTACTTTAGTATTAAGTATTGATGCTCCACTTAGAATGTTATTAGACAACGAAGAAACTAGAGATTATATCCCATCTGCTTTATTTAAGAAGAATAAGTATGGTGCATATATTAACGGTATTAAGTTAGTTGTTGTACTTTCTGGTTCAATCATCTTAATCCAGTCATTCGTTCCTGGTGCAGCTGCTGTATTAAAACAGTTAAATAAGCTTAACTCAGTATGTATGCCAATGCGTTACTTATGGGTATTTGCTGCTTATGTTGCTTTACGTCAGGCTATGGACAAGTTCCCAGCAGAATATCGTTTCGTTAAGAATCAGGCTGTTGCTAAGTTCTTCGGTATCTGGTGCTTTATCGTAACTGGTGCTTGCTGTGTATTTGGTATGTATGACAAAGATCCATTCACATTCGCATTAAACGTAATTGCCCCTGTAGTTCTTTGTGCTTTAGGATTAATCATGCCTAAACTTGCAGAAAAAGAACGCCGTGAAGGAAAAAGATAAATGATATAAAATATCCTTTTGGCAGGGCCAGAAGGATATTTTTATATAAATTAAGGAGATAATAAAAATGTTTAAGGAAACTTCAAAAGAATTATTAAATTTCTTATCAAAAAGTCCTACTGCTTTCCATGCAGTAGAAAACTATCGTCAGATCTTAAATGCTGATGGATTTAAAGAATTATTAGAAAGTGAACATTGGGATATCGTACCAGGTGGTAAGTATTATGTAACAAGAAATAATACAAGTATCTTAGCTTTCAAAGTAGGTACAAAGTTAGACAACTACAGTTTCAATATTGTGACTTCACACACTGATTCACCAACTTTCAAGGTTAAAGAAAATGCTGAAATCGAAGTGAAGAATAAGTATACTCAGTTAAATACTGAAGGATACGGAGGGATGTTATGTGCTACTTGGTTAGATCGTCCTCTATCAATTGCTGGTCGTGTATTAGTATCTGAAGGTAACAGCATCGTTACTAAGTTATTAAACATTGATCGTGATTTATTAATGATTCCTAACGTAGCTATTCATATGAACCGTGCGGCTAATGATGGATTCAAGTATAACTTACAGGTAGATATGCTTCCATTATTAAGTGGTGGTGATGATCGTCAGAAAGACTTCAAACAGATTATTGCGGATGAATTAGGTGTAAAGAAAGAAGACATCTTAGGACATGACTTATATCTTTATAACCGTATGGCTCCATCTATCTGGGGTGCTAATGAAGAATTCATTTCTGCAGGTCACTTAGATGACTTACAGTGTGGCTTCGCTTCATTAAAGGCATTACTTGCTGGTTATAACGATGAATCTATCGATATCATGGCTTGCTTCGATAACGAAGAAGTAGGTTCAGGAACTAAGCAGGGTGCTGATTCTACATTATTAAGAGATACATTAATTCGTATCAACAATGCTTTAGGTAAGACTGAAGAAGATTACCATCGTGCACTTGCATCAAGCTTTATGCTTTCTGCAGATAATGCACATGCTGTACATCCAAATCATCCAGAACATACTGATGTAACTAACTGCACTTATATGAACGAAGGTGTTGTTGTTAAGTCACATGCTGGTCAGAAATATACAAGTGATGGCGTATCAATGGCAGTTGTAAAGTCTCTTGCATCTGGTGCAGATGTACCTCTACAGTATTTCGCTAACCGTTCAGATAAGGCTGGAGGAAGTACTTTAGGTAATATCGCTATGGCTCAGGCTTCTATGAATGCTGTAGATATCGGTTTACCTCAGCTTGCAATGCATTCATCATATGAAACTGCTGGTATCAAGGATACTTACTATGCAATCTCATTAATGAAGGCATTATTTGATTCACATATTCAGGAAACATCTACTCATAGCTTAGAAATTAAACGCTAATGAAGTTTCAACAAGATAGAGAAAAGCTCATGGTTTCTATGATGGTAGGAACCATGACTTCCTATATTGCTCTTATGTTTGTCAAAGAGCTGATTAATCAGAAGTATTTAATCAATTTCTATATCGATAGTTTAGTTGCTGTTGTTGCGCTTGTTCTGGCATTCCTGCAGATCAAGATGCAGTATAAGATATATAAAGAGAGAAAGATTTCTTCTAAATCACTCAATATTACATTATTAAGCATTCTTTTTGCATTGATATTAAACGTTTTATTCCCTAAAGGAATTGATTTCTCATTCCTAGTATTAGTCATTGGAATGATTGCTTCAAATCGTTTGTGCAGTAAAGAATGGCCAAAGTGAACTACTCCGACTTAATATTTTATTAAGTCGGGGTTTTTTAGATGCTTACGCATCCGTTTAAGAAGATTGATATTTAAGTCTTCACCTATTGCTAGGCAATCCTTATTCTTATTGCGTGTCCACTTCGCCTCTACTGTATAGGATGTTTACATCACAACTCTACTTTTACGCAGGATATTTAATGCACCATTTACATCTGCATTCAGAACTTGTCCACGAGCTGTTCTATACTGTCCACGATGTATTCGCTTTCCACTGAAATGGTATTCTTCAGTATCATCACTCTTATAGACTGGTATGACATCCTTATCCCAGAAGCTGGCCTTTGAAGTGTAGGATTCTTCTTGCATGACAAGTATGATGTCATTCAATTCACAGAGATACTTAAGCTTATCTATTAGCTTTCCATAAGGAATATTGATAAATATCTGATTATTTCTTTTACCTATATTGGAACCTTTTTGAAATGTTTCATTATAGCTCACAACAAGAGTTCCGATATCATGATCGATACAGTAATCAATCACCCTGCGTGTAGCCTTGTTCATATAGTCATTGATTTTATTGTTGTGTTTGCATGCTATTTTCTTCTGTCTGTTGGTTGTCTTCCTGCCATAATGTTGCTTATCCTTGATGGACTGTAATCTTGCATTTTCCTTATTGAACCACTGGTTGATGGACTTCAGTCTTCTTCCATCAATGATGAATGGTTCACCTTTACTTGATACTCCAGTGACGAGATTATTGATACCAAGATCTAATGCCAGTGCATTTGTTGTATTGAGATTCCTTTGAATGCATTCAGCTTCATAGAT
>NZ_RCYB01000100.1 GCF_004168205.1 Catenibacterium sp. co_0103 | reverse complement strand
AAGAATGATGCTTGTCAGTATATACCATATGATTCTTACTGGAGAGACATTTAATCCTTCAGATTATGAATCATTTAAAAATCCTAAGCCACCTATAAAGCAACAAGTTTTAACAGAAGAATCAGCGATAGAGTTTCTTAAGAAATCAGGTTTTGACGTTTCTAAATTAACTAAACCATAATATTCAATTATTCTATTTTTTCTAAATTATTCAAACTTATTTTTAAGTTTGTCTTTTTTTATACGTTTTGATTGATTTTTGTTTCACACTTCCTATTTTCTTCATAATATCTTCTTCCTTTGTAATCTATTTTTATAACGTCTTAATAATCGGCATTACACTTCATTTATATTTGTATCAAATCATTATTTTTCATTTGGCACAATAAATGATGACGCAATTTCCTCCTCCGCATACTCTTCCACATCCGTTCTCGTTACTCGTTTTATATGTTGTTTTTTTAGGCGCAGATATACGAACTCCCGGAATATAGTATAAAATACCGATACAAGTGGAATGAAAATCAGCATACCTATAATTCCCATAAGATTTCCGCCGATTGTAACTGCCGCCAGTACCCAAATTGATGGAAGTCCTACTGATCCGCCAACCACATGAGGATAGATCAGATTACCTTCTATCTGCTGCAAAAGCAGAAAAACTACAATAAATAAAACTGCCTGTTTTGGATTTACCATAAAGATCAGAAAACTTCCCACGGCACAGCCAATAAAGGCTCCAAAGATAGGAACCAATGCGGTAAACGCGATCAAAATTCCAATTAAAAGTGCATATGGCATTTTTAAAATACTTAGCGTGATAACAAACATCATTCCGAGAATTACTGCTTCCAGACACTGCCCTGCAAGAAAATTTGCAAATGTCCGATATGTCAGCGAACATATGTTAAGAATTGCATCTGCTTTTTGTTTTGGAATAAAAGCGAAAATCACTTTTCTTACCTGTAAATGTAATTTTTCCTTCTGAAAAAGAATATAGCATGCAAAGGAAAACGAAATAAAAAAGGTCGCTAATCCACTGGCAATGGAACCTACTGCTGACATCGTCGTATTCATCATATTTCCGACTCCGTTTCCAAGAAGACTTATTCCCCATTTAATTGCCTGATCAGGCTGAAACTGCAGCTGATCTACCAATTTCATAATATCCTGATTATCATGTGAAAATTCTCGAATCCAGTTTTGCATCTGTGGAATAAAATCTGAAATACTCGTCATCAGATTTCCCATAGTCTGCGTAAGCTGTGGAATCACACCAAACATTACCAATACCATTACACCTGCTGCCAATATAATTGTAAGAAGCAGGCTTATCGGTCTCGCAGCCTTTTTTCCTATTTTATTGTTTTCTTTTATCTTTCCGAGCATTTTCTTTTCCAGGAAACTCATTGGTTCATTAATCACAAAGGCAATTACACCACCAAGCGCAAAAGGAAACACAATTTTCCATATTGACTTCAGCACTTCAATCACCACATCGAATTTCCACAAAGCAACTACAAGAAATGCCGTAAACACAATCAGTTCTCGAATTTTTTTCATAGAACATCTACTTAAGTCCACTATCTTTCCCCTCTTTTTCTTTCTCTGGATCTTTTCACCTGTTCACTCGTAAGCCCAGATTTCTTGCCATTCACCCTTTCAAGAACCTCTTCTACCGTCTGCTGATAAATTTCCTTCATCACTTCCGCCTCCTCGTTCTCCTAAATATTTTTCTAGTCATTGCAATATAAAATTGCTTATACAGTCTCTCCCTTAAGCGTCCTGGTATTCTGGATAATATACAGAGCGACCGATATGACCATCATTATAGCGCACAAACCAATCAACAGATCTGATACCATAGGTGTAATGTGGAACCATATAATATGCACCGCTGCAGTTCCATATAATAAAAAGGTTACTATCTTTCCATGCCAGTCTGCACCATGTACTTTTCCTGTCTTTCGTATCACAAGACATCCACTGACTACCATATACAGCTCCTTACCTGCCATTATTACGATTAAAAGAAGCACATGCGGAAAACGAGTAAACAGACAGATTAACATCGCTGCCTGTGTCAGCTTATCAGCCACCGGATCAAGTATTTTTCCTAAATTACTAATCCTATGGAATCTTCTTGCGATATATCCATCAGCAAGATCCGTAAGACCAGACATCAATAAGATTTCACCAGCTAACAGAGGATTTTTCTTTACACAATAACTCCATATAATTACCGGAATCAGACAAAGCCGAAAAAAAGAAAGAAGATGAGGAACCGTAATAATTCTATTCAAATTTTCTTCCTGATTCACTTCACTCTGCATGTACGGTCACATCACTTTCCTTTTTTTTAGACATAAACCAATAAAATATAACACAAAATGCTAAAGCAAACACAACACCAAAAACATTTTGAATCACTCTAAGACTAACCGCTCCTTGTAGTCCATAAGTCTCTGCAGCAATGGCTAAAGCACCAAATGTGTTAAATACTGCCTGCCAGCCATATTGTGCTGAAAATCCTACACCGATTCCACCAAGAATTCCTATATATGCATAGATTGACGAAGGAAGCAGAAAATATAATACTGTAAAACATATAACACCTGCAATATTTCCGACAATCCTTTTACGGACTCTGTAGTGCATATCTTCCATAAACGGCAAAATCGCGGACATGGCCGCAATACCAGCCCACATTGCACGTGGCATATTACAAAGTTCTGCAATGCAAAGGACAATCGGTACGCATAAAATCTGACATATCTGCCATTTTGTTCTGGAAGAAGTGATATCAAATTCTTGTATCAGATCTTTCAGATTTCTTTTATAAGTTCTGTTTTTATGATTTCGATAAAATACGAAGCAGGTAAGTGCTGCACCTAAAGCCATTCCGACTAATCGCATCTGATAGCTTTTTCCCGTAACATCATAACCATATAGCAGCAGATACCCAAGAACCAATGTAGATTGATTAAACATGAATGGATTATGGCATCCGAACAGAATCAACACAGCCAGTGCCGCAATATTTAACAGCATTCCCAATACCGGTGAAAACTGATTTGCTAAATGCGGACATACAGTCATAATTACAAAGAACAAAGCCAAAAGCATCGTAGATTGTCCAGTGTGGATCCCCAGATCCGCATTTCTAAACACCATGAGACATAATAAGACCACTACACCTACAATGCTGTTCTCATTTCCAAATAAGATACTGAAAATAGTAACAAATAAAAAACAAAATGCCATTGTAACAGCTATCTTTACCAAATATACCAGTATATGATATGTTTTTTCTTTCACTGTTTCACTCTTTTTCAACAGATTTTTAGAACCTGCCTGATTTAACTGCAATTCCTGATAAAATGTCATGTAATTCCTCCTCTATCTGTTTTTCTTAAACTTATATGGCCTCATCTTTCTGTATTGGAAGCTCTACAACAAATCTGCATCCACCATATTCACGGTTTTCTGCTTTGATTATTCCTCCGGCACTATCTACAATCCGTTTTACAAGTGCAAGACCTAGGCCATTTCCTTCTGCTTTATGAGATCCATCTACCTGATAGAACTTGTCAAATATTCTGGATTTTACATCATCCTCTATTCCTGGTCCTTCATCTTCCAGAATGAACTTAACAAAATCCTGTTCTTGTTTCAGAAACATCGTAATTGTCCCCTTTGAAGGGCTGAACTTAATCGCATTATCCAAAAGATTTATCCAGATATGCATAAAAAGTCCTTCATTCCCAGTATATTTAACTTCCTCCAATTCTACCTGAAAACCAATTTCTTTTTCTGTCCATTTTGTTTCCAATGAAAGAACTGCCTGGCGGATCTGTTCATCCAGACGATATTCTGTTTTTTTCATTGGTATATTCTGATTCTCTAACTTGGATAACAGCAAAATATTACCAACCAATCCGGAAAGTCTTTGGGTGTTAAATAAGATTTTTTCTACATATTCCTCTTGATCCGGAGACAGTTCTTCTCCCTGAAGCAGCATTGTATATCCTTCAATGGCATTAATCGGGGTCTTAAACTCATGAGAAACATTAGATACAAAATCCATCTGCAGCACCTCTGTTGCACGAAGTTCTTTTGTCATAACGTTAAAACTTTGATAAGATTCTCCAATTTCTGCTATACGGCTGTTCGTTTCCAAATGCTGTTCAAAATCTCCCTGAGAAACTTCCTTCATTGCTTTACCAAGTCTGGTAATTGGTTCCAGTAATTTTGCATTGATAAAGGAAGTGATCAGCCCTGCAATCAATGTATTGAAAATCAAAAGCCAGCCAATCACAGGTATGCTGCCCGGCAGATTAAAAAAATGATTCAAAAAAGCAAATAATAAAGCAGATATGACTGTTGAAAATACAAGTGCCAGCCAGATTGCACCAGTCAGACAGGATCGGATCCGCAATCCTTTTTCTTTCTTTTGTTCCATTATTTTTTCACCACCTTGTATCCAATTCCACGCATTGTTACGATTTCAAAATCAGGGTTATCTTTAAAACGCTCTCTGATTCTTCCTATATGTACCTCTATCGTATGTGGGTCTGCCTCCGTCTCGTATCCCCATACTTCATCCATCAACTGTTGTTTTGTAAATGTTCTGCCTGGCGAAGCTGCAAGCTTATATAAAAGCAGGAATTCTTTTTTAGGCAAAACAAGACTTTCCTTATCAGTTGTAACCGTCATTGCATCATAATCAAACTCTGTTGAACCGATCACAATTTTGTGTTCATTCAGTATCTGTGCACGGCGAAGCAGTGCTCCGACTCTTAAAACCATTTCATTCACATTTACCGGTTTTACCATATAATCGTCACTTCCCGAAAGAAATCCCTGGCGCATATCATCAAAGGAACCTTTCGCAGTGATCATAAGCACTGGTATCTGATATCCTGCTGAACGAAGTTCTGACACCAGTTCATAGCCATCCATAACCGGCATCATAATATCAGAAATGATCAGATCAATATATTCCTTATCCAATACTTCTAATGCCTGTGCTCCATCCGATGCACTTTTGACTTGATATCCATTCTTCTCAAGCACTTTTTGGAATAGCTGGCTTAATTCTTTATCATCTTCTACAATCAATATTTGAAACACGTTTTCCTTCCTCCTTATTAAAACAGATACCTTGCCCATCCAAGCAGATGCTGTACCAAAAATATTTTTCTCTGACGTTTCTTTGTTAATTCGATTGGCTCTACATGATATGGATCATTATAAGTTCCGTCTTCTAATACCTGGCGGGACACTTTTTCATATTCCATCATGCCCTCTTCCAACTGTTTATTAATATCTTTACTGCGTATTACAAGCATCAGTTCCGTATCCAGATAAGCACTTCTCATGTCCATATTAAAGGAACCGATTACAGACAAATCATCATCAATTAGAATACTTTTTCCGTGGTATGAATAACCGCCTTCATATTCCCAGATATCAATTCCTGTACTTAAGATTCTGTTTCTGTTTTTCGCATAATCGGCTGACCCAAATGGATTCCCATTATTCGCAACTGAATTTGTCATGATTGAAAAATCTGAAACATTCTCTGCAATCTCTTTCCATGTATTATACATCATATCATTGCAGATAATATATGGCGTGTGGATCTTCACACGATCTTTTGCATTTTTCATCAATTTTCCCAACTGATACCACACTACCGGTTCTTTGGAACCTGTGTGAATAGGATTTGACACTAATGCAATCTTTTCTGTCTCAAAAGTTTCGTCCGTATAATCGGTATCGCAGATTCTTTCCTTATTCTCTTCAAAATATTTCTGATAGCCGTTCTGCAGCTCTAAAACTGCGTTCTTTACAGATTTTCTATTTGCCAGTTTTTTATTGTTATGAAAATAACCACTGTCTTCCTGATCCCATATAGTTTCAAAATAATCTAACAACTGGTTAACTGAATTTTCTTTCTCAGGTTCATTGCAAACAACCAACACGTCTCTGTCATAGTTCTTATGTCCCGGAAAATCACCCAGGAAATAATTGTATGTATTTCTTCCCCCTAGAATATATCTCTTTCCATCTGCAATCAAATATTTATCATGCATTCTACCCATCATTTTCCACGGTTTCAACGGATTGGCCTTATTATACAGTTTAATTTCAACATTCTTATGGGAAGATAATCCATAGAAATACGGATTTCCTTCCATATCAATCCAGCTCTCCATTCCATCTACTAACAGACGAATATGTACACCTCTGTCTGCCGCATCATGCAGTGCTCCTAAAATCAATTTTCCACTTTCATCGGATTGAAATGCAAAAGTAGAAAGAATAATTTCCTTTTTTGCATTCTTGATCAAACGCACTCTTTGTAAAAGCGCTTCTGGATTCTTTTCTATGATTACTGCCCGTTCTGTATTTTCACTGCATTCGTTCCATGACCCATTTTTTGTTTCTTTTTTGGTTGTATTGGACACTTCCGGCTGCTTTTTATATGCAACGCAGATTCCGAGCAATTCATAAAAAGCCACACATAAAAAAATTGCCAGTATAACAAGAAGTATTTTACATATTTTATGCTTTTTCATTGTACATCACCTGATTCCTTTTTATTTCATACTTATACAATACAAAGTCAATCTCAATTTAACCTCAACAAAATTTATTTTTCATAAAAAATATGACCGACTTCTTTTTAATGAAACAGTCATATTTTTTGAATACCCATAATCTACAGGTAACGATTTAAGAGAAGTGTGGAGCAGAAATATTCAGGATATAGACTATTTGTC
>NZ_RCYB01000099.1 GCF_004168205.1 Catenibacterium sp. co_0103 | reverse complement strand
TTGACCTTAAGAACATGATAAATGATTTATGAAATAAACAAAACAGATAGCAGAAAACTGCCCCTAAAAAGTTGACAGCATAAAAGCAAAGCCAGGAGTTCATACCCCTGACTTTTTCAAAGCTTGAGTAAACCCCAAGTCTATTTAGTTACTCGTCTTTTTTAATGCATAAAAAAATACTCCCGAAGGAGCATTATTCAATCACCATCGCATTTGGAATAGGTGCTTTTGGATCTTCTTTATTAAAGTGATCATAGTAAAGAATACCTTCAAAATGATCTAATTCATGCTGTAAACAGATAGCTGTAAAGCCTCTTGCGACAATAGTCACTTCTTGATCTGTTAGGGCATCATATCCCTTAACAGTTACTTTAGCACTTCTAGGTACAATACCTGGCTGATCTTCAGGAACAGATAAACATCCTTCACCATTCTTTAAATAAGCCACTTTCACTGCATTTGCTACAATACGTGGATTAACAAGTGCCCACTGATCGCACTTTACAATATGACCTTCTTCATCTACAGAAGGAATATAAATTGCACACATTCTTTTTGGAATACCAATCTGAATAGCAGCAATACCCACACCTGGTCTTAAATCATACTTTTCAGCTTTTTCTTCATCTTGAGAATCTACGAGATATTGATACATTTCCATTAAAGTATGACGATCTTCATCACTTAATGGTAAAGATACTTCTTTAGATTTCTCACGAATTAAAGGATTTTTATCATCGATTACATTTTTCATGCTTAACATTCTTCGTTTCACCTCTGTGTCATTATAACAGACTCCTTCGCTTTTTCCAATTATGTATACCCTATTTTCTTTTAAGCCTATTTCATGTATAATATTTTTAACATAGGAGGTATTTTAACATGTATGATTATCCATTAGAACCAGATTGGTCAACAGAAGAAATTATCGAGGTTGTTGGGTTATATAATGCAGTAGAACAGGCTTATGAAGAAGGTATAAGTTCTAAAGAATTCATGGAACATTACCGTGCATTTACATCTATTGCAGACTCAAAAGCTTTACAAAAACAATTAGATAAAGCTTTTGAAGAAGCATCTGGCTACTCTATTTATAAAGTATTTAAACGTTCTCAGGAAGAAGAGTGGGTTAAACTATGAACTTCATCAAGAAGACACAAATGATGTTTAAACGTACTGGTACAGATAAAACAATCTATGCCTGTACGATTTTTCTCGCATTATTTGGGATTGTGATGATTGGAGATGCTTCTGTAGGTATGTCGGCAAGTGAAGGCTCTAATTTTGCGACTAAAAACCTATTGAAACAATGTTTATTCGTTATAGTAGGCTTAGGTTTTATGTTCTTATTTGCGCGTGCCTATAAAACACGTCGTATATCAGAAACATTAATGCTTGTCACTTATGGTGTATGTATTCTTATGATGCTGACATGTATAATGTGGACAATCAATAATTCTCATGCTTGGATCAAGATTGGTCCATTTACTATTCAGCCTGTAGAATTTATGAAGCTGACCTTAATCATATTATTGAGTTATATATTTGGTGTCTTACCAGATCAGATACGTATTTCTCCATGCTTATCAAAAGAGAAAAGAAATAAACTTATCTGGCGTAAAGCAGTTGTCTGTGTGTTCTTTCCAGCCTTTCTTGTCATTTTCGCATTTTTAATCTGTTGGAAGGTACAGAAGGATATGGGAAGTGGTTTGATATTATTCATTATGGCAACATGCCTATTCTTTGCGACACCATCTCAATACTATCGTCCCTTTAAGATTATTGGCTTAGTTGGAGTATTGTTTCTAGTGCTTATCTTTATTCTGTTTCATAATTTTTTCTTAAAGAGTCATCAGATGGCACGTATTTCATCATGGCTGAATCCATTAAAAGATATCTATGGTACTAACTATCAGATCATCAATGGTTTTGTAGGATATACAAATGGTGGCTTGATTGGCCGTGGCTTTGGGAACTCTATTATGAAATTTGGTTATATCCCAGAAGCACAGAGTGACTTTATTTCATCTATTATTGTAGAAGAATTAGGGCTTGTAGGTTTTGCAGCTTTCTTTATTCCTTATTCTATTATTATTTATAGACTCTTTAGATATGCTTTTGCGATTAAGGATTCAAGAGAAAAATTAACACTTATTGGAATTGCAAGTTATTTCTTTGTTCATTTAATGGTTAATGTTGGTGGTGTATCAGGACTTATTCCGATGACTGGTGTGCCTCTCCTATTAATTAGTGCAGGTGGTACATCTACCTTAGTTGCTTTAATAGGAATTGGTATAGCTCAGGCTATTATTGCGAAATATAATCGTGAAAAGAAGCAGGAGGCAATTGAGAAATCATTATGATCTATGACTCAATAAAAGAACTTATTGATGCAATTAAAGAAGAAGAATGTTTTAAAAACTATCACTCTTCTTTAAGTGTATTTGATTATCCAGATGTTAAATCTTTGATGAATGAAATGAATAGACTTAAGGAAGAAAAGGAAGATCTGGCACGCTTTGGCAGCTATTGTGACTCGTCACATATACAAGAACGTATGACAGATATAAGAAGAGAATTGTATCGCATGCCAGAGATGAATGCTTATTTAGAGTCTTATAGTGAACTCAATAAGATGTTAGATGAAATTACAGATATTGTCTTTGATGATATCAGTGATGAACTCGCAAAGGGAAGGATTGGAAGAAGTTATGCGCGTTATAGCAGGTAAATATAAAAGTAGACAGTTAAAGGCTGTCCCTACAAAATTAACTCGTCCTACGACAGATAAAAATAAAGAGAATCTTTATAACATGATTGGTCCTTACTTTGATGGAGGAATTTGTCTTGATTTATTTGCAGGAAGTGGAGGCCTTGGTATAGAGGCATTAAGTAGAGGAATGGATGAACTTTATGCAGTAGATAAACAATATAAGGCATTTCAGGTTATTAGAGAAAATATTAATAGTTTAAAGATTACAAATGCGCATGTAATAAAGGCTGATTATCGTAAAGCTTTAGGTACTTTTAAGGAAGAAGGAATTAAGTTTAGTCTTGTATTATTAGATCCACCTTATGGTATGAAAGTTAATATGGATATTATTCATACATTAAAGGATAATGGAAATTTAATGGATGGCTGTATTATTGTGGTAGAAGACTTAACTGAAGAAAAGCTTGAATATGAAGCACCATTTAAACTTATTAAAGAAAATAATTATGGTATTACTTGTTTACAGATTGTGAAATACGAGGAGGCTGCAATGTGATAAAAGCAGTATATACAGGGACATTTGATCCTGTGACCAATGGCCATCTTGATATCATTGAACGTGCATCTAAGATGTATGATGTACTTTATGTGACTATTTTTATTAATCCACATAAGACATGCTTATTTACTGTAGAAGAACGTGTGGAGATGTTAAGAGAAGCAACGAAGCAGTTTCCCAATGTTGTCATTGACGAAAGCAGTAGTCTTGCTGTAGAGTATGCAAGGGAAGTAGGGGCACAGGTATTAGTGCGTGGTTTACGTGCAACAGAAGACTATAACTATGAGTCTCTCATGTGCTTTACAAACCAGTATTTAGATAACGGCATTGAAACTGTCTTTCTAATGACACGTCTTGCTTATACATTTGTATCTTCTTCATTTGTGAAAGAGATTGTATCTCATAAACATAGTGTAGAAGGACTTGTACCAGCATGTGTTGAAGAAAAACTAATAGAAAAATACAGGGGGTAGATTATGCGTTTATTATTAAAAAATGCACATTTGTATCGTCATCAAGCATTTAGTGATACAGATGTATTGATTGAAGATGGCATCATCAAGAAGATTGGTGCATGTAATGAAGAAGCAGATCAAGTCATTGATCTTCACGGAGCACTTTTATCTCATAACTTTATTGATATCCATACACATCTTCGTGAACCTGGCTTTGAACATAAAGAAACTATTTCTACAGGTAGTGCATCTGCACTTTATGGTGGATATGGTACTATTGTTGCAATGGCCAATACATTACCTTGTATGGATGATAAGGAAACTATTGAAGACTTCACTAAACGTTGTGAAAAGGATGCACAGGTAAAAACTTATACTTATAGTGCTATTACAGAAGAACTAAAAGGCCAGAAGGTTGTTGATATGGAAGAAAATATTAAACAACCTATTGTTCTTGGTTTCTCTGATGATGGTAAAGGTGTCCAGAAGGATGAAAAGATGAAGGAAGCTATGACCCGTGCAAAAGCTCTTGATTCTATCATTGTTGCTCATTGTGAAGATGAATCAGAATTACATGGTGGATGTATTCATGAAGGTCATTATGCGAAAGAACATGGCTTAATTGGTATTAATAGTGCAAGTGAATATAAACAGGTAGATCGTGATTTACATCTTGTAGATGAAATTCACAACAGATATCATATCTGTCATATTTCGACAAAAGAAACAGTGGCATTACTTGGTGCAAGTCGTGCACGTGGTGAAAGAGTCAGTGGTGAAACATCACCTCATCATTTAATTTTGACAGAAGATAACATTCAGGATTGTCATCCTAACTATAAGATGAATCCACCTCTTCGTACAAAAGAAGACCGTGATGCAATCATCAAGGCAGTGAATGATGGAGTCATTACTGTTATTGCGACAGACCATGCCCCTCATGCAAGAGATGAAAAGAGTAAACCAATTGATAAAGCACCATTTGGAATCATTGGCTTACAGCATGCTTTCCCACTTATTTATACATATATTGTAGAAGAAGGCTTAATTAAATTAGAGACAGTTCTTGATTGTCTTACTACTGGACCTGCCAAGACATTAAATTTAGATGCTTCTATTGAAGAAGGTATGAAGGCAGATCTATGTGCATTTGACTTGAATAAGGAATATACAATCAAAGAAGAAGACTTAAAGTCTAAAGCATGCAATACACCTTTCTTAGGATGGAAAGTAAAAGGCGCTTTAATTATGAATATTGTCGATGGACAATTATTAGTGGAGGAATAACATGAAGAACTATCAGGATTTTCTTACAATCAACTACAATAAAGAATTAATTCCTGGTCTATTTGAAATGGAACTTGAAGGAGAAGGGGCTCGTTTTATTACAGCACCTGGTCAGTTCATCAATATTAAGATCAACGACTCACTTCAGCCATACTTAAGAAGACCAATGAGTATCTTAGATTATGATAATACACATATTAAGCTTATTTATCGTATTAGAGGTGAAGGAACTAAGATTCTTTCAGAAAAGAAACCAGGTGAAAAGCTAGATGTGTTAATCGGTTTAGGTAATGGTTTTATTGATACTGATTATAATGAAGTGATTGTCGTAGGTGGGGGAAGTGGTACACCGCCTATGTATGGTCTAGCAAAAAGACTTATTGAAAAAGGTGTAAAGGTGACTGCAGTACTTGGATTCAATGGTTCTTATGATGTGTTCTATGAAGAAGAATTCAAGAAACTTTGTCCTACTTATATTTCTACAATGGATGGCACTTATGGTACTAAGGGTACTGTGATTGATGCCATTAAAGAAAATAACTTAACTTTTGATCATTACTATGCATGTGGTCCAGAACCAATGTTGGATGCATTAGTAAAGAACTTCCCAGACAATGGTTCTCTTTCTTTTGAAGCAAGAATGGGATGTGGCTTTGGGGCCTGCATGGGATGTTCATGTAAAGTAAAAACTAAACCATATAAGAGAATTTGTGTAGAAGGCCCTGTCCTTTCTTCAGATGAGGTGATTATCAATGGCTAATTTACATGTAAAACTACCAGGACTTGATATGAAGAATCCTGTTATTCCAGCAAGTGGTACTTTTGGATTCGGTTATGAATTTACTAAGTTCTATGATATTAATGTATTAGGCTCTATGAGCTTGAAGGGTACAACTCTTGAACCACGTTATGGTAACCCACTTCCACGTATTGCGGAAGGACCTTCTGGTTTACTAAATGCGATTGGTTTACAGAACCCAGGTGTTGATGAAGTCATCAAGACTGAATTAGTTAAACTAAGAGAAGTCTATTCAGGAAAAGCTATTGCGAATATTGGTGGCAGCTGTGTGGATGATTATGTACAGACTGCTGCAAAACTAACTAAAGAAGACTGTATTGGTGCATTAGAACTTAATATCAGCTGTCCTAATGTTCATGCAGGTGGTATGGCAATGGGTACTGATCCTGCCATGGCTGCAGAAGTCACTCGTTCAGTTAAGGCAGTGATCAATAAACCATTATATGTCAAACTATCTCCAAACGTCACTGACATAGTCGCAATTGCGAAAGCAGTAGAAGAAGCGGGTGCTGATGGTATCTCAATGATCAATACTCTTGTTGGCATGCGTTTTGATATCCATTCAGGTAAGCCTATTATTGCGAATAAGACAGGTGGTTATTCAGGACCAGCAATCTTCCCTGTCGCTTTAAGAATGGTTTATCAAGTATCTCAGGCAGTTAATATCCCAGTTATTGGTATGGGTGGTATTTCTACTGGTAGAGATGCAATCGAAATGATGATTGCAGGTGCAAGTGCTGTACAGGTTGGTTGTGCTAACTTAGTAGATCCATATGCATGTCCTCGTATTATTCAGGAAATGAATGATGAACTAGATGCAATGGGTATTGAAAATATCACTGATATTATCGGAAAATCCCATCAATATAAATAAAGAGTGCTAAGCACTCTTTTTTATGCGTGTGCCGGGCATGGCACTAATTCAGTCGGAGATAGTCTGACCACAGGTATTTACCGCCAAGTGTAGTGAACCACA
>NZ_RCYB01000098.1 GCF_004168205.1 Catenibacterium sp. co_0103 | reverse complement strand
AGAGTTTTGGGGGATTTGAGTTTGGTTATATATTTGTGTCCGCGCAACGAAGGCGCGGGGAAATGGAGGAAATTATGAGATCTTATTTATACGTTTATAAAATTAAAAAAGAAGAATCAAGCGACATTTTCCTTAGAATATGTCATTCTATAGAAAATACACTTCATCCTTCTTTTATTGAAAATGAAATTGTGGATTTTGATCAGTCACGTATTCAACGTTATATATTTCCTGATAATCGTATATTACTTTATGATGATATACAATCAGATTGCATTATCATGCAGACTGATCAGCCCTGCACGCTTTCTACTTTAATGGAATAAATAACACTTCGTTACGACCACCACAAATCATACCTAGTGTTGCACCTTCTTTATTACTTAATTCATAGTGATGAGAACGTATACCTTCTTCATTTCTAGCGTCACATATTGCCTGGTATTCGACACGCCCTCCACCAATTGTTTCAATGATGTGATCATCAGTAACAAGCATCATGCTTCCTACTCCTCGAGGTGCAGACCCTTCTTTAGATGTAATGATACAAAGAGTTCCTTTCTCTTTGGTATGATAGAGATCACTTGTCATTGTAGAGTATTGATGCGTATTTTTAATCTGTATAATTTCAGCCATAATACTAATCGCAATTTCTGCAGGCGTTTGTGAATTGATTGGAAGGCCAATAGGTGCATGAACTTGTTTTAATAAAGATTCGTCATAACCTTCTTCTATTAAGGCATCCATAGTTTTTTTTACTTTACCCTTGCTTCCAATCATTCCAACATAAAGAGCTTTTTGATCGAGTGCCTTTTTAAGACAGACTTTATCGTCCTTATGTCCTCTTGTCACAATAACATAACATGTATTCTCTTCTTTTGGAAAATACTGTTCTGCTTCCTCATAATTGACACAATGCACTTCCTGGGCTTCTGTAAAAATATTTTTATTCGCAAATTCTTCACGATTATCAATGACTATTGTATAGAAATCTAATAAGTGCGCTGTTTTTTCTACATATTGTGAAACATGTCCAGCACCTAATAATACTAATTTTGGCTGGGGCATGAACCACTCTTTTTGTATACATGTCACATCTACGTTGTGTTCTATTAAAGAAGCCAAAGCTCTTTGATAAAGCCCTTCAGGCTGTTTTACTTCTATAACTGCATCAGGATATCTTTTTAAATAATATCTCACGAACTGCTGTATAAGTGCACCATCTACTATTTTTTCTGGATCAAGGTCTAATAATTCATAACGATGTACAACATCCTTGACTCGTTTTCCTAAGCCTTTCATAGATGTAATCAAAATGATTTGATCTGTATCCTCGTCTATGACAGGTTCATAGTCTGCAGGCACCTTTAAAGGCATACTTCTAGAGCCATCTGCTTCAATTAAAATGACATCTACTTCTTTTTTTAATTGATCGAGTAAATTCTGATCTAATGCCTTGATCTTAAATTCATCAAAACGATTGCCTGCAAAGGCATAGCCTTTGTTTTTTATTTCTTCCTGAATTTCTTCATAAGTTGGATTAACTAAAGTATCTTCTTCTATACGCATATGTGTTGAAGTCGTCATAAGAACTGTTTTTCCTTCTTCTTTATATTGATGAAGTAATTCCTTCATACGTGTTGTTTTTCCACCTGACCCAATAATACTAATGATCATTCTTCAGTCATCTCCTTTAAGACATCAATGACAATATTGACTTCTTCCATACTATTCATAAATGATAAACTGAAGCGTACAATGCCTCTTTCTACTGTATTAAGATGTGTATGCATCAGTGGTGCACAATGGGCACCACATCGTGTAATGATATCATATTTATAACTTAAGACATCACTGATCTTAGATGAATCATAATCTTCAAGATTAAAGGCAATGATAGGTGTATGCAGACATGCATCATAATCACAATAGAATGTGATTCCATTAATACGTTTCATACCTTCATATAAAGCATCAAAAAGCTGTTTTTCTTTTTCTTCTATCTCTTTTTGATGTTCTAATAAATAAGTCATACCTGCATTTAAAGAGGCAATACCAGGTATATTCAAAGTACCTGCTTCTAAGTGTTCAGGATAACTATCAGGTTGTTTTTTATTAAAGGAATCAATGCCTGTCCCACCTGTCTTAAGTGGGTGAATCAATATATCTGTATTGACACAGATTCCTCCTACCCCGCTCATTCCTAGTAATGCCTTATGACCACTAAAAGTAAGCAAATCAATATGAGATTTCTGCATATCAATAGAGATATGACCTGCACTTTGTGCACTATCAACCACAAATAAGATATGATTTTCATAGGCTATTTGACCAATGGTATCTATATCATAGAGTTCTCCTGTCACATTAGAACTGTGCGTCATTACAATCATCTTTGTGTCTTCTCTTATTTCTTTAAGAATATCTTCCTTATAAGGTGCTGTAACAGTTAAATCAACACCTATTTGACGAAGCGGTCTTAAGACAGAATTATGTTCCGCATAAGTCGTAATGACATGATCATCCTTTGATAAGATTCCTTTTAAACATGTATTTAAGCTTTCTGTATTACCACTATTAAAAATCACATGGTCAAAAGAAGGCAGATTAAAATACTGTGCAACAAGTTTACGAGTTGAATATAAAAGACGATCCGTCTTAAAAGCGCCTGTACTTCTTTGGGCATTCATATTGTTGTCAAGTGCATCCATTACTGCCTGTTTAACAGCGGGCAGTTTAGGAAAACTTGTTGCCCCTTGATCAAGATAAATCATGTTGACCCCTTAAATAGAAGATGGCTTCTAATACACCACCTGCAATACATCTTGCTTTATCTGAAATAGTGAAGCAGTTTTCATATTCATCTAAACGAGGATCAATATCTGCCATCTTAAAGCCCTTTGTGACATAATAACCTTCTCGAATCAAACCTCTTAGTAAGCCTGACATAGAAGCATATACAGGATGTTGTCCTTCCTTGTTTTCTATATAAGCAAGCACGTCTCCTTTTTCAACTGTATCTGTAATCTTCTTTATCTGATGAACTGTACCTTCTACTTCTGCATGAATAACACGTTCTTTCCCGTATCCTTTAATAAGTCCAGGAATACCTGTATTTTTCATTGCTGGTCCTTCTTCAATCAAGCGGCCTAAGCGATGTCCGCGCATTGTTTCAATTACGATATCTACATCTTTTCCTGCATTAAATCCAGGACCTAAACCAATTGTGATAGGTGCCATATTTCTTGAAGTCCCCATATTCTTTTTCGCAAGTATCGCATCAATCACTATTTCTGGCTTTAAGATATCAATAGAACTACCTTTAGGATCTACCATCATCGCAATTTTATTGTGTTTAAAAACAGATTCTAATTCATTAAGTGAATGAATCAATACACATTCAATACCTTCTACTTCCTTATAACCATCATATACTGCTTCAGAGTATGCAACATTGCGTCTAATCGCACTTGGATGTTCTATTTCTAATACAAGAACATGAAACCCACAGCGGGCAAGCTTATAAATAGTGCCAGTCGCAATATCACCGCCACCTCTTACTACTACAAGATTATTCATATTAGTTAGGCTTGATGACTTTTTCAGCCTTTTCCATTCTTTCTACAATATCATACATATTTGTAATGCTGCCCACTTTTAAATCATCTTTTAACTTAAAGAAATCCAAGCATGTTCCACAGTTCACAATTTCAACACCAACAGAATCTAAGAATAATAAATCATTCACTGTATCACTTTCCTGTGTAGTGATCTTTACACCTTCATTATAGAAAAGAATTGTTTCTGGAAAGGCATCCTGCTTAGTAAGCGCAAAAATGAAAGATTTCATTAAGATTTTACCTAATTCCTTGTCACTTCCTAAACTATTACTGCTTATTACAACAATCTGTCCTTTTAAGATATTTTCAGCCTTCTTTTCTTCTACAACCTGTTCGCTTGAACTGATAACTACAGTATAATCTTCGTTGACTTTACTACTTACAGCATCATAACCTTTTACTTTCGCAAACTTCTTTAAGTTTTCTACAGCTGTTTCATTATCTACTAATACTTCTACAGCTTCACTACTTTCCTTTAATAATTCCTTAGTCTTTACAACTGGTAATGGACATTCTAATCCTCTTGCATCTAACTTTCTCATCTCTATTCTCCTACATATATACTTTTGTCTTTTAAATCAACAACTTCTCCAATGACATAACATTCTCTTCCTGCTTCTTTAAATGCATCAAGTATGTCATCCAAGTCTTTTTTCGCAACACTCGCAAGCAATCCTCCACTTGTCTGAGGATCATACATAATTTCTTCTAAGAAGAAGTTTTCCTTCTCAAAAACAACTTCTTTTTCTACACTATTTCTATTTGTCTGAGCAGCTCCACTTAAATAGAATTCATCTACATAGTAAGGACAATCTCTAAAATAAGGGATATTGTTTCCATAAAGTATTGCACTCTTTTTATGATCTAACATCTCATTTAAATGAACCATTAAACCAAAACCTGTGACATCAGTCAGTGCATGAACATCATATGGTTTAAGTAGTTCTGCAGCATACTTATTAAGTGTTGTCATACTCTTAAAAACATCATCTAATACTTCTGGCGCAGCGTCTTTCATACGCATCGCATTAAGTGTCATACCTACGCCTAATTTCTTAGTAAGAATAAGTACATCTCCCGTCTTGGCATTATTGTTTGTCTTAATAGAATCAACATCCACAATGCCAGTCACGCTTAAGCCATACTTAATAGAAGTATCTCTAATAGAATGCCCTCCAGATAGTGTGACATGAGCTTCTTTTAACTTATCATTCCCACCTTCAATAATTCTTCCTAATATATTTAAATCTTCTTCCTCTGGGAAACAGACAATATTTAAAGCCGTTCTAGGCACACCGCCCATAGCATAAACATCGCTTAATGCATTGGTAGCTGCAATCTGACCATAAAGATAAGGATCTTCTACCATTGGTGGAAAGAAATCCAATGTAGAGACAATTCCCTTATCTTCAGTAATCTTTAATACAGATGCATCATCATGACTATCAAAGCCTACTAACAAGTCTGGATCTTCATACTTATCAATCTTTTCAAGGATGCGAGAGAGCTTCTTTGCGCCAAGCTTTGCGCTGCATCCTCCACCCTGACAGTAAATCTTTTCACTCATTAGAAAATCACCTCTTTCATATAAGCATATTGTACATGTTCTTCTTTTAAGAATCTAAGCCATTTCTCTTGGTCTAGGTCTAAAGAGGCAAAACAGAGTCCACAACCTGCTTCTATTTCTCTTGGAAGAGGAATTAATCTTCCCTGCATTTTATTTTTTGCTTTATCTTCTAAGTCTAGTGCATGGCTTGTAGAATCAAACGCAATGATCAAATATTTATCTTTCTTCATTAAATAGTTCTTGAAATGTTTCTTCTGCGAAGTCTTTCATTCTTTTTTGGAATTCATCATATTTCTTTAATAATGTCTTTCCTTCTTCGCTTAAAACACTTCCTCCTCCATTACTTCCTCCAGATACTCGTTCTAATAACTTCATATCTAGATCTTCTTCAGCTCTTTTTAATATCTTCCATGCTTTAGAATGGGACATCCCCATAACCTCACAGGCCTTACTTAAAGAGCCATACTTATCACATAAATGTAGTAACTGTGAGACACCTTTTCCAAAACAGGGTTCTTCATTAAAAAGTCTAACTTTAAAATCAAATTTTTCAGGATTATGATATGTCATCCTACCAGCCCTTTCCAAAGCCACAATTTGGGAATGTACATTGTGGACAGTTTAAACACAAACCACCTTCACCAAGCATTGCAAGTTCATCAGCAGTGATTGGATCATTGGCTACAAGTCGAGGAAGAACTAAATCAAAAACTGTTCTTTTTGCATACATCACACATCCTGGTAAACCAACAATTGGTGTATCTCCCTTATATGATAATAAGAACATCGCACCTGGTAAAACAGGTGAACCATAGCTAATAATATTGGCTCCTGTATTCTTGATTGCGAGTGGTGTCTTATCATCTAGATCAACACTCATACCACCCGTACAGATCACCATATCCACATGCATGTCAAGTGCTTCTTTTATAGCACTTGTGACCATATCCGGATCATCTGGACATAATTTATGGAATACGACTTCTACATTGTATTCTTTTAATTTATCAATAATAACAGGAGTAAATGTATCTTTGATACGTCCTTTATAGACTTCACTTCCTGTAGTAATAACGGCTGCTTTCTTAAATACAAAAGGCTTTACTTCAAGTATTGGTGTCTCCGTGATTTTTGATGCTTCTTCCATCTTTTCTTTTTTTATAACTAACGGAATAATACGCATACCTGCGAGATGATCACCTGAATGAACAACTGTATTTCCGTTTCTTGTCGCAATCATCATTTCACCCATACGATTTACTTCAAATAGCTTTTCTCTATTCACTTTAAACAAGCCATCAATGGTGCTAATTAATTCTATTTTGCCTTCTTTAATTTCAGTTGTAGACATATGATCATTTTGACACAACTTACATAATGCTTCAGCTGCTTCATTTTCATGCATCATAGTCTCATCATTTTCCCATACATATAGGTTTTCTTTTCCTAAAGACAACAATACAGGAATATCTTCTTCTCTCACAATATGACCTTTTCTAAAGCGTGCGCCTTTTCTTACGCCTCTCACAATTTCAGTAATATCATGACATAATACTGCCCCTACTGCATCTTCTGTCTTGATTTGTTTCATGATTTCCTCCATTTCCCCGCGCCTTCGTTGCGCGGACACAAATATATAACCAAACTCAAATCCACCAAAAC
>NZ_RCYB01000097.1 GCF_004168205.1 Catenibacterium sp. co_0103 | reverse complement strand
TATTGTTGGAATATTTCTGAGTGAACTGATAAAGAGAAGCTTTCTTAGGCTTTAATACTTTGTTTGACATATGATTATACCTCCATCTAATTTCTAATCTAATTATAGAACAGATGGGAAATTCATGTGTCCGGTTCAGCTTCATGAACGCCGTTTAATCGGTGCTTATGAAATTTAATTTTCACTAACCTGTGGTTTGTGGGTATTCAAAAAAAGAATTAAAACAACTTGTCACAAATATTACTATATTAGATGAAGATCAGATATATGCTTTTGCATATATATGTGATATCTGTGCAAAATACATTTCTCTCACCAATCGCATTCAGGCCAAAAATGATCATCTTGCCCAGGAAATAAAACAGTACTTAATTGCGAATTATAGTAAACCTATTACGATTGATCAGCTATGTGATTATTTCTTCTGCAGCAGAGGAACATTGTTAACTCATTTTAAATCTAAATACAATACGACTATCCACAAATTCTTATTAGATTACCGATTAAAGAAGGCTGCAGAACTATTAACAAACAAGAAACAAACCGTTAAAGAGATTGCTTATCAATGTGGCTTTGAAGACCCTAATTACTTCTGCAAAGTATTCAAAAAGGAGTACCAATGCTCTCCTCTAGAATTCAAAAACAAAGAGATGCCCAATTGAGCATCTCTTTTATTACATATGTTTCTTTGCAAAGTTCCAAGTATCTCTGCACATATCATCTAGTGTCTTTTCAGCTACCCATCCTAACTGTTCTTTTGCACGAGTAGGATCTGCATAACATGTTGCGATATCACCTGCACGTCTTGGCTTGATTTCATAAGGAATCTTGATTCCATTAACTCTTTCAAATGCCTTTACGATTTCTAATACACTATATCCTTTACCTGTTCCTAGGTTACAGATATGAACACCTGGTGTTGCATATTTTTCAATTGCAAGAACATGACCCTTAGCTAAGTCCACAACATGGATATAGTCACGTACACCTGTTCCATCTGGTGTATCATAGTCATTACCAAATACACCTAAACAAGGAAGTTCACCAGTTGCAACTTTCATAATATAAGGCATAAGATTGTTAGGAATTCCCTTTGGATCTTCACCTAATAATCCTGATTCATGGGCACCAATTGGGTTGAAGTAACGAAGAAGTGTAACAGACATTTCTGGTACAGCATGCTGTACATCTGTTAGGATTCTTTCCATCATAGCCTTTGTAGAACCGTATGGGTTTGTAGTCTGTCCTAATTCACAGTCTTCAGTTAATGGGACAACCTTTGGATCACCATATACCGTAGCACTTGAAGAGAATACAATTGAAGGGACATGATACTTCTTCATAAGCTTAGCAACAATAAGAGTTGTCATTAAGTTATTTGTATAATATTCAATAGGCTTTACTACTGATTCACCTACTGCCTTGAAGGCTGCACAGTGAATGACTGCATCCAATTTATTTTCCTTGAATACTGCTTCTGTCTTATCTTCATCTAAAACGTTAAATTCATAAAACTTTACTTTCTTACCAGTAATTTCATGAATGGCATCTAAGGCTTCTGGTTTTGAATTTGAGAAATCATCGATGACTACAACATCATGGCCGCTCTGTAGTAGTTCTACACAGACATGACTACCAATATAACCTGCACCACCTGTAACTAGTACATTCATATTATTCCTCCACTACTTTACAACCACCAAGTTTTCTTACTTTAAGTACATGACAGCTGCCTTCTCCAAATAATTTTTCAATTTCTTTCTTATATTCTGGGACAAAGTCATTTTCTACAAATGCCTGAATTGTACCTGCGAATCCACCACCATGTACTCTAGATACACCATGGTCTCCTAATACGATTTCACTTAATGCTAGACCTGCAGAAACTGCCTGATGCTTATAATCAAAGTCTGCGTAAACATTCTGTAAGAACTTATAGCTTGAGTTACCAGATTCCTTGATTAACTTCTTGAATAAGTCAAAGTTATCATTGTTTAATGCTTCTACAATTTGAGGTACTCTTGCATTTTCCTTGAAGAAATGAATAGCTCTTAGAATTTCTCTATCATTCTTAACTGCTGCTCTGACATCAGCAAGATGATCAAAGAATTCCTTTTCATCTACTTCTCTTAAGAATTCCTTACCGAAGTAATGAGCGACATCCTTCATTTCAGTTGGAATAGCACCATAAGCATCTGTTAAGTCTGCATGGCTTCCCTTTGTATCAACGATACATAAGCTATGATCATATTTAGAGAAGTCTACATCTACATGATTTACAACAGGATGTTCTGTATCCTTGAAATCGATAGAGATAAGTCCACCAACAGCACATGCGCACTGGTCCATTAATCCACAAGGCTTACCAAAATAAACATTTTCAGCATACTGACCTACTTTTGCGATAGTGACCATATCGATGCTCATATCATTATATAAACCATCAATGATTGTACCAATAATTGTTTCAAAAGCAGCTGAACTAGATAAACCAGCCCCTACTAATACATCACTTGTAATGAATGCCTTGAAACCCCCGATATTGTAACCTAGTTCTTTAAGTTTAGAGACAACACCTCTGATTAGTCCTTCTGAAGTACCTTCTTCTTCATCCTTCTTATCTAAATCATTTAAATAGATTGGCTTAATATTAAAGCTATCAGAGACAACATTGATTACATCATCCTGTCTAGCGACTACACCAATCGCATCTAGATTGATAGAACCTGCGAGTACACAACCATGCTGATGGTCTGTATGGTTACCTGAAATTTCACTTCTACCTGCAGCACTATAGATGCTGACATTTTCATCACCATAAAGTTCAACGAACTTATCTAATGCATTGGCATATCTGTCTTTCTGATAATCTACGAGACTTGCATCTTCATATAAGTCTTTCAACATTTCATCATATTTATTAGTTTTAAATTCTTCTTTTAATAAGCTTGCTTTCATTTTGTTACCTCGAATGTATATACTGTTTCTTCTTTAAATTTTTTATTTGCGTTTAAGATGACCTTTGGGTTTTCTTCTTTATGAATACTGTCTGGTAAATAACTTGTTTCAATACATAATGCCTCTTGTGGATGCATAGTATATCCATATTTATCTAGCTGTCCATCTAAATAGTTTGCACTATATACCTGTGCTGATGGATATGTAGTAGATACAGTTAATTTAATACCAGTTTCTGGAGAGTAAAGTTCTGCCTGATTTTTATCTGTATTAAATACAAATGGATGATCATAACCACGGGCTGTGATTAACTGTGGATGATTGTCTTTGATACAGTCTCCAATCACTTTTTCACTTCTAAAGTCAAATGGAGTATTTGTGACATCTAATAATTCACCTGTATATAATCCATCACCATCAACGCAGCCTACTTCATCAGCATTGAGTTTTAATACATGATTATGAACACTTGATGCATGTCCATTTAAGTTGAAATATGAATGGTTTGTGATATTGATGATTGTATCCTGATCACTTGTTGCTTCATAGCGCATATGAAGAGATGTTCCTTCGATTGTATAATAAGCATAGAAATCTAATGTACCTGGATAGCCTTCTTCACCATCTTTAGATACATAGTGGAACTTGACACCATCTTCAATAAATTCATAATCAAATACCTTGTAAGAGAATCCTTCAATACCACCATGTAATGAGTTTGGACCATTATTAATAGGAACATTATAAGTCTTCCCATTTAATGTGAAAGTTCCCTTCTCAATACGGTTGCATACTCGTCCTACCAAAGCACCAAGATATGTACCATCTCTCTTCTGGTAATCTGATACTTCAGGGAAGCCTAATACACAATCACAAGGATTTCCTTCTTTGTCCTTTACTACAGCTTTAAGTAGTGTGCAGCCAAAGTTTGTGACTTCTACATAGAAGTCTTTGTTTTCTAAGCCGATGACAACAATATCATCATCTAATTCTTTCTTAATTTCTACCATAAGCCCTCCACGAAGCGACTGAATCCTTCAATTCCTTCATCAGTCATTTTATATACACCAGCATCTTCTAATACTGCTACAAACTTCTTAGTGACTTCTACTTCTAGGAATTTATCAACATCCTCGTAGTCACAATTCTTAAGATATTTGTACCAGTCCGCATGCTTCTGTAATGATTCATTTGAATCAAAATCCGCATTACCTAATAGACACTGTTTGATATCTTCTAATTCATTCTTTAATCTTGCAGGAAGAACAGCTAAGCCCATTACTTCAATTAAGCCGATGTTTTCCTTCTTAATGTGGTGATGCTGTGCATGAGGGTGGAAGATTCCTAATGGACATTCTTCAGTCGTACGGTTATTTCTAAGTACTAGATCTAACTGATACAATCCATCCTTCATACGTGCAATTGGTGTTACTGTGTTATGTCTTACACCATCTGTATATGCAATGATATCTAGTGATTCATCACTATAATCAATCCATTTCTCAAGAATAACATCAGCCAAAGCAATAATTTTTTCTTTGGAAGTAGAGGTAAGTCTTAGAGTTGACAATGGCCAATACAGCATATCTACCTGCACCTGGTCATGTTCATAACTCTTGGTTACTTTTGCATCTTCCATAGGAAAATGATGACGACCGCCTTGGTAGTGATCATGGGTAAGGATAGAACCACCTACGATTGGTAGATCAGCATTACTTCCCAGCATATAATGAGGGAACTTATCTACAAATGCGAATAGATGCTCGAATGTATTGTGATCAATTTTCATTGGCTGATGTTCTTCATTAAATACGATACAGTGTTCATTGTAGTAAACATAAGGTGAATACTGTAGGTAATAGCGATGACCTGCAAGGTCTAATGGAATAATACGATGATTCTGTCTAGCAGGATGCTTCATATTACCTGCAAATCCAACGTTTTCTTTACACAATAAGCAAAGAGGATAGTTTGCAGATTTGATATTCTTTGAAGCTGCAATCGCTTTAGGATCCTTTTCTGGTTTAGAAAGGTTGATAGTAATCTGGATATCACCATATTTAACATAATGGTTAAACTTGATATTCTTATCAATACGTGATCTACGAATATAGTTACTACTAATACTTAAATCATAGAAGTAGTCTGTTGCTTTTTCTGGAGATTCATTATAAAGAGTGTTGAACTTATTTACTACTTCACTAGGACGAGGCATGAGGCAGTTCATAAGTCTTGTATCAAATAAATCTTTTTCAGTCACAGAATCTGAAATCATGCCTTTTTCTACTGCATAGTCAAGAATATGATCAATGATATCCTGTGCTGTTTCTAATTTTTCATCAATTTCTTCTAGTTCAAATTCATCTAACTGAAGTAAGTCTAGAATTAAATTTGCGGCATAGTACAAGTCATCTGTACCAATCATGCCTTTTTGTAACGCAAAGTTAAGTAATCTGTTGATTTGATGGTTCATTATGGGGTCTCCTTTTTTTATTTTGTTATTTTCTTCACCTACTATAATAAACTTTTTAGTAAAATAATCAATATTTTTTTAACATTTTTACTAATTTGTTTACTTATTATTTTACTAAAATAAAAAGAGAGAAGTTTTATTAATTCTCTCTGCATGAATTTCTAATAACTAATTGACATGGTAATTGTATTCTACGTGGGTAGCTGATATCCTCTTCCGTGATCATTCCGTGTAATAATGAAGCACCCATCTCTCCCATCTCACTTGAAGGTGCATAGACAGTAGATAATGTAGGTCGTGTGAAGTTACATGCATCCACATCATTGAATCCCATAATAGACACTTCTTCTGGCACCTTTATTTTTGCATCTAATAAAGCCTGCATAGCCCCCATCGCAAGAGGATCATTGGCACAGAATATTGCGGAAGGTATTTTTCCTTCTTCAATCACACGATTCATGACAGAATAGCCTTCATCTCCTGTCATTTCATGATTAGTTGTAAATATCTCATATTTTATTCCTAGATATTCGCAATATTTAATAAAGCTTTTCTTTCTAGAAATTGTTTGTAAAGACATTTCATCATATTCATTTCTTCCCATAAAACCAATCGTTTCATGTCCCTGTGAATGAAAATAGTTAACTACTTTATACATCGCGTCATCAAAATCCAATGAGATACAGACATTTGTGATTGGAGACAAATCCATATCTAATAAAACAATTCTACTAGATAACTTACTAAATGTATCAAGATACTTCTTTTCAAACTTTCCAATACAGATAATACCATCCACACCTTCTAATACCTGCTTCATATTCATATCATCGTATCTTACTTTTGTGGAAGCCATCTTTTCTTTTCTTAAATATTTCTCTACACCCTGTAAAATAGATAAGAAATAAGTATCTCTAAATTCCTGTTCAAATGTATAACACTGGATAATACCTATATTAAATGTATTCTTCTTTTCTTTTGATTTTAAGGAGTAATTGAGTTCACTAGCCACTCTTAATATCTTCTCTTTTGTCTCAGGTAAAACCCTCAATGTTTTATCTTCATTTAATACTCTTGATACAGTTGCGATAGATACATTAGCTGCTTTCGCAACATCTTTAATTGTAGCCATTTCTTTTTCCTCCTTAACATTACTATAATAATTAATATATCACAATCTAGATAAAATGAGATAAAATGAGATAAAATTTTTAGTAATATTTTAACCAATTTTAATGATACATTATTTTTTCTTTATTTTCATTGTATATATCAAGTATTTTTCTACCTTGCCTATAATTTCTTCATTTTTTTATTGACGAGTGTATTTCTACATGTTATTATAGGTGAGCAGTCAAGAAATGGGCCTGTAGCTCAGTTGGTTAGAGCGCACCCCTGATAAGGGTGAGGTCGATGGTTCAAATCCATTCAGGCCCACCA
>NZ_RCYB01000096.1 GCF_004168205.1 Catenibacterium sp. co_0103 | reverse complement strand
GACAAATAGTCTATATCCTGAATATTTCTGCTCCACACTTCTCTTAAATCGTTACCTGTAGATTATGGGTATTCAAATCATAAGTTTATTTAGTTGTTTTATAATTATCTATACATGTATTTGTGTTATATATAAAAAAAAGAAGGATTACTCCTTCTTAATCAATCCAGCCAAAATGACGACATGCATATTCTATACCATCATCTGTAGAATCTTTTGTGACAAAATCTGCTTTTTTCTTTAAGTCTTCTACACCATTGCCCATCGCAATAGATGTCCATTCCTTCTTGAACATAACAAGATCATTCTCACCATCACCAAAGACTACAACATCCTTAATATCAGCCTTTAAGTATTCCATCATCTTAATGATACCTTTTTCTTTTGCATCATGTTGATAAGTAAGATAAGGTGGTACAAAGCGGATATGACCCACTGTATCTCTTAAAGTAAGTTCTTCTTCTTTGTCTTCTGGAATCGCAATATAAATCTTATAAATATCCTTCAAATCATCATAGTTTAATGACTTATCAAGAATATAACGTGTCGGTTCCTGTCTTTCTCCTACCTGTTCAATAAAGCGTTCATCCTTCATCACTACATCAATACTATCATTAACAGCAATTAATATTCCAAAGCCTTTTTCATCTGCTTCATGAATAAGTGCAAGAGCCTTTTCTCTATCTAATGGACTATTTGTAACTAACTCATCATTATAAATCAAAGCAGCCCCTCCATTAGATACAAGATTATGAATACCAAGCATCTTAGCAGTATCTTTTGTTTTATAATAGGCACGTCCTGTCGCAATTGCGACAAAATGTCCTTTATCCTGTAATTTTTTAATTGTTTCTAAAGCACTAGGTACAGGAATACCAGTTTGTATATCTGTCAAAGTGCCATCAATATCAAAGAAAAAATATTTTTTATCCATGCTTCTTCCTCTTCCAACGTCTATATTCAGTTATATTATCTAATGCTTTTGTGATAAGTGCGACTAAATAATAAGCAACAACACATTCAAAAGCTACTACTATAATAACACGTAAGTCCGTAATAGGATACATATAAAAATAGGTTGGAATTGCATAAAGGCAACCAATAGTAAGCAGGACGTTTAAACCAATATTAAACTTTCTTAAAAAATTGAGTGGTTTAGAAACCTTAAATAATACAATGAAACTAATAAATATAGTCACTAAGAAACTATATGTAGAAAAGTATTTCGCATTTAAGAAGAACATCCATTTTAATAAAAAATTAAACAGTACAAGCACTACAACACTTAAAGCACATGGAAGTGCTGTATGAATCACATGTGTTAAGAAGCCCTTAGAACTCATTGTTGTATCGTGTTCAAGAGTAATAATGAATGATGGTAATCCAATTGCCATACCACTTACCAAAGAGAGCTGGAAAGGCGTAAATGGATAAGTTAAGCAGAAGAATCCAAAGATCAGACTAAGAATTGTAGAATAAATAGTCTTAGTTAGATATAGTGAGCTGACCTTTTCAATATTCGCAATGATGACACGACCTTCGTTTACAATTTCCTTCATTGAACTGAAGTTAGAATCTAATAATACAATATGTGCTGCCTGCTTAGCCGCATCAGCTCCATTGGCCATCGCAATACCACAATCTGCATCCTTAATCGCAAGTACATCATTGACACCATCACCGACCATGCCTACGACATGACCATTTTCCTGGAAAGCTTTGATAATCAATTGTTTCTGTTCTGGTTTAACACGACCAAAGACACATGTTTCTCCTAATACTTGTTTCATTTCTTCTACAGTATCAGGAAGAGTCGAAGCATCCATATAATTATTTGCGTTATCAAGCCCTGCAAGGGTGCATACACGAGAAACTGTAAGAGGGTTATCTCCTGAAAGGACTTTAATAGAAACACCCTGAGATTTGAAATAATCAAATGTATCATGTGCATCTTCTTTAATGATATCACTAATAGCAATAAGACAAACTGGAGTAAGAGAATGATAATGTCCCTCTTCTAAATAATCTGCTTCTCCTAACAGTAATACACGTAAACCAAACTCAGAATAACCACTGACCTGATCTAAGATTTCTTTATTATCAGTCAAGAATTCAGGAGCACCTAACACAAAAGAACGATCATCATCAAAAGTAATGGCACGATATTTACGTTCTGAAGAAAATGGTACTTCTGATTTCTTATGATATTTATCATTTTTAGTGAAGTAATTCATTAAAGCTTTCTGAGTTGGATTGATATCATCTACTAAGAAAGCAAATGAACCCATAATATCGCAAATCATCTCACGCGTATATTGATCACTAATAGGAACAATATGTTTAACTTTAAGTTCACCTGTTGTAATAGTCCCTGTTTTATCAAGACATAGTACATCAACTCTGCTTAATGCTTCAATGGATTCCATCTGTTGAACAAGTGCTTTCTTTTTTGCAAGACGACCAACACCTAATACAAAAGATAAAGAAGTTAATAAGACAAGTCCCTCAGGAATCATCCCAATAACCCCACCTACTGTTTTAACTAATGCGGTATTAAAGTCATTTGGCATGGCCTTATATTGTGCTCTAAAGAGTAATAGACCGACTGGCACAATAATAATACTCATAACCTTGATAATCTTCTCAATAGAATCTCTCATCTCACTAGATGCAAGATTCTTATGTTTAGCTTGGTTCACTAGCTTTGTAGAATAGTTCGCATTCCCTACACGGATTACTTTTGCATAACCACTTCCTGCCACAACGAAGGTTCCTGCATAGATTTCGTCGTTCTCCTTCTTTTTAACAGGTACTGATTCCCCAGTCAAAAGAGATTCATTAATCTCTAATGCATGATTTTCTATAACCTGACAGTCTGTCCCAATCTGATTACCAGCTTGCAGAAAGATAATGTCATCCATAACTAGCTCTTCTACTGGAACATCTATCAAGTTACCATCACGTAATGTTTTCACTTTCTCTACAGTCACAACACTTAGCTTATCAATAGTTTTCTTAACCTTGAATTCCTGAATGATACCTAATATTGTATTAGCTACCATAACTCCAATAAAAGTTAAGTTCTGCAGCTGTCCTGAAATCACAATCAAAACAGCTAAAAATATATTTAGAAAGTTGAAATATGTAAGTGTATGCTGCTTCACAATTTCTTTTTTTGTTTTAGAAATAGACTGACCTGTATAATTCACTTGTCCTTGTTCTATTCTTTCTTGTACCTCTTGTTGTGAGAGGCCTTTTAATTCATTCATATTCACCACTCCTCCTCTATTGCACTATCTTAACAAAGAAAAGTGTATTATTTGTGTACTTTCACCTTAATTTTTTCTTAAATAATAGATATAATTAACTTATCATCCAATGAAAGGGGTTATATTTATTATGAAACATTTGTATATGATGCGTCATGGACAAACTCTATTTAATGTTAGAAGAAGAATTCAGGGATCATGTGATTCTCCACTAACTGAACTAGGTATTAAGCAGGCAGACGCTGCAAGAGAGTTGATCAAGGATATTTCTTTTGATCATTACTACTCTAGTACGGCTGAAAGAGCATCTGATACATTAGAAATAGTTACAGAAGGTCAAGTACCTTATACAAGACTTAAAGGGCTTAAGGAAAGAGGTTTTGGATTATTTGAAGGAGAAAGTGAAGATTTAAATCCTCATTTTGATGATTTTAAATATGATGACTTATTTCCCCATTATGGTGGCGAAACAACCAAACAAGTACAACATAGAGTTGTAAAAACACTAACTGAAATCATGAATAAAGAAGACCATGAAGTGGTTCTTGCAGTAAGTCATGCCGGCGCTTCTATGCAATTCTTTAGTGCATTTAATGACCCAAACATTATTTTTAACTCAGGAGGATTTACTAATTGCTGTATTCTTCATTATACATATGATAACAATGAGTTTAAATTTGTAGAAATATTAAGACCAGAGGTAAAGTAGATACATATGAAAGAAAAAGTATTATTTTTTGATATTGATGGTACGCTTGTAGATAACACTTATGGAGTTTATGAAGTACCTGAAGGTGTAAAAAGAGAACTTAAAAGAATTCAAAACAATGGGCATAAGCTTTTTATCTGCAGTGGTCGTCCTAAAGCCATGATTAACCAGCAGTTCCTTGATTTGGGGTTTGATGGTTATGTCTTATATAATGGTGGTTATATCGAGATTGATGGTGAATCTATCTTTGAAGAGAGAATGGATACAGAACTTGCGACTCAGACAGTTGATATGCTTGAAGAACTAAATTGTGATTATATGCTTGAAACAGCACATCATATTTATATTGATAAGCGTTATAAAGAGCTTTATACGTTCTTTAAGAACCTCGGCATGGAAGAGATGTTTTCTATGGATTTTGACCGTGATGATGTCTTAAAACGTGCCATTAAAATAGAAGCCAACGTCACAAATAAAGACAAGCAGAAAGTAAGCGACTATTTAGATGGTAAGTTTGGTACTACTATCAGTTTTGATCAGCATGGCAGTGATAATTCATTTGAGTTCTTTTCACCAACCATGAGTAAAGCCATCGGTATTAAGAAAGTTCTCGAACATTATGGTTTAGATATCAAAGATACCTATGCATTTGGTGATGGTCTTAATGATATTGAAATGATTCAATTATGTCAGGTAGGTGTAGCTATGGGTAATGCCATAGATGAATTAAAGGTACAAGCTGATATTATCTGTAAACCTATTGATAAAAATGGATTAGAAGATATTCTTAAGGCTTTATTTCCACAATAAACATCTTATCTTCACATAAGTATGATATACTCTAGTCGAGGTGATTTCATGAAAAAAGACAATGATAAATTAGCATATTATTTACCTATTATGATCAGTTTAGGTGTCGTATTTGGTATTTGTTTTGACAATATAGGTATAGGAATCTGTTTAGGTGTCGGTGCAGCCGGTATCCTTTCATTGTTTTCAATAAAAAAAATCCTCCGCAAGGAGGATTTTTTCATTATTCGATTGTAATCACACGATGATCAAGACGAGGTGCTGCTTCTGGAGCCTTACCATCCGCAAATCCTATAATAACATTTCCGATACCTTCATAGTCTTCTTCAATGCCCCATTCTTTAAGAAGTCTTCTTCCTTCTTCACCTTCAAATACTTCTTTCGCACGATGAATCCAGCAAGAACCAAGTCCTAAGCCATGTGCTTCATTGAGCATATTGCCAATCGCAAGTGATCCATCATAGATATATGTGGGATATTCTTTCTTTGCTAATACTACAATCACTACAGGCGCACCATAGAAAGGATCTTTATCACTCCCCATAATATCAGCATTCAACTTTGATAAATGATCTCTCATTTCTTTATTCTTTACTACTACAAACTTAACGCCCTGTCTGCCCATACCAGTAGGAGCATATAAACCAGCTTCTACAATTCTCTCAAGATCTTCATCTCTAGGCATTTCATCTGTATATTTTCTAATACTTCTTCTTGTTTTTAAAACATCTAACATATTTAAGTCCCCTTCTTATTTACGTTCTCAACAGTCACAATCATCACAATTGTGCCTACTGCACTTAATACTAAACCTAAAAATAATGTTTCATAAACACCCATACTATCTAGTAGAATACCACCTAAGAAACTAGCTAGTACACCAGATACAGTCATACTTGTAGTAACGAGTGCCTGTCCTTTAACTGCATCCTTTGCATCAAATAATTTATCTACATAATAAACAGATGCAGGAATAAATAATGCATAAGCAAGCATCTGTGTCGCCTGAGCTAAATAGATCATAAACATATTTGTCGCAAAATAAGTTAAAGTATGTTTAAGTGTGAAGAATATTGCGGAAATGATGATTGTATTTTTGATATTGATATTATTTTTATACTTTTCAAATAAAGCCATTGTAGGAAGTTCCAACATCGCAGCCAAAAATACTGCATTACCCATATCTCCAGTATTACCACCAACGTTTCTAATTACATTAATAAAGAAATTGTTGATGATTGTATGATCAAAATAAACTAATACAAAACCAGCTAAAAAGATCATGAATTTAAGATGCTTCTTAATAAAAGCTCCTGTGCTTTCTTTTTCTACTACTTTTTCTTCAATGACTTCATCTATTTCTGTCTCAGGCATCTTAAATGAGCGAATAAGAGGTAAAATACCTAAGAAGATGATAATATAGGCAAGAGGCATTAAAGTAGGACTTACTGCCTTTACAACGTTTCCTAATACAAGAGACGCAAGAGCATAAGCCACTGATCCAATACCACGTGCTACACCAAACTTAACATCAATACCATGCTTCTGGAATGCGAAAGCAAGTGAGTTAACTAAAGGCATTGTAGTATAAAGAATTGTAGAAACTGCAATAAACAAAGCAGCAGCTAAGAATGTCACCTTACTTACAAACATGAGGAATACAGATAGAATACTACAAAGACCAAACATGATCATTAAGACTTTCTTCATAGAAATGTTTGACTTATCTACAAATCCTCCAAGTACGGGTTGTGCAATACTTGTCAGAATATTTGCGATTGCAAGTACAATCCCAATTAAAGATGAACTCATGCCAATTGACCCTAGATATACAGCGGCATAGCCAATAACTGCACAGAATCCTACATAGTAAATCCCCTGCAACATTGAGTATCTAACATTAATACTTTTTGATTGTTCCATTTTATGATCTCCCTTACATGTGATAATAATATTATAACAGAACAGAAATAATTCTGTAATCTCTTACATGTTCTGAAAAAAAAACTCAGGATCTCTCCTGAGTAACATTCAATGGCGCAGGTTGAGGGATTCGAACCCCCGCAGGACGTTAATCCTCTGTCGGTTTTCAAGACCGA
>NZ_RCYB01000095.1 GCF_004168205.1 Catenibacterium sp. co_0103 | reverse complement strand
GACTGCCCTTTACAAGTGGAAACCCCCAAATATTTAAAGCGAGTTTTTTATTGACCCCCCTTAAAAATTAAAGGTTCTTTATTTCCCCTCCTTTTTACGTAAAAAAAGAAGAGGATTACTCCTCTTCTATTGCACCATCATAGGCTTGATTGATTGTTTTACTGATCTTATCTTTAGATATTGCGAGATCCTTAAGACTCTTTTCAAGAGTACCTAAGTTCTTCATGACTCTGTCATAACGTTCATCTAAACGATTCGTATCTTCTTTAAGTTTAATAATACGTTGTTCTATTTCTTTAATATTCTCAGAACGATTAAAATCCTTAGTAATATTAATAAGTGTAAAGATAACCCCCATAAGTGTAGAAGGAGATGTCATTAAGACCTTCTTATTATGTGCATAATCATATAAATCAGCACATTCATCACATAAATAGAGATAGATGGCTTCACTTGGAATAAACATTACTGCCTCTTCCAATGTTTCCTCGGAAATATATTTATTAGAAATATCATCTATATGCTTCTTTACATTCTTTTTGAATTCATTGTGGTAACTAACATCCTTAGGATTATCTACTATCTTCAAATAGTTCTCCATAGGAAACTTAGAATCAATAATGAGTACTTTAGTATTACCTGGTAAATGTAAAGCTGCATCCCCTATTTTTCCATTACTTAAATGATATTGTGATTCAAAGATATGTGAATTATCACCACAATAAAGAGATAGGATATGATAGAGCTGATATTCTCCAAATGTCCCTCTCTTTTTTGTATTGGTCATAATCACATTAATATCATGCATATCATTGATCATCTGATTTATTTTTGTATCTGATCTACCTAGTGATGTACTCGCATCATTTAACATCGTAATAATAGAATTATATTGTCTATCAAGAGATGAACTATTCGCTTCTGTCTGAACCATCTTCTCGTGAAGTTTCATCTGTGTTGTATAGAGAAGATAAATAACAACAACCAATAGTACAATACAAATAATACTTAATACAATTTCCATATTACTTACGCTTTAAATCTACAATAATTTCTAAGCGAGGTGTATGAGGTTCTTTATCTAAAGAGATAATAGTATTCACATCATACATTTCTTCTAACTGATGTAATGTTTTAGCGAGAGTACTCATGTTATCAGATACAATAATTAAGTGTTTAATACCTGATAAAGTAATAGACTTTAGTAAATCTTCAGTCATGCCATCAACAGTTTCATTGATGATTAATGCATCATAGCTATGATTCTTTAAATGATGTGCTGCCTGATCATTAACATGACCTGCAACAAATAACTTATTGTCTAATTCTAATCTCTTTGCGTTTTCAGTGGCATCATGGATGCTTACCTTATTGTCATCAATTGCGACAACTTTGTTTTCAAGCTGTAATTCCATAATTCCTGAACCACAACCCATAGATAATACTTCTTCCTTCTTATCTAATAAAGAAGCAATCTGTCTTGTCTTTTCATCATCCATTTCTGGGTTAAGGATCATATCAGAACGTACTGAAATCTTGAAATCCTTATACTGTGCATGTGTCTGACCATAGATTCTCTTGAATCCCTGTTCATAGAAATCCTGATAACGAGATGTATTTACTGTATAATATAATGCAGTCACTTCATCCAATGCGGCGATTTCTTTAGTCACAGTCTGGCTGATACCATCCTGTCCAGTAACGAATGCTACCTGCATTTCTTCACCAATCTGTCTAACAATTAAGAATCTTAAGCCCTTCTTGAACTTATCATTATAATCACGACAGTTATTTGCATTAAGAATATCTTCAATCTTTACTAGTAAAGAATTGATTTTCTGTGTCTGAAGAGGACAATGATCCATTAAAGTAAGGAACTTTGTTTCACGCTGGTAAACGCCCACAAATAACTTTCCACTGAAGTAAGTAATTGGGAAAGCAACGATATGACGATAATGTTCTGGCTCTTTCATTCCTACAACAGGCTTGATATCCAAGTCTTTTACAGATAAATCTGTATATTTATGAAGTGTTTCTTTTAATAATTCACGTTTATGAACTAATTGATCAGCATAATTCATATGCTTTAAAGCACATCCCATACACTGATTGTACTGATCACATTCAGGATCCTTTCTTGCTGATGAAGGCTTCTTATATGCAGTCACATGACCTAACATATAAGTCTGTGTCTTCTTATCAATTTCTACTTCAACCATTTCTAATGGTAAAGCATTCTGTACGAAGATAACCTTCTTCTTAATATAACCAATACCTTCACCATTAATACCAAGCTTCTTGATGTTTATTTCTTCTCTTTCTTTTCTTGGTTTTGATGAAAATCTTCTTGGTTTTGAATCAAATTCTCTTGCTGGTTTCTTATCGAAGTCTTCTCTTGGTTTTCTGTCAAAATCTCTTCTTGGCTTTCTGTCAAAGTCTTTTCTTGGCCCTCTATTTTCTTTCTTATAGCCTTTGTCAGACCCCTTGTTAAAGCCTTTGCGGCTATCCTTTCTAGGTTTTCTGTCGCTGTTAAAGCTTTTTCTTCTTGGTTTACTCTTTCCAAAATCTTCTCTTGCCATTTTGCGTTGTTCCTCCTCAAGTATGCAATATGAGTTAAATACATTCCTACATAGAAAATCTCACTTGCCCAATCAAATACAAATAAGATAACACAGATTGAGGTAAGTGGTCCATATAAAGATGTAAAATCTGCATATTTAAAATAATAGTTTAATGCAATATATAAAATCACTATCCCACCAGAAGTTATAAAGGCTCCCTGAAGGGCTTCATGATATGTGATACGTTCTCTTGGGACTATCATATAGATAGCCATAAAAAATAGGACCATAATAAGAAATAATAGGACAAAGCGCATAAATGCAATCCCATATAAAAAATGAAATGCTTTAGATATAGGTCCTGTTGCAAGTAATACAATAGAAATCAATAATATACCAAGTAACAGCATTGTCACCTTAAAGACATAGACATACCAGGCAATCACCGATTCACTTCTTTCTTCTAACGCAAACATCTTCTTAGAAATATCATAGATATTTCCTACACCTCTAGACACAGCATAAAAAGACCAGATAAACACTAATACAGAGACTGTATTTAAAGAACTGCCCTTTAATGTATCAATCAACATCGCTGCATAAGCCGGCTGTATAAACTCTTTAATAGCCATCTCTAGAATATCTACACTTATATGCAAAGAAGATGTTACAACTGCAATAATAGTCATAGTAGGGATCAACAGGATGATAAGATAAAATGATAAAGCAGCACCAGAGAAGCTTGGCACATAATAACGATAGTCATCATATATAGCCATTGCTTTATTATATATATCTTTCATGACTGCTCACCTCCAAAAGAAAAAACACTTTAATCGTGTTTTTCTTCATTTTCTTTTTGACTTTCCTCTTCTGGAATAATAAGTCTCAATAATTCAATTCTGTTTTTATCAATCTTTTCAATAATAAACATACAGTCATCTACATAAACCTTCTGATGAGGGTTCGGTGAACCATTCACCTGACCTAAGACAAGACCACCAATAGATTCAAATTCTTCAGAAGCGAATTCTGTACCACAACGGTCATTGACTTCATCTATGTTTAAACTGCCGTCTACTAAATAGACATTCTTAGAGATTTTCTTTACTTCTTCACTATTGTCATCATATTCATCATCGATTTCACCAACGATTTCTTCAACAATATCTTCTAATGTCACAATACCAGCCATAACACCATATTCATCTAACACAACTGATAAAGAGACATGCTCTTTACGCATAGAAGCAAAAACATCTGAAATATGATTAAATTCATAAACGAAATAAGCATCTCGCATATAATCCTTTACCTGGAAATGTTCATGATCAACAGGTTTCATTAAGATATCCTTGATATGTAATACACCAACAATCTCATCACCTTCTTCTGAAAGAACAGGTAAACGAGAATACTGTGATTCCTGTAATACAGCAACCACTTCATCATAAGTCGCATCATAATCAACTGTAGCCACATGAATACGTGGTGTCATGATTTCTTTAATATCAGTATCACCAAAATCAAAGATATTATGCATCATTTCTTTTTCTTCATCTTCTAATACACCTTCTTCATGAGACACGTTTACAATTGTTTTTAAGTCTTCTTCAGAAAGTGTAGGTTGTGGATCAATATTACCACCTAATATATGAATTAAGCCATGAGACACTGCAGTTAAGATAACAACAACTGGTGTAAATATAAAATTTATAAATTGAATAAAGCGACAGAATCTATAACATAATGCTTCTGCTTTACTAACAGCTAAAGTCTTTGGTGTAATTTCACCAAAAATAAGAATCATTAACGTAACAAACCCTGTTGCAATCGCAACACCTATTCCTTCATTACCAAATACACTAATTACAAATGATGTAGTTAATGAAGAAGCTAAAATGTTGACAAGGTTATTGCCTACTAGAATTGTACTTAACAAATGATCTGTATCTTCTAGAAGCTGAGACACAATTAAAGCTTTTGCATGATGAGGATCTTCTTCATCCTCACTTACAGTCTTTACTCTAATCTTAGAAACAGACATAAATGCAGTTTCTGCACTAGAAAATAAGCCTGACAATCCTATCAATATAATAAAAATAACAACCATCATTATCTGACTCGAGTCCACGACACTATCATACTCCTTTAATATCCTTATAGAGTGCTATATACAAAAGCACAAGTCTATTATACATTTTTTATAAGAAACATCAATAAAAATCAAAAAGGGAGGAACAAATGTTCCTCCAAGATTAATGATTATTATTTAAGTAATGATCTATATAATGCTTCAATATCTTCTACTGAAGTATCTCTTGGGTTACCTGGACGGCAAGCATCAGCATATGCATCCTTAGCTAACTGAGGAATATCTTCTTCCTTAACAACACCCTTAAGAGTCATTTCGATACCAACATCTTCACCTAACTTCTTAACAGCATCTACAGCAGCTTTACGGTATTCTTCCTGAGTCATACCATCAACACCTTCAACACCCATTGCTTTTGCGATATCTTTATACTTTTCACCAGTATATTCAGCATTGTATTCCATAGTTGTTGGAAGTAAGATTGCACAAGCTTTACCATGAGGCATATCATAGTAAGCACTTAATGTATGAGCCATAGAATGGTCAACACCTAAACCTACGTTAGAGAATCCCATACCAGCAACATACTGACCTAAAGCCATACCTTCACGTCCTTCAGCAGTGTTTTCAACAGCACCTCTTAATGAACGAGCGATGATTTCGATAGCTTTAATATGGAACATATCTGAAAGTTCCCAAGCACCTTTAGTAATATAACCTTCAATAGCATGAGTTAAAGCATCCATACCTGTAGCAGCAGTTAATCCTTTTGGCATTGAAGACATCATTTCTGGGTCAACAACAGCAACTACTGGAATATCATGATTATCTACACATACGAATTTACGTTTCTTTTCAACATCAGTGATTACATAGTTGATTGTAACTTCAGCAGCAGTACCTGCAGTAGTAGGAACAGCGATGATTGGAGCACAAGGATTCTTAGTTGGTGCAACACCTTCTAATGAACGTACATCAGCAAATTCAGGGTTTGTAATGATGATACCGATTGCTTTAGATGTATCCATTGAAGATCCACCACCGATAGCTACGATACAGTCAGCGCCTGCTTCTTTGAATGCAGCAACACCAGTCTGTACGTTTTCAATAGTTGGGTTTGGTTTAATGTTGCTGTAAAGAACATATTCAATACAAGCTTCATCTAATAAATCAGTTACTTTCTTAGTAACACCAAACTTTACTAAATCAGGGTCAGAAGCAACAAATACTTTCTTAAATCCTCTTGCTTTAATTTCTTCAGGAACAGCTTTAATAGCACCTGCTCCATGATAACTTGTTTCATTTAACATGAACTTATACATGATTATCGATCTCCTTTTAATTAACTTTTCTGACTTCATGTTAACATTGTAAGTGTTATCATTCAAGTGACAGATAAGTGCATTTGTCACTTTGTGAATAAATTTACATAAAAAAAGACAACTGATTCTCATTTCTCAATTGTCTTTTCTTTCCCATAATAGTCAATTTTACTTACGCTTACTTTAATTGACAGATTATTCAGTGATTCTCTTTTTTGTAGTTAATACAACTGCTGCTAGAGCACTTACTAATAATAATGAAGCATATAATGCAACATTCATAGTATCACCAGTCTTTAGTGCTTCTTTCTTAGTAGTTGTAGTTGTTGTACCTTTGTTTCCTGCAGGTTTTGTAGATGTAGTAGGCTTAGCTGGTGTAGTAGGAGTTACAGTTGGTGTTGGAGCCTTTACTGAAGTTTCTACATACATAAACTTATATTTAACCTGACCGTTTAATTCGAATGCAAAGTCAAATTCAATTTTAGAATACTTTGTTCAATCTACTGAAATCTGGTTTGTAAAAGTATCATCCCAAGTGTTCGCATTTTTTAATGCATCGTTAGTAAATGTGACCTTACCTTTACCTTCTTCATTTACTTCTACCTGAGATGGAACACTGATAATAGGCATTGCTGCGTCATCTGCGCCATAAACATACATTTCCTGAGGATAAACTGCTCCACCTTTAGCATCTACTTCAAAGACAATATCACTATCACCTGTCCATTTAGGTGTAGTTAAAGTGATTTCTGGTTCATAAGCTGCAGGTGTAGTTTCAGGTGTAGTTGTAGTTTCAGTTACAGCTGGAGTTTCTCCAGTTACTACTGCATCTTCTGCAAATACTGCTGTAGTAGATAATGCTGATACTGATAAAGCACAAGCGACTAACATAGTCATTAATTTCTTGTTCATAATCGTTTTCTCCTTATTTGATTTATCCCAAAAAGAAATCTTTTTAACTTTTCTAATAATGTGAAAAAGTCATAGAATATTTAAGAAAAATAAATAGTCTGCTAAGGATAAAATAAAAATGTAGGTAAAAGACAACATAAGAATGTTGGAAAACCTACATAATTATTTTGTCCTTT
>NZ_RCYB01000094.1 GCF_004168205.1 Catenibacterium sp. co_0103 | reverse complement strand
TTGACCTTAAGAACATGATAAATGATTTATGAAATAAACAAAACAGATAGCAGAAAACTGCCCCTAAAAAGTTGACAGCATAAAAGCAAAGCCAGGAGTTCATACCCCTGACTTTTTCAAAGCTTGAGTAAACCCCAAGTCTATTTAGTTACTCAATACTAATAGAAACTCCTTTTGGAGTTTTTTTATTTTGTTTGTATTATTCATAAACGAATAGTAAATATCAGAATAAATGAAGTGATATTTGTATTATTCCTTTCTTAGTCTCTTCATGTTAGTAGTGAATTATGTTATAATTGAGATGATACACGAGGGGGTGTTATTATGAAATATAAAGGTGCAGGGGACCCAATGAGTTACGACGACGTCCTTGCTCTTGTAAAAACATATATCACAAAAGAAGAAAGTTTAGCCCTGATTCAAAAGGCTTATGACTTTATTATGGTGAAGCATAAGGAACAGAAAAGAAGAAGTGGTGAACCTTATACAATTCATTTGATCTGGGTTGCTTATATTCTTGCAACATTACAGACTGGACCAATTACTATTGCAGCAGGACTTCTTCATGATGTTATGGAAGATTGTGATGTGCCTCGAGAAGAAATGGTTGAGAGATTTGGTGAAGAAGTTACTACTCTAGTAGAGGGTGTTACTAAGATCACTAAGATGCCTTATATGGAAGAAAGTGATTTCCATGCTGAAAATCATCGTAAGATCTATATTGCGATGGCTAAGGATATTCGTGTTATCTTGATTAAATTAGCTGATAGACTCCATAATATGCGTACGCTTCAATATATGAGACCGGATAAGCAACAGCGTATTTCTAGAGAAACATTAGAAGTCTATGCGCCAATTGCGCATCGTTTAGGTATTAATGATATTAGAGTAGAACTAGAAGATTTATGCTTATTATATCTTGATCCTAAAGCTTATAAAGAAATTGCGGCACTTCTTGATAAGAAGAAGAGTGAAAGAAAAGATTCTGTTGATGCAATGATTAAGTCAGTTGAAAAGAACTTAGAAGGAACTAGCATCAGTTATCGTATTAAGGGTCGTGCTAAGCATATTTATTCTATTTATAAAAAGATGGTTTATAAGCATAAGCGTTTTGATGAAATCTATGATTTGAATGCTTTACGTATTATTGTACAAACTAAGAATGAATGTTATGAAGTATTAGGTATTATGCATGAGAAATATCGTGCGATTCCTGGACGTTTTAAGGATTATATTGCCATGCCTAAGCCTAATATGTATCAGTCATTACATACATCTGTGATTGGTGAAAAGGGCTATGTATTTGAAATCCAGATTCGTACTGAAGAGATGGATGAACTCGCTGAAAGAGGGGTTGCATCTCATTGGCGTTATAAAGAAGGTAAGAAGTATAATGCGAAACAGGAACAGAAGGAAATTGGAGAAAAGCTTCAGTGGATGAGTGAGTTCATTACTGTAAGTGATGAAATGAAAGATAATGAAGCTAAAGATTTTTATAATACGTTACAACGTGATATCTTTGAAGCCAATGTTTATGCTTTAACACCTGCAGGTCGTATTGTAGAATTACCAAATGGGTCTACACCGATTGACTTTGCATATCGTGTTCATACAGAAGTTGGACATCATGCGGTTGGAGCAATTGTGAATGGTGTTATGGTTCCTTTTGATACCAAATTAAGAACAGGTGATATTGTAGAAATCAAGACTAATAAGAATTCTGGTCCAAGTGAAGGCTGGTTGAAGTTTGTAAGAACAGCGGGTGCTCGTAATAAGATTCGTCAATATATCACAAAACATGAAGAAGAAAATAAGAAACAGATTATTGAAGAAGGAAGAAGACTTCTTAGAGATGAAATCAGAGCAAGACAGCTTGATGAAAAGACTTATATGAGTCCTGATACTTATAGAACTTATCTTGGCTCATTTGGCGCCAATACATTTGATGATGTACTCTTTGCATTAGGTAAGAAGCATGCGACTGCTTCTACACTTCTTGATAAAGTGGCCCCACAAAAGAGAGGATTCTTTGATAACTTGTCTCAAATCCTTCGCCACAACAACAATATTCAGGAATTAAATAAGAAACATGAGAAGAGTATTGGTGTGGCAGTTACTGGTGTAGATGGGCTAAAGATGCAATTATCTAAATGCTGTAATCCTATTCCTGGTGACAAGATTGTTGGTTTTGTATCTAAAGGACAGGGAATCAAGATTCATCGTGCGGATTGTCCAAATGTCAAGAGTGTCGTAAAAGGACGTTTGATTGATGTTTATTGGGATTATCCTAATATTGAACAGAAGCGCTTTAATGTGGATCTAGAAGTCGTTGGATTAGATCGTCCTAATTTATTAAGTGATATTGTGACATGTTTAAGTCAGGTAAAGGTCAATATTCTTAAAATCAATGCGAACATCATGGATTTAGATGCTCATATTCGTTTAACATTGTCTGTAGAGAATGCAGAAATCTTACAGAATACAATTGATAATATGAATAAAGTACAGGGTGTTGCAGAAATTCGCCGTGTAATTCATTAGTGACTTGAATTAAATATACTTTTGATTTATAATCACCTTATATTCAGTGAAGAAGATTAAGTAATGGACATTGATAGAGAGGTCATGGCTGGTGGAAATGACTAATGAGAAGTTATGGGACACTTTGGAGAATGCTTTAAAAAAGCACGTTGGTAACGTTATAACTAAGTAAAGTGCATGATTTATTCATGAACTAAGGTGGTACCGCGTATTAACGTCCTTAGATTAAGGACGTTTTTTATTTTTATAAAGGAGGAACTCATGAAATACAATAGACCAAGAGGGACAGTAGATATTACCCCTGAAAATTCAGAAAAATGGATTGAAATGGAACAGCTATTAAGAACTGTTGCCGCAAATTACAACGTAAAAGAAATGCGTACACCAATCTTTGAACACACAGAATTATTTAGCCGTGCAGTTGGTGATACGACAGATGTAGTAACTAAAGAAATGTATACATTTAAGGATAAGGGAGATCGTTCTCTTACTTTAAGACCAGAAGGAACTGCAGGTATTGCAAGAGCATATGTAGAAAATAAGATGTATGCTTTACCTGAAAAGTTACAGAAGGTTTACTATATGGGACCAATGTTTAGATATGAACGTCCACAAAATGGTAGACAGAGACAGTTCCACCAGTTCGGTGTAGAAATGTTAGGTGTTGAATCACCATACGTAGATGTTGAATGTATGTTGATGGCAGTGACTATCGTTGAAGCATTAGGTATTAAGAATATCAAATTACATATTAACTCATTAGGTGATGATGAATCAAGAACTGCATATAGAGAAGCTTTAAAGAATCATTTCAGACCAGTGCTTAATGATTTATGTGAAGACTGTCAGGCACGTTTTGAAAAGAACCCATTAAGAATTCTAGACTGTAAAGTCGATGCGAAGAATCCAGTCATGGCTTCTGCTCCTCGTACAATTGATTATTTAAGTGAAAAAGCGAAAGTACATTTCGATAAAGTCTGCAGTTTATTAGATGATTTAGAAATCGAATATGTTGTAGATACGAATTTAGTAAGAGGATTAGACTACTATTCTCATACAGTATTTGAAATCATCAGTGATGATCCAAAGTTAGGAGCTGGTTCTACTGTTGGTGGTGGAGGACGCTACAATGGCCTTGTTGAAGAACTTGGAGGTCCTGCAACTCCTGGTGTAGGCTTTGCATTTGGTATGGAAAGATTGATGCTTGCATTAGATGACGAAGAAGATGAAGAAAATGGTATTGATGTTTATGTTATGCCTCTAGGTGATGAAGCAAGAGATTTAGCAATGCAGATCATCACAATGCTTAGAGCAAATGGCTTTACTTGTGATATGGATTATGCAGGTAGAGGCTTAAAAGGACAATTCAAGTCTAGTGACCGTTTTGGTGCACATCTTTCTATTATTATTGGTGAAGATGAAGTTAAGGGTGAATATGTTAATATTCGCTGCAATCATTCTAAAGAACAGAGTGAAGTTAAATTAGAAGATATCTTAAGTTATATTGAAAATCATTATGAAGGAGATCATGAACATGAATAGAACTCACAACAATGGAGAACTAAGAATCACTGATGTCAATAAAAAAGTAGAACTTATTGGCTGGGTAGCTAAAAAGAGAAACTTAGGTGCTTTAGTCTTTGTAGATTTAAGAGACCGTCATGGTATTACACAGGTAATCTTTGATGAATCATTTAATGAACAGTTAAAGGATGTTAAGAACGAATATATTCTTGATATCAAAGGTACTGTCGTAGAAAGAAGTTCTAAGAACCCAGATATGCCAACTGGTGATATTGAAATCCAGGCTGAAGAAGTAAAGATTGTCAATAAGGCAGCGACTACTCCTATGATTATTGCGGACGAAACTGATGCCTTAGAAGAAACAAGAATGAAATATCGTTATCTTGATTTAAGACGTCCAGCTCTTCAAAAGAACATCATGAGACGTGCTAAGATTGTCAGAGCTATTCATGAATATTTAGATAGTGAAGAATTCGTAGAAATTGAAACACCATATTTAAATAAATCTACACCAGAAGGTGCAAGAGACTTCTTAGTACCTTCACGTGTACATAATGGCTCATTTTATGCATTACCACAGTCTCCACAGTTATTTAAGCAGTTATTAATGGTAGCTGGTTTTGAACGTTATTATCAGATTGCTAGATGTTTCCGTGATGAAGACTTACGTGCTGACCGTCAGCCAGAATTCACTCAGGTGGACGTAGAAATGAGTTTCATGAATACTGATCAGGTTATTGGTATTGGTGAAGGCTTAATCAAGAAGGTTATGAAAGATGTTATGGACATCGATGTTCAGTTACCATTCCCAAGAATGACATGGCATGATGCAATGGAAACTTATGGAATCGATAAGCCTGATACACGTTTTGATTTAAAGCTTGTTAACTTAAATGAAACAGTGAAGGATGTTGACTTTACGGTATTCAAGAGTGCGCTCGAAGCAGGAGGACATGTAAAAGGTATTAATGTCAAGGGTGAAGCAGATAACTATTCACGTAAGAAGATTGATGCTTTAACTGAACTTGCTAAGAAATATAAGGCTAAAGGTCTTGCTTGGTTAAAAGTGACTGATAAGGGTGTATCTGGACCTATTGCTAAGTTCTTTACTGAAGAACAGATGAGCGCTTTATTAGAAAAGATGAATGCTGAGGTAGGAGACTTATTACTATTTGTGAGTGATACTCATTACATGGTTGTATGTGATGCTCTTGCAGCAATCAGAAATCATTTAGGTAAAGAATTAAAGTTATATGATCCTCGTCAGTTCAACTTCTTATGGGTTGTTGATTTCCCAATGTTTGAATATTCTGAAGAAGATGGAAGATACTATGCAATGCATCATCCATTCACTCGTCCAAAGGATTCTGATCTAGATAAGATTGATACAGATCCAGCAAACTGCTTAGCAGATGCTTATGATATCGTCTTAAACGGTTTCGAACTAGGTGGTGGATCTCAGAGAATCTATGAAGAAGAATTACAGGATCGTGCCTTCAAGGCTTTAGGATTCACACAGGAAAGAATTGATGCACAGTTTGGCTGGTTTGTGGATGCATTTAGATACGGTGCACCACCACATGCTGGATTCGCATTAGGATTAGACCGTTTCGCAATGTTACTTTGTGGATGTGATTCTTTAAGAGACGTTATTGCCTTCCCTAAGAATACAAGTGCAACTTGTCCAATGTCAAAAGCACCTACACCAGTAGACAATGATCAGTTAAAGGACTTAGGAATTGAGGTTACTGAATATGAATCAGAAGAGAATAAATAAAGTATTAGAAAAAATGGAAGAAAGAGGCATTGACTATCTATTAGTCACTGACCCTGTTTCTATCGATTATTTATTAGATTATGTCAATCATCCAGGTGAAAGAATGTATGTTATGGTTCTTTCTTCTAAAGGAAATCATCAGTTATTCTTCAATAACTTATTCTATGTGGGAGAAGACTTAGGTATGCCTATTACTTGGTTTGATGATACAGATAATGGTCCAGCATTACTTGCAGATTATTTAAAGGATGCAAAAGTGATTGGTGTAGATAAGAATATGCCAGCACGTTTCTTAATTCCTGTACAGGATCGCGTCAACGCTAAATATGTTTTAGGATCACTATGCGTAGATGAAGTAAGAATGCAGAAGGATGATGAAGAAAAAGCACTCATGTTTAAAGCAAGTGAAATGAATGATACAGCAATGGCTGAAGTAAAAAGATTACTTGCAACAGATAAGACTGAAATTGAAATGGATGAAGCATTACTTGCTTACTACAAGTCATTAGGTGCATCAGGTCATTCATTTAGTCCAATCATGGGTTATGGTGCCAATGGGGCGAACCCTCATCATTCATGCGATGATAGCCGTTTAAAGCCAGGAGATTCTATTATCGTTGATATGGGATGTATCTATAAAGGATATTGTTCTGATATGACAAGAACATTCTTCTATAAAGAAGTATCCCAAAAGCAGAAAGAAGTATACAATCTTGTATTAAAGGCAAATGAAGCAGCTGAAGCTGCCATCAAGCCAGGTATGAAATTATCTGAAATTGATGCAGTCGCAAGAAATATAATTACTGAAGCAGGTTATGGTAAAGAATTCAATCATCGTTTAGGTCATTTCATTGGTAAAGATGTACATGAATTTGGTGATGTATCTTCTGTCAGTGATATTATCGCAAAGCCTGGTATGATTTTCTCAATTGAACCTGGTGTTTATTTACAGGGTGATTTTGGAGTTCGTATTGAAGACTTAGTTATGGTCACTGAAGATGGCTGTAAGGTATTAAACAGTTATCCAAAGGAATTAACTGTAATTGAATAATTCATGTAGAAAGGATAGTTAGGATGTTTCCTGGCTATTCTTTTTTTGCTTGTTGAAAGATTTATTGAAAAAGTGAAAAGAGTTGAATACATCGATATATCCCGAATTGCAAGCAGAAACTGGAAATAAGAAGATAAGCTAGTTTTTATAGAAAATAGTATTACCAGTTACATTAAGTTTAGCTAGTTCGTTAAGAAATAGTTCTTCAGAAGAAAGATATCCAAGTATCTTTCTTTTCTTCTGGTTTATTTTATTGTTTATATCAATAGTTGTCTCCTTATCAATTGTATTAATATCAGTTCCTTT
>NZ_RCYB01000093.1 GCF_004168205.1 Catenibacterium sp. co_0103 | reverse complement strand
GTGCTAAAATCACTACATATAGCAAATTTAGTGGCTAAAAACACTATATATAGCAAATTTAGTATCTAAAAACACTTTAATTATCTAACATGATGAGGTCTATTTCTATCCACTATATTATTTGGCGCTTACTTTCTAACAGGTATTACAGAACCATTAGAGTTTTCTTTTATGTTTTTAGCACCTAGTTTATATATCGCCCATGCAGTCATGACAGGAATCATGATGTTTATAGCTGCATCATTTCACTGGCTCGCTGGTTTTAGTTTCTCAGCTGGTCTTATAGACTATATATTGAGTTTTAAGGCACCATTCTCCTATCATGCCAACTATTTGATTCTTTTAGGAGTCATCTGTGGTGTGCTCTATTATATTGTATTTAGAACTATGATTCTTCATTTTAATCTCATGACACTAGGACGTATGAAAGATGAAGTTAGTACAAAACAATCATTTGATTATGATGATTTGGCTATTTGTTTTGTGGAAGCTCTTGGTGGTAGAAGTAATTGTATATCTGCAGATGCCTGTATTACACGTTTAAGAGTAGAGTTAAATGACATACATTCTATTAATAAAGACGAAATATCTCAATTAGGCTATGAACATGTCACAATTGCAGGAAACCATAATGTACAGATATTAGTAGGCACCAATGCCCAGTTCATTGCGGATGCGATGAACGATATATTAATGTAAAGGGGACTATTATGAGAATTATTAAGATTTTCAACAACAATTCCATTGCGGCTATCTCACCAGAATTAGGAGATATTATCCTAACAGGTTCAGGAATAGGGTTCCAGAAGAAGGTAGGGGATAGTGTTGATTCCACTAAAATAGAAAAGACATATATGTTTAAAGAAGACCCTCATAAAAGATTAGAAAGAGATGATGATATCTCTCCTGATTGTTATGAGATGACTGATAAGATTGTCTCTCGTGCAATTAAGAAGCTTAAATCACGCTATTATGGGGAAATATTCCTTACTATGACAGATCATATTTCCTTTGCCTTAAAACGTAAGCAGGAGAATATAAGAATCCCTTATGTCATACTTGGAGATGTAAGTATTCTTTATAAGAATGAATATGAAATAGGTTTATGGGCATTAAGCTATATTAAGAAGAAAACAGGTATTACATTGGATCTAGAAGAAGCCAACTATATAGCCTTGCATTTAGTGAATTTCTCAATGGACAATAATACCCATAATGCGACTAAGATATTAAGCTTTGTGACTGATATTATCGGTATTATTGAAAATAGTATGAAGGTGACTATTTCTCCTCAGTCACTCAGTTATGCAAGACTCTCTACGCATTTAAAATACTTAGCTGAACGTATCTTTACAGGACAGGAAATAAACCTTAAAGATACAACAGAAGACATCAGACAACTATTAAAAGAGAACTTAAGACTCTCAATGTGTATTAATCGTATTGTGAAACATATAAAAGAGAAATATAAATATGATTTATCACCGGATGAACAGACATTCTTGTGTATACATATTAAACGTGTTATGCAGTAAAACTATAAAAAGATGCATGTTGACTTTGATTTTGGCGTAAACTATAATGAATATGAAAGAAGGAACAACCAGTAAGCGGTTGCCCTTGGATTTGTATGTTTGAAATAATTACCTCAAACTTTTGCCGAGAGCGAGGTAGTTATTTTTTTTGCGTTCTTATCAAAAAATCATAATAAACTATTAATTGTTGGCATGATTAAATTATCAGTTTCACGTTCTGCTGACTTCAAATGCCTAAAAATATCATAAAATAAGATATGAAAACGCTTGCTTAATATAATAGATACTGTTATACTAATTGAGTCAATGTGGATTGTTACTCTAAGCAGGCAAGACCAAATAAAGATTATGACATACATTTTTTTGTCATACTTTATTTGGTCTTTATTTTTTGTAAAAATCCATGTTTGAATACTCATTTCATCAACTAGGAGCATGAAATGAGACAAAATATAAAAGAAAGGAGAACATGATGAAAGGAAAGAAAATCATTACTTATGCAGTAAGTTTTCTTGTTGCATTAGGCTGTGTATCAGCTTTTCCAGTGACTGTAAAAGCTGATACAGGGTATGAAGTCTATCCTAATCCACATTCTATGAATTATAGTGATGGGGATTATGAAATGACAAGTCAGGTCAATGTTGTCTATGAAGATGGTATTGATGAAGACACAAAAGCAAGACTAAATGAAGTTCTTGCATTAAAAGGCATGAATGCAAGTATTTCTAGTGAAAAGAAAGCTGGAAAGACAAACATTCTTGTTGGTGTGAAGGGTTCTAAACAATATGTAGATTCACAGTTTGGAACAACTTCAGCAGGTTTATTTGATAAACTTGATTCTTATGCTTTAAAGTCTGATAAAGGCACTATTTCTATCTTAGGTAAAGATACGGATGCTGCTTTTTATGGACTTACAAGCTTATATCACATTTTTAAACAGGTAGAGGGGAAAACAATTAGAAACTTCTCTATCGAGGATTATGCGGATGTTGCAAGCCGTGGATTTATTGAGGGTTATTATGGGAATCCATGGTCAACAGAAGATCGTTGTAAATTGATGGAATGGGGAGGCTATTATAAGCTTAATTCTTATTTCTATGCTCCTAAAGATGATCCAAAGCATAACGCTAAGTGGCGTGACCTTTATACAGAAGAAGAAATCAATACAAAGATCAAACCACTTGCAGAGGCTGGAAACAAATCTAAATGCCGTTTCGTATTTGCCTTACATCCTTATATGAATCACCCAATCCGTTATAACTCTGAAGCAAACTATCAGGCTGACTTAAAGGTTATGCAGGCTAAGTTTAAACAGGTTATTGATGCTGGTGTTCGTCAGATTGCAATTCTTGCAGACGATGCTGGTAACGTAGGTGGTGCTAATTATACAAGAACATTGACAGATATGTCTAACTGGCTTAAAGAATTACAGCCTTCTTACCCTGGCTTAAAGTTGACATTACCATTCTGTACTCAGGAATATATGGGTTATGGTCAGTCTTACTACCGTGACTTCCCTGAAAACGTACAGATTATTATGACTGGTGGACGTGTATGGGGTGAAGTAACTAATAACTTTACTTCTTCATTCACTAATACTGCAGGTCGTGGTCCTTATATGTGGATCAACTGGCCATGTACTGATAACTCTAAGAAGCATCTAATCATGGGTGGTTATACAACATTCCTTCATCCAGGTGTTGATCCTTCTAAGATACAGGGTATTGTATTAAACCCAATGCAGCAGTCAGAACCAAGTAAAGTCGCAATATTTGGTAATGCATGTTATTCATGGAATATCTGGAAAACTGAAGAAGAAGCAAATAAGTGCTATAATGCTTCATTCAAATATGTGGATCATAATGGTTATGAAGAAACTGAAGCATCAACTGCTTTAAGAGAATTATCTAAACATATGATCAACCAGAATATGGATAGCAGAGTGACTCGTTTAGAAGAATCTGTTGAATTAAAAGAAAAACTCAATGCATTTAAGACTAAAATATCTAAAGGTGAAAAGATCACTGATGAAGAATTTGATGACATCATCAACGAATTCACAGTATTACAGAATGCGTCTAAAACTTATCGTGCAAGCGGTAATGAAAGAATCAAGTCTCAGATTGTTTACTGGTTAAACTGCTGGGATGATACAACAAATGCTGCTTTAAACTATATTAAAGGTATTAGAGCTGCACAGAATGAAGAAGACAATGCATCTATCTGGGACTATTATGCCAATGCACAAGCTGCTTTTGAAAAGAGCAAGTCTTATGGTTTCCACTATGTAGACCATTTAGAATATGCTGAAGTAGGTGTACAGCATATCGTACCATTTATTAAATCATTAGATTCTTATTTATCTGAAGTCGTATCTACAATCGTTAATCCAGATAAACAGATTGCGAAATATATCACTAACCGTGAAGATACTCCAGATGGTAAGGAAGATAACATCTTTGATGGTAATGCTTCTACAGAATTAGTTTACAAGAGCCCTAATACTATTTCTGCAGGTACTTATGTAGGTATCAAGTATTCTAAGGCAATTGATGTAAACCATGTCATCTTTAGAATGGGTGCGAACTCTAACCCTAGAGATACATTCTTAAAAGCGAAAGTACAGTATACTACTGATGGTAAGAACTGGACTGATGTCAATGAAACAGAATATGACTTACCAAACAATGTAGAATTAACAGACCTTAACTTAAAAGGTGTTAAGGGTATCCGTATGATTGCGACTGCAGATAAGAGTAACACTTGGTTAGGTGTAAGAGATATCTTAGTTAACCCAACGACTATTCCTTCTACAAGCACTGATAAGGGTACATTATCTATGACTAAGATTGGTGTAAAGGGTGGTTCATTAGATAACTTATTAGATGATAATGAATCTACATATGCGCATTTTGCTGAATCTCCATATAAAGCAGGAGAAATCAAGGACTATATTCCAGTAGATGCAGCAGTGACTCTTACATTCAATAACACTAAGAAGTTAGGTACTATCAATTTCGTACAGGATAGTGGTACTGATAAGATCACTAGATATGCATTAGAATATACAGAAGATGGTACAACTTGGAAAACATTAAAAGAATATGCTGGTGATGCCACTGTTCATTTAAATGTAGAAGGTCAGGATTTGACTGCTAAGGCAATTCGTGTAAGAAACCTTGAATTACATCTTCAGAGTGATACAGCAGGTTATTGGTGGAAGGTAAAGACATTCAACCATACTGATGTAGTGAATGAATATGATGACAAGGCTGTTTATACAAATACAGACTATAAGTTACATTCAAAGAGTACATTAGATCGTACAGATTTAGTGTATACAAAAGAAATGACTTTGGCACCTAAACAATATGTAGGTGTGAAGTTATCAAGAGTTAAAGATCTAAAACAGTTAGAACTTGATTATAGTGGTGAAGTTGTATTAGAAGCTTCAGTGAATGCACATGACTGGGTTGAAGTAAAAGACTTAAACAAGAACTTTCCAGATGCACGTTATGTACGTTTGATCAATAAGAAGAGTTCTGATGTGAAGTTAACTATGAATAAGTTTGTGGTACATTCTACAGAAATCACTGCACCATACGTATATAAGACAACTATGACTATCAACCCATCTTGGGGTGTTGCAGAAGATTCTAGAAACAATGGGGCTGCATTTGATGGCAACATTGATTCTACAACAGAATTTGGTGATTTCCCATTAAAAGGACAGTATATTATCTATGACTTAGGTCAGATGAGAAATATCGATAAGATTGCAATGTATTGTCAGGATAGTGCCTATAACTATATTAGAGATGGTATTATCAGTGTTTCTAGTGATTTAGAAAACTGGACAGATGTTGTGACAATTGGTGATGGTGTTGAAAACACTGGTGATTCAATGGTTAAATGTATCGATTCTGATGCAGGATATAAAGCATCTAGTACATATCCTAATAAGGTATATGTATCAGGTACTGCAGAACATGTACCAGCTCGTTACTTAAGAATCCTATTTACTGCATCTAACCATTCTAGAGCTGTTGTATTCAACGAAATCATGATCAATGATGGAGAATATGCGCCTGAAGATAATGACCCTACATTTGATTCTAATGTCACAGAAGCAAAAGGTTATAAACCCCAGTATATGATTGATGGTGACCTTTTAACAGCTTATAAACCAGGATCAAATAAAGCGGGTTATATCACTTATACTCTTTCTGATAAGCTTGATGTAAAGAAATTCAATATTATCCAGAAGGGTGAAATCAGCAATGCTAAGGTATATGCATTAATTGATAAAGAAGTAACAACTAGAAATGTACCTGAAGAAGATAAAGAATGGGTACAGTTAGGTACTTTAAGAAAATCTTTAATTGAATTCTATATCCCTCATGGTAATGTATATAAGTTAAAGTTTGAATGGGAAGAAAATCATATTCCTACTATTTCTGAAATTATCACATTAACTGATGATAAATATAAGAGTGAATGTGCTAAGGACCTGAAGAACTACATTGACTCTTTACATGTAGATGAAGATAAGTACACTACAACAAGTTATAAAGCATATAGTACAGCAAGAACTCACGCATTAGACGTATATAACACTCAGATGGGTGAAAAGGATGCCTTAGAAACTGCAAAAGCTGACCTTAAAGCCTCTTTTGATGCATTAGTTGTACGTGGTGATTTAAAAGCTCTCGATCAAGAAATTAAAGATATTGAAAAGCTTTCTAAAGATGACTATACAGAAGAAAGCTATAACGCTCTTATGAAAGTAAAAGCAGATGCTGAAAAACTTGTTAAGAACAAGGATGCATCTGTTGATGAAGTCAATGAAATGTTAGAAGCATTACGTAATGCGAAAGCTGCTCTTGTTACGAAGACTTCTATCAGCAAGAAGACATTAAGAGACTATATCGATTCGAATAATTTGAAGACTCTTGATACTTCACTTTACTTAACTTCAACAGTTAAGCCTTTCCAGGATGCTTTAAAGAACGCAGAAGCTATCTTGAATAAAGAAGATGCAACTGTTTCTGAAATTGAAGAAGCTTATGCGAAACTTCAGGAAGCAAGAAAGAACCTTGTATTAAAGGCATCTGATGCAGAAGTTAAGGTATTAGAAAATAAAGTCGCTTCATTCAAGGAAGAAGACTATACAGCTTCTAGCTACAAGGCATTCTTACCAGTATTAGAAGAAGTGAAGGAAGCATTAAAGGCTGAACATACAAGTGAAGAAATCACTGCATTGACTGAAAAGTTAGATACAGCTTCTAAGAAACTTGTAAGAAGAGGCAATACTGCTGAACTTGATCTATTACTTGCTCAGGCTAAGAATACAGATAGTAAGTTATATACACAAAAGAGCTATAAGAACTTACTAGAAGTCATCAAGGCTATTGAGGAAGAACTAGAAAATAAAGAAGAATTAACTCAGGAAGAAGTAGATGCACTTACTAAGAAGTTAAGTGATGCGGTGGCTCAGTTAGAAAAGAACCCTGAAATTACTCCAGAAACGCCTTCTAAACCATCTACACCTTCTACACCTTCTAAACCTGGAACTGGTACTGAAACAACTAAACCAAACAAAAAACCACAGACTGGTGATTCTACTATGTTAGGTTTCGCTGCATTCTTTAGTATGATTTCATTATTAGGTTATGTTCTTTTAAAGAAGAAAGAAGCATAAGATAAGGGAAGAACTTCGCAAGAGGTTCTTCTTTTGGTAATTTAAAATAACTAGGGGTTTCCTAAATTTTAATTATTACGCAGTAAGGGGTGAATCTCACCCCTTATT
>NZ_RCYB01000092.1 GCF_004168205.1 Catenibacterium sp. co_0103 | reverse complement strand
AAATACTTAGACATTCCATCTGAAAAATAAGATAACTTCACACGACCATTAAGCGTATTGATTGAAAAACGGTTTTGTGTTAAGGAATAATCTCTGTTCCATACCAAATCATATTGAGGTTTTTTGAACGATGCTTTAATCCACTCATTCTGATTTTCAAGAATGGTCTTATATCTGGCAATAACAGTCTTCAAAACAGACTGAGCCATCTGCGATTTAAGGTTAAACTTTTCTCGCAAAGTAGAATACAAAGCCTTGTTAAGTGAAAACTGCTTTAAGTCATGAGTGCGGAATACATAGTCTGAAACATAATTACAGGCATTACGATAAACAGACATAGTCTCATCAAGCAAAACCTTATCTGTTTCAGCTACGATTATTTGAATTTTAGCTGTAATAGTCATCTGTTCCATAGATGTACTCCTTTCATAGATACTTCACTATAATTATATCTAATTTATAGCGAAATATCTATATTTTGAGGTGAACTGTGGATAGGAACTGTGAATAGTAGATACAATCTCATAACAGACGGAAATACAGTCTGAAAGTACATATAGTCCTAGTAACCAAATACCACAAACAACTACTAAAAGGCTCTATTACCGATGATGTTAAACAAGAGATTCTCGATATAGCTAATACTCGTGGCTACGAAATTATTGTAATAGAAACTGACAAAGACCATATGCATTTCTTATTAAGTTACGATACAGCAGATAAAGTTTGAATTGTAAAGCAGGAAAAAACATACCACTTATGGCAAAAGTATAGTTCGGTCTTATCAAAACAGTATTGGAAGGAAAAAACATTTTGGTCATATGGTTATTTTGCTTGCAGCATTGGAGAAGTGTCATCAGAAACTATACAAAAATATATTGAAAGTCAGGGAGAATAGATAATGATTTACGAGGCTCCTCCCATCGCCTAAAGGCAGTGGGTTTCCGCCTATGACAAACGAAAGGATTTATTTATGAAGTAGATGAAGAACTTGCAAGAGAGTTTGGAATCTAACGAGAGAGAAACAGCGGGCTGCTGTTTCTTTTTCTAACTAGAAAGCTGTATGTATATGCAAAAATCTATTCTATAGCTAACATAAAGAGGATACCCACTACAGTGAATATCCTCTCATTTATGCTATAACTTCTTCTTTTTTATCGCGTCAGCTGCTACATTGATAGCCTTTTCTGCTACCTGTTCAGCTATTTTTGGTGCCTCTTTTTGTAATACTTTTATTGCTGGTACTGCTACAACACCTGCAATCTCAGCTCCCTTTTTTGCAACTGCTTTTACTGTTTCTTTTCTGTCCTCTCGTTTTGTACGGCATTCACGACAATAACTATGTTCAGGTTCTGCTTCATCCAATGGTTTAAAACAACCATGTGCCTTACAAACATAGATTAATTTCTCACCACACTCAGGACAATAGTTAATTTTTGCACTATATTTCTTTTTTCTGTGTGTCTTACAACATTCATTAGGACAAGCCTTCTTTCTTGAATCCATACTAATTACCCTCCGTTTTGTATTGTATAGCTCTTAATCTGTTTTGAATTTCTTTGTAGTCAAGTAATGCATTCGCTCTTTTACTCCAAGTACTATTTATGAGTTTGTCATCTCTTGGATCACACTCAATCAAAAATCCCACGTTTGGTTTTATGATAGCTTTTATGAACCTCTGGTATTCATTACAAACCATCAGCATAGAATTGAATTGATTACTATCAAAATAAATCATTGCTTTTAAGGTGATGATTCTATTGATCGTCTGAAAACAAACATGAATGTTCTGCATTTTCTCTACAAGACAATCGTGTTTCTTTCTTTTTATCTTATTGAACTGAGGTGATCTTAGGAAAGCTATATCAGATTTGAGTTCCTGAATAATCTGGGCCTGTGAATCATTGAGAGATTTCAATGATTGAGATATGAGTTCATTTCTTAAAGATGCGTCACTTACTTGTAATGCTTCTAGATAGAGAGATAACCCACTATAATATAATCCTACTCTATCATTATGAAACTCCATCAATATATGACTGATGTTCTCTTCAATATTTTCTAATGTATCTACAATATCATCTAATACATCTTTGATGACATTTAACTGTGATGCAATAATCAAATCCTTTTCATTCACTTGTTCTTTGATGTTTAACTTCTTCCCGTAATGATTCTTCTCATCTCGTAACTGCGCATACATGTTGCTATTCTTATCTTTATCGAATCTAAGTAATCCCTTTTTATATTTTTCTTTCAACTCATCTGACAGATCAACGACCAAATTCACATCATCATCCTGTTCAATGGAATCAAAAAGATGATTCATAAATATATTAGATTGATTATATTTTTTCGAAATTAAAGATTTGAATGAACTGTATTCAAACTGTTCATCATATAAATTAAGAAGAGATTCATCCATCAACAATATAGAATCTTCTCTTTGATCAAAATAAGACATACGATACAACTCCAATCAATTTGTTTTCTAGTACTATTATAATACTGATTGTTGTATATTGTCTTATTTTTTTGTATACACCAAACAATTTTATATTTTTTTCTATGACTCCTATTTTAAGGTATTATCAAGCATGAATTTCAGACATAGAATATAGAGATGGTGTATAATAAACTTATCTTGACATAGAAAGGACAAATAATAATGAAACTATTTCATTTATCTGATCTCCATATTGGCTTAAAGCTAATGAACAGAGACTTAACAGAAGACCAACAATATATACTTAATAGAATTGTACAATACGCAAAAGAAAAACAACCTGACGCTATTATGATTGCAGGTGATATATATGATAAAGCTGTTCCTAGTGCTGAAGCAGTGAGTCTATTTGACTCTTTTGTGACATCTTTAAAGGAAGCAGTACCCCAATCTACTATTATGATGATTTCTGGTAATCATGATAGTGCCCCTAGAATAGATTGTTTTAGACAGGTACTACTTAAACAGAACCTCTATATGGTAGGTAACCCTCCTGAAAAAGAAGAAGATCATATTGAAAGAATTACTTTAAATGACACTTATGGACCTGTTCATTTTTACCTTCTTCCTTTTGTGAAACCTTCCATGGTTAAAAACATTATTGGAACTAACGATGGAAGAAACTACTCTTATAGTGAAACAATTAAGAAACTGATAGAAAGAGAAGAAATGAATACAAAGGATAGAAACGTATTGATTTCTCACCAGTTCTATCTACCAGTTAACAAGAAAGCAGAAGACATAGAACGAACTGACTCTGAAATACGTACGGCTGGTAACATAGATGAAGTCAGTGGAGAAGTATTACTCCCATTTGATTATGCTGCTCTAGGACATATCCATAAGCCTATGAAAGTAGGAAGTGATGTCTATCGCTATTGTGGTACACCTTTACCTTATTCTATGAGTGAAGCAGGTCAGGACAAAGGAATTATAGAAATAGAAATGAAAGAGAAGGGTGTTGTAGAAACACAGGTACTTCCTTTAAAACCACTTCATGATCTAAGAATCATAGAAGGAGAACTTAAAGATGTATTAAGTCAATCCTGTGATGATTTTGTGAGAGTTGTACTCACTGATAAACAGGATCTCAATATCTTTGAAATGCAAGAAAAGCTAAAAAATGCATTCCCTAGATTACTTGAAATAAGAAGAGAAAACATAAGAAAGAATAACTATCAGGCAGTTGTAAAGAAGGATGTTAAAATGGATCCATTCTCTTTATGTACTGATTTCTTAAATGGTGTTGATGAAGAAGAAAAAGACTTATTACAGGATATCATCAACCATGTGAAAGGGGTATAATATGAAACCTATTAAACTCGTAATGGAAGCCTTTGGTTCTTATGCATCTAAAACAGTCATTGACTTTAGAGAACCAAATCAGAATTTGTTTTTAATTACTGGAGATACAGGAGCAGGTAAAACAACTATCTTTGATGCGATTGTATTCGCATTATATGGAGAAAGTAGTTCTACTCTAAATAAGAAAACAGGCACACTCTTACAAAGCCAATTTGCCTCACTAGACGTTAAGCCTTATGTAGAATTGACCTTCTCACAAGGATATGGTGATGATGAAAAAATCTATACCATTCATCGTATACCCCAGCATTATACTTACTATAAAGCAGGCGCTAAAAAAGGTTTAAGAAAAGAAAAAGCAGAATCGGGTAGTATCGCATTAATGATGCCAGATGGGTCTGAGTATCCTCAAAAAGAAGCCAATAAGAAGATCATTGATATCATTCATCTCACTAAAGAACAGTTCATGCAGGTCGCAATGATTGCACAAGGTGAATTCATGGATGTATTGCGTAAATCATCTAATGAGAAGAAAGAAATCTTTAGAAAGCTTTTCCATACAGAAATCTATAATGATATTGTAGAAGAACTCAATAATAGAAGAAAAGAAACAGAAAAGAGTATTAGTGATATCAAAACAAGATGTATGAGTGAAGTAGGGCATATTCATGTAGGTGAAGAACATGAAAACCTTGTCTTCCTTATTGAAGCAATTCAAAGAGGGGAAATCTCTTATCTTAATGAATTAGTAGATGAGTTAGAATCTTATTGTCAGGTATTAGAAGAGACTCTTAATAAGGAGAAAGATGCATTAAGTAAGACTAATGTATTAAAAGAGGAAAAGAAAACAAATCTAGATCAAGCGAAACAACTTCTTAATGATTATCAAGTTCTAAAAGAGGCAAAGCAACAGCTCGTTAACTTAAATAATCAAAAAGAAGAGATAGAAAATAACTATAAGCTCTCTAGTAAAATTGAATATGCTTATAATATCTTGCAGGCATATAACTCTTATACAAAAGATCAAAAACAATATACAGATACGCAAAATAAGCTAGAAAATGAACGCAAAAGAGAGCCAGAACTACGCATTCAATATGAAAACTTAAAAGAAGAAGAGAAAACTGTAGATATAAAATACGAACAATCTGTCCGTTTATATACACAGGAATATGATAAAGCGACAAAAGATTTAGAAAATAGAAAACAATTATGCAAAATAGAAAATAGTATATCTAATATTAATAAATCTATTGATAATTCTATTAAACAGCTTACTTTACTCAATAAAAACAAAGAATCTTTATTATTAAAACAGGAAAAAGGTAAAGCAGAACTAGAAACACTCAAGGATGTAGAAAAAGAACAGGTTATTCTAGAATCAAAACATAAGGAATTCAAGACTAAGCTTGATTCTTACAACAACCTCGTTAAAGACTTTCAATCTATTTCTAAAAAAGAAAAAGAACTCGTCTCAACACAAAATGAATATACAAGATTAAGTACTCTTTATAATCAGAAGAATAGACTCTATGATGAAGCTAATAAACTCTTCCTAGATGCTCAGGCAGGTTTACTTGCAAGAACACTTGAAGAAGGTACTCCATGTCCTGTATGTGGTTCTATCCACCATCCACTTCCTGCATCTTTTAAAGATGGAGAAGTGGCCACTAAAGAAGAACTAGAAAAAATGAGAAAAGAAAAAGATAAGGCATTTGTTTTACTGGAAACAGAAAGCGCAAAAGCCTCATCTTTAAATGATTCTTTAAATGAATTAAAAGAGAAATACAAGAATGATTTAAAGATTCTAAGTGAAACACTCTCTAGTGAATCTACACTTAATTCTGTTAAAGAAACACTTCTTAATGAGAAACAAACTCTCAGTCGTCTTGTAGAAGAACTCAATGTGAGAAAGAGTCGTTATCAAGTACTTACAAAAGAACTAGAAACAATTGAAACACAGTTAAGTCAATGCGAAGAGAATGTAAAATCACTGACTGATACTATTCATCAATATGAAGTCAAACTTGCTTCTTTAAATTCTACATTGACACAATTAAAGAGCCAGTTAAGCTATGCTTCATTAGAAGAAGCACAAAATGCGATCAGTCTACTTAATAAGAATAAACAGGAAGAAGAGGCAGCTTATAAGGACTTCAAACAGAAATTAAATATATCTACAGATATTTATAATAAGTGTCAAACACTTATTACATCCTATAAAGAATCTCTTCCTCAACTAGAAAGAAGCAGGGATGAGTCTTATAAGACTTATACAAACTTAGTAGAAGAATACAAATGTGATTCTTGGCAGGAGCTTACTTCTAAGTATCAAAAAGAAGATATAAAGCGTTTCAATCAAGCTTATATGAATTATTCTAAGAATTATGCCAGTGTCTCTTCTAAAATTGAAACAATAGAGAAACGTATCAATGGTCAATCACTTCCTGAACTAGATGAACTAGAAAAAGATTATCAAGATATAGTAGAGACATATCAAAATCAATTAGAAGCTGTAAAAGAAGAAGAACATACTTATTTAAACAACACTGAATCATTAAAGAGCTTAGATAAGATTGTTTCTCATACAAAAGAAATGATTCATAAGAACCACCAGTTAACTAATTTATACAACCAATTATCTGGTAATGTATCAGGTTCTAGAATGGACTTAGAAACATATGTACAAAGAACATACCTGGAACGTATCTTAATAGAAGCCAATAGTCGTTTCTATGATATGTCTGCTGGTCAGTATGAACTACATCTTAAGAATATTGAACAAGCAGGAGAAGGTAAGAATAAAGGCTTAGACTTAATGGTTTATTCGTTTGTGACTGATTCTGAAAGAGAAATCAATACATTATCAGGTGGAGAATCATTCATGGCTGCACTTTCTTTAGCCCTAGGTATGGCAGATGAGATAAAAGAAAGTGCATCAGGTATTGATCTAGATATTATGTTTATTGATGAAGGATTTGGTTCTTTAGATGATCATTCAAGAGATGAAGCCGTTAAAGTACTTATGGATATGTCAGAAGGGTCTAAACTTATTGGTATTATCTCCCATGTATCAGAATTAAAACAGGAAATAGAAGACCAATTAGTTGTATCTAAGGATGATCATGGTTCTCATGTGAAGTGGCAGATCAGTTAAAAATGATTGTCGTAAGACGCATACTTATGGCATAATAAATGTGCGAGGTAAACACAATGAAAAACATTATTACATTAAAAGATACATCAGGGACTGATGTTGAATTCAAGCTATTAGATCAATTCACTTATGATAAGCGCACATATGTTGTTCTTATGCCACATAATGAATCTACAACACAGGTTTCTATCTATGAAGTCGTACCTACTAAAGAAGAGGGTTTAGATGGCTTATTAGGGGTTACACCTGATCAAACAAATATTCTCTTTGAAGTATTCAAAGAAAGAAACAAAGACAAATTCAATTTTGTAGAAGAATAGGTAAATAGCCTATTCTTTTTCGCGTGTGCCGGGCATGGCACTAATTCAGTCGGAGATAGTCTGACCACAGGTATTTACCGCCAAGTGTAGTGAACCACA
>NZ_RCYB01000091.1 GCF_004168205.1 Catenibacterium sp. co_0103 | reverse complement strand
AAGAATGATGCTTGTCAGTATATACCATATGATTCTTACTGGAGAGACATTTAATCCTTCAGATTATGAATCATTTAAAAATCCTAAGCCACCTATAAAGCAACAAGTTTTAACAGAAGAATCAGCGATAGAGTTTCTTAAGAAATCAGGTTTTGACGTTTCTAAATTAACTAAACCATAATATTCAATTATTCTATTTTTTCTAAATTATTCAAACTTATTTTTAAGTTTGTCTTTTTTTATACGTTTTGATTGATTTTTGTTTCACACTTATCATTCCATTTAACTGCAGTTTCTCCTGAGTTTGTATTAGACAAAACAAATGCTGATACTATTTCATCATTGTTAAGCAAAATATAGAGTTGATTATTTTTTATATCTTCCTCAAAAAATTCACATGGATAAATATCGTCCCAAATCTGAATTTTCTGTTTATTCATGTTTTGAATAATTTGTTTATACATATCTTTTAACTGTGGCAAATCTTCCATGACAGCTTGTCTAAAATCCATCTTATCACCTCTTCAAATTCCGATTTATCACTCTGCTATACGACCACATAGACTGCATTTATACAGAATAACGATACATTAATAGTCATCGCTATCAATGGTTGTTTACGAGCTTACCTTATGGATGTCTCAAGTTATAATAATTAACTTCTCTTCATTGATATGATATCACTTTTAGATAAAATAAAAAACTAGAATTATTACTGTAATAACTTCTAGTTCTAGAATACGAAATTGTAGGTTTTCCATCATGATGTTGTGTTTTACCTACATTTTTATTTTATCCTTTACAATTTAAAGCTACGAATCTGCTGGCGGAAAGTTACTTTTCTATATTTTCCTGCCCTAATTGATCAATCAAGTCCATCACACGTTTTGTCTCATATCTTTTTTTACGAGCTTTTGCCTTCTTCATCTCTTTCTTATGTCGTTTAGTTCCTTTTTGAGAATTAGGTTTACTTTTAGCTGAATATTTTACAGGATTTTTCTCCCTGTAAAAATCATGCGCAATTATGTACTCAAGGTATTCAACAATAGTGTTCCGTCTGCATGACTGCGAATGATAATTCGGAATCAGAGCGTTAGGATTGTCAATCTCATCTGTTTCCATTTCATTGCGATGATAAAGAAACATGGATTTCTTCTGTCCGTTAGTGATTATCTTCCAAGTACTGACAGGGGTTTCTATCACTAACGCTTTCCCCTGTAGAAAGCATGAAATGAAATTTTCCATACAAATGTTCATTATCGCATCTTCTTCCTGATGGTAATACTTCCATATAGGAGCTGTCTCATCAACACAAGCTAGTTCTTCTTCCATATTACGTTGTTTTATCAGAAAATATTCATTCATTATAGCAATCACCTCACTCTTTTTATTGCAGTATATCGTAATACCTAACAGTAGTGAACCCTCAGCATTTCTTCTACAGAGCGTTTTGGCCAGTTATCTTTGCCTGTTGAAGATTTAATATTTCTATCTTTAAGTTCCTTAACAATACCTAATATTCTTTTACCACCAAGATACAAATCAAAAATCAACTTAACAACTTCTGCCTGTTCTTTATTGATTACAAGATCACCGTTCTCGTACTTACCTCGCGCTTTGAATTCTTCCATATCCTTAAATACAAACATAGCCGATTTCTTTACATCATTATCAGGCACCGAACAGATAGGAAACATCCAAACTTTACGAGGAACTCATCCTCGCCAGGCTGAGTTTCGGTTTGAGGTTTATCAACAAGCTCTATCCTTCCGCAGTACACATACTCGCCTGCATCCATTACTTCGAAATGGTGGACATCGAAGCCAATTTAACCGCATGCTGCAAGCGTAGCATTCTAGGCCCAATTATTATCCTGGTCTCCATCTTTATCCATACCAGTGTAATGAAGATCTCCACCAATTCACTTATCGTGATAGATTCCTTTTGTGTAGTCTGAGACAATAACCAAAGTATTCGTAGTCTTTGAACATCTCACCATATTCCCGCATTTGAATATATCAACAATATCTGCCCTTTTTTAGTATTTGCCCTATTTTTAATCCATGATTAAATGCTATAATGCACCTCCAAATTTAATAAACTTTCTAGAAATTCATTCTTCTTCCGGATAACACGCTCTACAAAGCATGTCAATCATATGTTCCTCGTGCTCCTTATACAGAGAATCTTTCCAGTACAGACTAGCAGCCTTGCCGTCATCCTTTTCAGTAAGTTCACTCATTAATCGAAGTTTTATACTGCCCTTCGAAATCATTTCCTTAAACGTGCTCTTCTTGGCTTCCGGTGACATGTTAGAAAACTTCGAATTTACGTTTCTCTGAATAATACAGAGGTTTCCAAATTGATCCACTCCATCCGTCCACGATTCGAAAGTTCCTTCTGATGGATTCTGTGGATACCAATGTTCCACTGAATTTCTAAATTCAAATGTAAAGTCGTCGTACTTTTTTGGCTCGGACATCCACAGAAGGTAATCCAAATAATTAAATACAATATGAGGAGTATTTACTCCCATTGCGTATACACCATCTTCGCAAACATCAAAGAACTGTTCACGCACTGCATTCTTTGCAATCTCCTCAATAGCATCACTGAACTCAGACAAATCATTGCTCAGAGCATTTGAATAGTTATCTTTAGAAAGCCAAATCAATAGCTGTGTTATCCAGTGCATTACTTTTGGAGAAGTATAAGAAACACGCAGCGCTGACTGAAGCATTATGTTTCGCTTGTTGCGATCGTTACTTCTCTTTTCCTTGTTATGCTCTCCTTTTCGAGTAAACAAGGTATTCCGATAATATGGTTTCTTTTTGGATTGCTGGCCGGAAACATAAAGTGATTTGAGACTCCATTCTCTGTCGGCATTCTCGTTCGCATACTCTCTTTTTACAATGTACTTATCGAACAAGAACCTTGTCCGCAAAAGGCAAATAATAAACTCTCTTGAAAAGTTCTCTTTGTTATCTGCAATTCTGCCCTTATCATTCACTCCATATGTCGTAACACGATTAAAGCTTTCGATGAGTTTCTTATCGTCGAGCAATTCATCTATGATCTTTGATCCAGCATTTTCATGTGAAATGCCTTTAATCGCAATATAAACCTTCAATGTATGGATGAGAAAATACGGGAACTCAATAACACTTTCAAATCTTACTCGGATATCATCATCCAAATACCCATCGTCAGTATCCACCTGGAAATCAACATTTATGATTTCCTCTATAGTGTGGCCAACACCATTCAGGGAATTTTCTTTGATTTCTTTCTTATAGTTAGTCCAACTCTTCGGAGGCATATCATTCCAGTACCCTCCGAAAATAGCCTCACGTACTTCGTTTCCCTTACTGATAAAATGCATCTGAATATAACTGGTCATGTCACTGCAGGCATCCCAGATCTTAGCAAATATTGCTTTGTCTTTTTCATCTTTGAGATAGCTCATCAGTGTCGCCTTCAAAATATCGTGCTGCTCAAGCTGCTCGCCACGAGTATTCATAATCTCAAAATAGCGATTCAGATCCGTGTTTTCTGGCACTTCTATCCGATAAACAACTACATGTGAAAGTTTTTCACAAAATTCGTCTTTATCAAATCCTTCCCTCTGCATTTCCTGCATAAGGATTTTTATACCACTCTGAATACCAGACTCAATTCGATCCATATCCAATTTACTGAGGTTCATCTGAATCAGTTCCTGAATGTTCTGAAGGGTATAATTCGATTTATCTCTACAGGCAAATGTCAAAGTATTCTGCACTTCATAGCCAAGGCAATTCAACAAAAGATACAGTGACGTCAAGCGCTGCTGCCCATCTACGACCTCGAACTTATTTCCCTGTCTTGAAACAATCAATGCACCAATGTAATAACTCGCATCATCAGCAACATCGTTGATGTCCTCAATCAACTGGACAAGCTGCTTATCCTCCCAGGCATACGCACGCTGATAAAGGGGAATAATATACTCCATATCGGTATCAAAGATATTGTTGTCATCACCGACAATATGAAGTTCAGTAACTAAATCACTCATTTGACACCTCCATCAATCCATTCATAATCTTTAGTTTCTTATAAAGATCGTTCCACTTATCATGATTAGCTCTGTCCGGATCTCGCTTTACCTTTATCTGCAGACTGGAAATCTCATTATGCAATCGAGCAAAACTGATCTTTGAGAACATCGCAACTGCATTTGTATATCTAGAGTTGTCATCATCGCCAATGGCATATTTATTGATGCTATCGAACCCTAAGTTTTCCATATCTACTCGAATCATAAAAGCCCAGGTGAATAACTTCTTTACCGCCATTTCATCAAAGTTGTGGAACTTATCATAATAGCAAAGCAACGCGCAATAAAACAGGTTGCGAGCATAGACAAAACCTGCAGATCCATATTTTACAGAGTCCATTTCTTTAATACTAGATACTTCTTTGCCATTGCAGATAATAGACTTAATTTCCGCAAAATCTTGATTATTAAATATTTCTTTCTTAATATCGTGTATCAAGTATAGGTAATGATCTACCATTTCAAAAAAATCATTTCCTGAAATAAATGTCTCCGTAATTTGGAAACACGGCATTGCTTTACTTGCACGTCTTGCATATGAATACGTTGATGATTCCGGTATACCTTTATAAGTATCAATTTCCTTTGCCGTAAAAGGCTTGCTTTTTAATCCGCGTGACCAGTTCCAAACAGGGAACAGAAACAAATCGAAAAGCTCTCTAATTTGATTTGTGTCTTTTGATTCCCACTTAGTAACCGCATGTTCCATCTCATATGGATACTTTTTCATCTCTCGCAGATGATATGCTTTCAATAGGTCATGCGGATCAAGAGACTTTCCTCTGGTATTCTGTGAATCAAATAACTGAAAAGCCTCAGATACCTTTTCGACACTGATTACCACAACCTCTAATATTTCATCAAATGCACGAATAAAATTCTTCTTATCATCTTTATTCTTTAGTGAAAACCATTCGCGAATGAACATATAATTATCATGGATATTAGTTTGAGTTATTTTATTGGAAAATTTCTTCTTGGAAATAGGACACTTAACCCCTGTCTCTATGCATTGTTTTATAAGAAGAAGTGATATTATCCTCTGTTGTCCATCCACAACATCAAATATTCCATGTTCATTCTCATGAAGAATAATGGTTCCTACCCTGTACTTGAAGGGAGTTCTATACAGTCCTGCTTGATTGATTGCTGTACTAATATCACCAAGAAGCTCCTCAATATTTTGAATCGTCCACTTGTATGGCCTTTGATAGTCAGGAATATCAATCTCCATCTTTAGTAATTCATTTATACTTTTTATCTCAGCCATATCTATATCCACCTACACTTAAATAGTTTTATCACGCTCTGCATCTTATTTTTCCTTAATGTATTTTCCACTCTTGATACGCTCATCATTGGGTTTTTCTGCATCAGCCGGAATAGCCCAATAGGAACCAATCTTTGTTGCACCTGGAATTCTATTTTCTGCACATAAAACTTGTATTCTTCTGATGGAGATACCCCATTTTTCAGATGTTTGTCGTATTGATAAATATTTCATATAGTCCTCTCTTATAATACAAATAACACACAATCCAATTTAACGATATTATATTCCAAACCACGAATAAAATCAATCTAAAAAAGGCAGCCAAGCCTAAGCCTGCTGCCCTTACAAATTCTTGTTATCTCGGAATATCCAATTCAATCCCTGCTTTGAAACAAACTTTGAACCTATCCTCATAAATCTTTATTTCTTGAATATACTTTCTGCCATCGTGTTGTACGTCACTTTAAATGTAAATTGATTCTTCAAATTATTTGAATCGTATTATTCGTATTCAGTTAGTGAAGATTTCATTAATCCAATAAATTCAGGAAACTGTGCAAGCACTTCTTTGGCCACTTAAGGACGAAGTTCGCCTATCTTTGATGCAAAACTAATCACATCACCTTTTGATATATTCTTAAAATCAGTTCTCTGCATCATAGCAAGAACATCCTTTTCCATTGGTGTATATTCCATGATTCTACCTCCTAGTGAGCTGTCTGTATTCTCTTATTTGTATCCAACTCCAAACCAACCTGCCAAAATCCCATATCAATCATCTTCATCTGTGGATATGGCGTACCTTCAACTTTCATTTTCTCTCTAACTGGTTCAAATCGAGCGGAATTTTTTTCGTAAAAATCGACAAGCTGCATAATGGATTTCAAGTTGTAATTACCGGTTGCGACCTTCTGATTCTTTATTCCTGCAATAAAATATCTATCATATGCTGGAACACAGCCAAGTGTTCCCATAAGTATTTTCGTGATTAGTGTAAAAGATAACTGATTTTTCAGTTCTTGTCCTTTTACTTTGTGCCTGATTTTATCGTAATACTGCTCTAAAAACGAATTTATATCCTGCAGTAACTTTTGGTTGCTATCATCTTTGAAACCGATACAGTCAATTCCAGCTAAAATATCATATTTTTCATTTAACAGTTCTTTTACTACTGGAATATGTACTTTATAATCCTTTTGTAGCAAAAATGATGAGCCACGATACATTCCCCAACTTGCTAAATAAAAAGCTAGTTGTAAACTCAGATAATCATAATCAATCTCTTGGCTCCCTCGTGCTTTTATGAAATGTGAATAGCAGTGTTCCCAAGAACGATATCGACCATTCTCATCAACCTTCAAATCATTATAAAATTCTGTTGATGATTTAATAATCAGATCCACAGTATCCATGCTACTCACCGCCTATTCATTACTTGTTTTTATCTGTTCTCTATCCGGGAAGATAGATGATTGCTCAAAGGGAACTTCCATCACATCAGCTATCTGTTTCAACTCCTCAAGAGTAACTGTATCTCGTATCAGTTTCTTACCAAAGTTCTGTGGATTCTGCCCTATCCGTCTGGCAAATTCCAAAAGACTTATATTTTTTATTACATAATTCTTTAATCATATCGGATGTCTTCATCATTATCCTACATGTCTAAAAAGCACCTCAACTTATTACACTATAAACCATTTGGTTGATATTTTCAATTCTAGCACAGTTCCACTCTGTAAATTTTATGTAAATAACAAAAACACCCTGCATTTGATGCGCCCCTGTCAAGTAGACAGGTGAAATAATTAAAAACATGTACCCATGCCAGCCACGTAGTGGCTGGCATTTTTTTATGCATAATGTGCCGCCTTATATTTCTGTATCGCCTTGTTCTCAGGTATTGGATACTGAACTGGATTCTCATTGCATGATGCTTCACTTCTTACTTCATAAGGTGTTTTCACACCAAATCTTCTTTGATATCTTTCATGACTGTAATATCTTATCCATTCTTTTATTGCCGCTTCTAATTCCTCTCTTGTTTCATATTTCTTGCCATAATGATATATCTCACATTTAAGTATTCCCCAGAATCCTTCC
>NZ_RCYB01000090.1 GCF_004168205.1 Catenibacterium sp. co_0103 | reverse complement strand
TATTGTTGGAATATTTCTGAGTGAACTGATAAAGAGAAGCTTTCTTAGGCTTTAATACTTTGTTTGACATATGATTATACCTCCATCTAATTTCTAATCTAATTATAGAACAGATGGGAAATTCATGTGTCTGGTTCAGCTTCATGAACGCCGTTTAATCGGTGCTTATGAAATTTAATTTTCACTGACCTGTGGTTTGTGGGTATTCAAATAAAGTGATTGAATCAAATATATTTTATTTTCAAAAAATAAAAATTTGCAAAATGAAAGCGTTGTTAGAAATATCTGCTCATAATCAATATAATTTCAATTTGTTACAGTTCAAAATGGGGATATTGTGATTAAAAGTACCATACATTTCAAAATGTAACCGTTGACATTTTTACAAAGAGTGATTATACTGTAATTGTCGAAAAGATTTAGGGAGGAAAATTTATGGACGCTTTTGCTGATAAGCTAGGACGTGTCGGCGCATGGTGTGGTCAGAACAAGTATCTTAATGCAATTAAGAACGGGTTCCAGAACTTCATGCCAGCTACAATCTCAGGTGCCGTTGGTGTTCTTTGGACAAACGTTTTAGTAAATGATTCAACAGGTTTAGGTGCTTTATGGTCTCCAATTATGGCTCTTAAAGTTCTTAACCCAATCTTTGCTGCTATGCAGTATGCTACAATCTCATGTATCACTATTGGTGTAACTATGTTAGTTGCTTCTGAAATCGCTGAAGCAAATGGTGAAACTGGTGCTTACCCAGCTGTATTAGGCTTCATCTTATGGATGATGGTAACTCCAACTTCATTTGCTGCTAAAGATTTAGGTGCATCTTACATCGATGCTAAGGGTATTTCTCATGGATTCACTTTAGGTCAGTTTATCAATGTGACTGGTGAAGCTGCTAAACATAAAATCACAGCCGATAGCTTCAGCTACAGTGGTATTATGTCAAGCTACACTGGTGCAACTGGTTTATTCACAGGTCTTATCGTTGCAATCCTTGGTATGGAACTTTATAATATGTTCCGTAAGAATGATTCATTAAAGATTAAGATGCCAGAACAGGTTCCACCTGGAGTTGCTCGTGCATTCGAAGTATTAATCCCAACTTGCTTAACTGCAATCGTTGTTGGTGCTGTTGGATTAGTATGTCAGTTAGCTACTGGTGCTGAATTAAATGCATTAATCTTCAATGTAATTCAGAAACCATTACAGACTTTAATCGGTGACAATATCGTTGCTGTATGTATCATGTATGTAATCATCATGTTATTCTGGTGCGTAGGTATCCATGGTAACAACATGGTTGCTGCTGTTAAGGAACCAATCTTCAGACCATTACTTTATGCTAACACTGCTGCTTACACTGCTGGTAATAAAATTCCTTATGTTATGAACTTAACAATGTTACAGATGTTCGCTGAATTCGGTGGTTCTGGGGTTACAATCGGTTTAGTAATCGCAATTCTTATCTTCTCTAAACGTGAAGATAACAGAACAATCGCTGGTATCTCAATCGTTCCAGGTTTATTCAATATCAATGAAACTATGACATTTGGTATCCCTCTAGTATTGAACCCAATCCTAGACATTCCATTTATCTTAGCTCCAGTAGTAACTATGATCGTTGGTTACATCTTAGTATCTAGTGGATTCTGTCCTAAGATCGTGCTTGAAGTACCTTGGACAATGCCACCAGTTATCCTTGGCTTCTTAGCTACAGGTGGTCATCCAATGGGTGCAATTTCTCAGTTAATCGTAGTTGCTATTTCAGTAGTTGTTTATGTTCCATTCTTAATTGCCTACGAAAAATTCCAGGCTAAACAGGCTGCTGAATAATTTATTTAAAATTTATAATTATAATATTTCGACAATGAGAAGAGAGCCTTGCCTCTCTTCTTTTTTATTGTAATAAAGGACTAAATATTGTATAATAGAAAAGAAAGTGAGGCCTTTTTTTATGAAAGAATTCAAGGTAAAACCAAATCTAGCTGTAGGTATCTGGCTAGGTGCTTTAACTCTTGTTTGGATTTATGATATCGTCATGTTTGTATTAAAATCATTGGATCAGCAGTCATTTATTATTGTTTCAATTTTCTTGGCTGCAATGTATCTTTATTTCTTAGGATGTCGTCCTTATAAATATATTGTCGATGGCAAAACTTTAATCTTCAAAAGAAGATTATTACCTCAAAAAGAAGTAGACTTAATGTCATGTGAAGTCATTTGTGATCCAGTATCAAGAATGGCTGACTTAGTCACTAGACCTCATGCTATTGAACTTTATACAGATTTAAAAAAGAGATATAGTACATTCCCAAAAGATAGATATGAATTTGTAGATGCAATTTGCGAATCTAATAAACGTATCCACTGTACAGTAGCGGATTATACTGACCAGCATCGTAAGATTGAAAAGAAAGAAAGACGCGAAAACAGAAGACGTAGAAAAATCAATAAGAGAAGCTAAAAGAAAAAAGAATGCGATATGCATTCTTTTTTTATATGGCCATCTTATAAGAGTTAGCGCCAAAGCGTCTGATATACTCTTCATGAGAGCCTGTTCTATTTAATTTTATTATAAGTGAACTCACTAGGTTCATGACTGATTGATCGTCTGCATAGACACTATCACCCCAGATACCTTCAAAAATCTTGGTTGAAGTATAAGGTTGATAGGGATGAGACATCAACATTTTTAATAGTTTAAATTCATTTTTAGTTAGAGTAACTGAATGATCGTTTAATGAAACGGTCTTGGCAGTATCATCTAATATAATATCTTTAAAACGGTAGATCTTTCTAGGTCTTAAAACACCCATCCTATAGACGTCTTGAATTTTTCTTAATAAAGAAGTTAATGAGAAGGGTACTACAATGTAATCATCCGCACCGGCATCTAATAAATCTTCTAAGTAAGCTTCATTTAACATATCACTTATAACTATAGTAATAGCTTGTGAGTTACGTCTATTTTTTACTAGGAACTTATTCGTATTAATACCGGGGAATACATCTTCTAGAATAATGCAATCATAATTGTTGTTTGTATAAAGAGAATTGAATTCATCCAATGTCTTTGCTTGATAACAAATAAAATGATCTTGATTGAGATAATTCTTAATGCGATCATTACGTTCACTATTATGATCTATGATCAATGTTTTCTGTTTTCCAAACATATTTTTCACCTCGTTACAATTATAATCTTTTCGGTATTAAATGACAAGTTGGCTAATATTTTTTAAAAAGTGAAAATTATTGAATTAGAGTAGTTAAAACCCTACATTTTGTGATACTATGTGGGTGCAATAAGGAGTGAATGATAAAAATTATTGCACAGTGATAAAAAAGTATTGACGCAAATATTTTTTATTGCTACAATCATACCCATAAAAAGGAGATGTAATCGTATGGAAATGAACAAACTTTTAGATGAATACGGTCGTTATACATTCAACGACGAAACTATGAAGGAACGCATTCCTAAATCTACTTATAAAGCTTTCCATGAAGCTCTAGATAAGGGAGAACCTCTTTCAAAAGAAGTTGCGACAGTAATCGCAAATGCAATGAAAATCTGGGCTGTTGAAAATGGTGCTACACATTTTACTCACTGGTTTATGCCAATGACTGGTTTAACTGCAGAAAAGCATGATGCTTTCTTAGAACCAGATGGAAATGGTGGAGCAGTTCTTGAATTCAGTGGTAAGACATTAAGAAAAGGTGAACCTGATGCCTCTTCTTTCCCATCTGGTGGTATCCGTGCTACTTTCGAAGCACGTGGTTATACTGCATGGGATTGTACTTCTCCAGCTTTTGTAAAAGATGGTAGCTTATATATTCCTACATTATTCTGTTCTTATACTGGTGAAGCGCTTGATAAAAAGACTCCATTATTACGTGCTTGTGATGCTTTAAGTGCATCAGCTTCTAACTTATTAACTAAGATTGGTTTAGAGGGTGTTGATAAAGTAACTGCTTCAGTTGGTGCTGAACAGGAATATTTCTTAGTATTAGATGAATATTGGCAGAAGAGAGTTGACTTAAAGTTAACTGGTCGTACTCTTTATGGCGCTCCTGCTCCTAAGGGTCAGGAATTAGAAGATCACTACTTTGGTTCTATTAAACGTAAAGTAGGTGCCTTCATGAAGGATCTTGATACTGAATTATGGAAATATGGTATTCCTTCAAAAACTAAGCATAATGAAGTAGCTCCTGCACAGCATGAAGTTGCTTGTGTCTATACAGTAGCTAACGTAACTGCTGATAACAACGCATTAGTAATGCAGTTATCTCAGGATATTGCGAAGAAACATGGTTTAAGATGTTTATTACATGAAAAACCATTTGAAGGTGTTAACGGTTCTGGTAAACATAACAACTGGTCATTAATGACTAATACAGGTATTAATTTATTTAATCCTGGACCTGACCCAATCAACAATAAGCCTTTCTTAGCTACTCTTGCTTGTGCTCTTAAGGGTGTTGATGAATATGCTGAATTATTGAGATTATCTGCTGCTTGTGCTGGTAATGACCACAGACTTGGTGCTAACGAAGCTCCACCTGCAATTGTTTCAGCATTCGTTGGTGATGACTTAAATAAAGTTATTAAAGCAATCATTGATGGTGAAGAATTAAATAAGACTACTGGTGAAAGATTCACTACTGGTGTATCAGTTATCCCAGATTTCTCTAAAGACTCAACAGACAGAAATAGAACATCTCCTTTTGCCTTCACAGGTAATAAATTTGAATTCCGTATGGTTGGTTCATCTCAGTCAGTTGCAGCAGTTAACACTATGTTAAATGCTATTATGGCTGAAGAATATGATCAGATGGCTGCTAAATTAGATGCCGGTGAATCATTAGATGATATCATTAGAGAATTCTTCAAGAATCATGAAAGAATCATCTTCAATGGTGATGGATATTCAGAAGAATGGAAAGAAGAAGCTGCAAGACGTGGATTACCTAACCACGCAAACTCTGTAGATGCATGCGCTTGCTTAAAGAAACCTGAAATCCGTGAAATGTTTGTAAAACATGGTGTATTCACTGAAGCTGAAATTGATTCACGTTATGACATCCAGTTAGACAACTATGCTAAGACAATCCGTGTTGAAGCTTTAACAGCATTATCAATGGCTAAGACTGAATTATATCCAGCATATGTAAAAGCATGTGGTACTTTAGCTAATGACGCAAAAGAAGTAGCTAAAGCTGGTGTAGATAATACATTCATGGTTGAAGACTTAAAGGTATTAACTTCTTTACTTTCAACTATGCGTGAACAGATGATTACATTAGAAACTGCCATCAATAAAGCTGAATCAACTGATTCTTCTACATTAGATACTGCAACTGCATGGAAGGATTTAGTTATCCCAGCTATGGATGCATTACGTGCAACTGCTGATAGCTTAGAAACTAAAGTAAGTGCTCAGCAGTATCCAATTCCAAACTATATCGATTTATTATTCGGTATTTAGTGAAACGGTCTATAATGACCGTTTTTTTTATGGGCAAATAATGGTATAATGTGATGTATGAAATAGAGGTGATATAAATGGAATTTAGAGAATACAAGAACACAGATCTTCATGCAGTTATGGATTTATTTTATGTCACTGTTCATGAAGTCAATAAGAATGATTATAGTGAAGAACAATTAGATGCTATTGCACCTAAGGATGCTAATGAATATCATTGGGAAAAGTCTTTAGAGAAAAATCATACTATTGTGGTTGAGGAAGATGATAAGTTGATTGCATTCGGTAATATTGGCAAAACTGGATATTTGGATCGTTTATATGTTCATCCTGATTATTTAAGAAAAGGGATTGCATCTAAACTTGTAGAAGAGTTAGAAGAATATGCAAAAAAACATGGAAGTCATGTGATTAATGTGACTTCATCTATTACATCTAAAGCATTCTTTGAATCTAAAGGTTATGCAGTCATTGAAGAACAAATCAATGAAAGACGTGGAGAAAGACTTCTAAGATACTTAATGGAAAAGAAAATTTAAGATACTTTTAAAAAAGTGTAGGATAAGCGAGAAAATGTGAAAATATTTTCTCTTTTTTTCTATTCTTGAAAAGAATTATGATTTTTAAAATCTTCCGTTATAATGGTGTCAGAAAAAAAGAAAAGGAGACTCATAAATGTTAGACAACAAATTAAAAGCTTTTCCAAAAGATTTCTTATGGGGTGCATCTACTTCAGCTTATCAGGTAGAAGGTGCTAATTTATCAGATGGTAAAGGGCCATCATGTCAGGATGTTAAAGAATTACCAGCAGGAACTGCATCTTTAGATGTATGTGCAGATCACTATCATCGTTATAAAGAAGATATCAAGTTAATGGCTGAAATGGGATTCAAGACATACCGTTTCTCAATCGCTTGGACTAGACTCATTCCTAATGGAACTGGTGAAGTAAACCAGGCAGGTATCGATCATTACAATGATGTGATTAATACATGTTTAGAATATAATATCGAACCATTAGTGACTATGTTCCACTTTGATATGCCTGATGCATTAGACAAGAGAGGTTCTTGGTCTAATCCTGAATCAGTAGACTGGTTCGTTAACTTCGCAAAGGTTATGTTTGAAAACTTCGGTGATAGAGTTAAATACTGGTTAACTATCAACGAACAGAATATGCTTACTTTAGTTGGTCCAATTATTGGTACATTAAGAATTCCTGAAGGTACTACAAATGTATTAAAAGAAGTATATCAGCAGAACCACCATATGTTAGTTGCTCAGGCTAAAGCTATGGTTTTATGTCATGAAATGCTTCCAAATGCTAAGATTGGTCCAGCTCCAAATATTTCTTATGTATATCCAGCAACTTGCAAGCCAGAAGATAATTTAGCAGCTCAGGAATTCAACGCAATCAGAAACTGGTTATATTTAGATATGGCTGTTTATGGAAAATACAATAACTTAGTATGGACTTACTTAGAAGAAAATGATGCAACACCAACATTTGCTGAAGGTGATGAAGAAGCTATGAAGAATGCACATCCAGACTTCATTGGTTTCAACTACTATTCAACTGCAACTGTACAGCATTCAAGTGCTGATGAGGAATTAGATTCAGGTGCAGACCAGCAGTCATCGTGCGGTGAAGCAGGTTACTATAAGGGATATGCAAATCCAAACCTTAAGAAGACTGAATTCGGTTGGGAAATTGACCCTGATGGTTTCTTAGCAACTATGAGAGAAATGTATTCTCGTTATCATTTACCAATGATCGTTACTGAAAATGGTTTAGGCGCTTACGATACATTAGAAGATGGTCGTGTTCATGATAACTACAGAATTGCATACTTAAGAGCACATATCGAACAGTTACATAAGGCTGTTACTGAAAACATCGAAATGATGGGTTACTGCCCTTGGTCAGCAATCGACTTAGTATCAACTCATGAAGGTATCAGAAAGAGATATGGTTTTATCTATGTAGATACTACAGATGAAGAAGTAGGAACTCTTGACCGTTATAAGAAAGATTCATTCTACTGGTATAAGAAAGTCATCGCTACTAATGGTGAAGACTTATCAGACGACTTTGATGTTGAATAATAAATGAACATCCGGTCTAAAATGGTACCCATAAGGAGGACAACAACCTGACAGTTGTGATACCCACCTTGTGGGTATCTTTTTTTCATTTCGT
>NZ_RCYB01000089.1 GCF_004168205.1 Catenibacterium sp. co_0103 | reverse complement strand
ATTTTCTGACATGTTTAACACCTCTATTTTCACGTTTCAGACTAGTATTCTTTCGAATGTTTTTCAATTCTTTTTTTTAGATATTTTCTCTATTTGACTGGCACTAAATTTATACTAGCCCCAGATGCCAGGTACTTTGAAATTCAGTACATCTATGAAGCTGAATGCATTCAAAGAAATTTTAATAAATCAAATGCATTGGCACTAAATCTAGGTATTAATAATCTTGTCACTGCTGTATCAAACAGAGTGGAAACATTCATCATTGATGGAAGAAGACTGAAGTCCATTAACCAGTGGTTCAATAAGGAAAATGCAAGATTACAGTCCATCAAGGAACATGCAGACCTTCGTTAATAATCTATACGGAAAACTGAGAGACAAGCTTGAATATCTCTGTGAATTGAATGGCATTACATTTGTAATGGAGGGAAAAATCCTACACTTCAAAAGCAAGCTTCTGAGATAAGGATGTCATATCAGTCTATAAGAATTATGATAGTGAAGAATATCATTTCAGTGGTAAAAGAATACATTGTGGACAGTACAGAACAGCTACTGGAAAAGTGTTGAATGCAGATGCAAATGGTGCATTGACATCATACGTAAAAGTAGCGTTGTGGATGTAAATGTCCTATACAGTAGAGGCGAAGCGGATACGCAATAAGAATAAGGATAGCCTGGCAATAGGTGGAGAATTAAATATCAGTCTTCTTAAATGGATGCTCAAGCATCCTAGAAGCTACTACTTCAAATACGAAGTATTAAGTCGTAGTAATTCACTATACAGAGTAAAAAGATAAACAGGTAGTTAAGCCAATGCGGATTGAAAATATTGAATCAATAGAAGGACAGTAAGTTCTATTTTAGAAATTTAGGGGGGGAGTAAGAGCATGGATTATGATTTACAAAAAAAATCAAAATGCAGAACAGACTTATCATTCCATTCGTAATTCTATTGTGTTTGCACAGCATCGTTTGAGCACAGCCGTAAATTCTGCTATGGTAACAACTTATTGGGAAATTGGAGAACAGATTTTTAAAGCATGTGGAGAAAATGATCGTGCAGAATATGGAAAGAGATTATTGGAATATCTTTCAGAGCAGCTGACAGCAGAGTTTGGAAAAGGTTTTGATAAATCAAATCTTCGTAAGATGAGGCAGTTTTATTGCACTTTTCCAATTCGAGACACACTGTGTCCTGAATTGAGCTGGTCACATTATCGTGTCTTGATGCGTATTAATGATGAACAGGTACGAACGTTTTATATGGAGGAATGTGCAAAAGCAGCCTGGAGTGTTCGTCAGCTAGAACGACAGACTAACACGATGTATTATCAGCGTGTTTTAGCAAGCCAGGATAAGACTGCAGTTGCAAAAGAAATTCAGACAACGGAGCCAAAACCAGAATATGAGAAAATAGTGAAAGATCCTTATGTTATGGAATTCTTGCAAATTCAGCCGGACACTCATGTGTATGAAGGAGATTTGGAAAAGGCATTAATTGATCATCTTCAACATTTCCTTTTGGAACTTGGAAGAGGATTTTCCTTTGTAGCACGCCAAAAGAGATTTACATTGGATGGACAGGATTTTTTTATTGATCTTGTATTTTACAACTATATTTTGAAATGCTTTGTTCTTGTTGACTTGAAAATGGGGAAACTGACCCATCAGGATTTAGGACAAATGCAGATGTATGTGAATTATTATACTCGTGAAATGATGAATGAAGGGGATACGCAGCCTATAGGGATTGTACTTTGTGCAGTTAAGGGAGATTCTATTGTAAAATATACACTTCCTGAAGATAATCACCAGATATTTGCATCGAAATATTTCACCTATCTGCCGTCAGAGGAAGAATTGAAACGTGAATTAGATTTGAAAGAATTTCACAAAAAGAATGAAAATATAAATCATAATTTATAATGCAATCGGAAAAAAGAAAATGAAAATACCTGTTCGTTTATTAAGACTATTAAAAGATGAATTATATTTATTTACATTATCAAATGAACCTACTGAAAATATTAAAGTAGTTGCAATTGATGATGATAGAATTGCAAATGATGAATTAGTAATCTCCATAGGAATAACCGAAACAGTTAGTCTGATTGGTTTAAAAGGTATATCTGCAGATCAATGGTATAGAAATATTGTGATGCATGATCTTAAATATGATATAAAAGATCTATTAGATTATGCACCAACGCTAGCAAAACAAGTTTCAGGCAAATTACTTGTTAATTCTTTATATGAGGATAAATATCAGAGAATAGAAGGGATTGATAAGTTACTTGTAAATGATTTTGAGGAAATAATCTCTAATACAATAAGAAGAGATCGAAGCAAACATCCTCAAATTAGTATAGAAAGCATTTTAAAAGAAATATCTGATATTGATAAGCAAATGATAAATATAGCTTACTTAAAAAAGAGCAAGTAAATCTGATTGATCTAGAAAATTATTTAAAAAGTAAGTTTGAACAGGACAACGATATATTAAAGAATTCTAAACCTTCTACTCGAACAAACTTAAGAAGGCTGATTAGAATCTATGATTATTTAAAAGGAGAAAGCAAAAAAGCCTCTGATTAAAGCACCCTTTCAAAGGACACCATCAGAAGCCTCTTTCTTACTAGAAAACCTTTCAACAAGGCGGCTCTCTAAAAGCTACCCTATCTTCTAGCTCTCTTCATAAGTATTATACATAATTATTAGAATATTTCAAGTATACATTAAAAGGAGTCAGATTTAATTTTTCTGACTCCTTTTCTAGAAAGAACTTCTATCCTTTATATACTTCGCTATCAATCATATTTTCTTTCTTAGCTACAATAACTGAAGTAGAAGCATCACCAACTACATTAAGTGAAGTAACTAACATTTCAATAGGTCTATTGATTGAAAGAATTAATGAATATGCAAGTAATGCTGCATCGTTTGTATAACCCATACCAGTTAAGATAGTAAATAGGATCACAGCACCTGCACCTGGTGCAGCTGGAGTACCAACTGATGCAATTAATGCAAGTACTGCAATAACTGCCATAGACATGAATGTTACTTTATATCCAGAACTTGCTGCAATAAACATAGCTGCAATAACCTGCATGATTGCTGTACCATCCATATTGATTGTCATACCTAAAGGTAATACAAATGATGCAATCTGATCATTTACACCTAATTCTTCAGTTACTGTTCTCTTATTGATTGGAAGAGTTGCAGCACTAGAAGAAGTAGAGAAACCAAACAAAGCAACCTTAACCATCTTCTTCATAAATGGCTTTGGATTTACTCTAGCCATAGACATTAAATAGATTGGATAAGCTAAGAATAAATATATAAATAATGCAATAACAACTGTAACAACATAAGCAAGTGCTGGTCTTAATGAATCAATTCCATAAATTGCGAATGTTCTAGTTAATAAGCAGAAGATACCAATAGGGGCAAACTTATTAACTACAAATGATAAGAATAAAGTAATAATCTTAGATACTTCTTCGAACAACTTCTTTAGAGTCTTTGTTTCTTCTTCTAATGTATTCATTGCTAGACCCATAGCAACTGCTATAAACACGATAGCAAGTACGTTACCATTAGTAGAGAAAGCTGAAATAAGGTTGTTAGGAATAATATTTAAAATAATGTTTAATGGGTTAGAACCAGTAGAACCCTGCTGGATTGTTACTGCTGCTTTACCTACTGCATTAAAGAAACCTAAACGATATACAATAGAGGCAATTACACCTGCAAAACATAATGCACATACAGTTGTAATAAAGAAAGTTAAAATAGTCTTAGTAGAAATTCTACCTAACTTCTTTGTATCTGTGATAGTTGAAATAGCTAATGTAATAGATACAAATACCATAGGTACAATAATAAGCTGTAATGAATTAACAAATAACTGACCTACAATATAGAAGATCCCAACAGCTTTAGTTGCTGTAGGCTGTGTAATATCCTGAAAGAATAATTTATTGATCTTTGTCCAAAGATCAGTCTGACCACTACTTATTAAGTGTTCTCTTAACATAATGCAGCCAAACCCACAGGCAAGACCACAAATCATCGCAATTAACATCTTTTTAGCTAACTGCTTACCATTACTCGTTTTCATTTTTACCCTCCTGAATTTAATCCCAAAATTGAGACTATTATACACTATCTAGAACATAATGCAAATAGTATTCATCAAAATGAGAGTGAGCATAATATATTTATTTAGAACTATGGTATAATAATCAGCATAGACAAACTTATATGGATAATGATTATAGGGAAGAGATGTTGAAGTTAAGAGAAGAACTTCTATTAGTTGAAGAAGAACGTAAAGCAGGTAAGAAGGTTTATGCTATTGATGAATTAGATGAAATCCTAAATGAAGTTATTGATAATGTAAAACAGTCAGGCATCTAAACCTGACTGTTTTACTTAAGAAAGGGGAGAGCACTTATAGTAGTCTCCCTGAGGGAAAGATATATTATTTTTAATAATCCCAGTTCTTCCAATCTCCACCAGTTAACTTATCAAAGTCTTCACCATTAATTTCTGCACCATCACCATAGGAATGATCACCTTCCCAGTGATATTTAGGATCCATTTCAACTGTTAATGATCCTTTATGAGTTTCTGAAGAAGAACCACCTGAAGTATTACTGCTTCCAGAAGAATTGCTGTTGTTTGAAGAAGAATTATTAGAAGTTCTATTTGTATTAGAACTCTGTTTCTTCTGTACCTTAGTCTTTACACTTGTAGTACCATCTTTATTCTTCACTGTCTCATGTACAACTTCTTCATTATTATTAATCACTGGTTTCGCAATAATAGTGACCTTACCGGTCTTCTTGGTTTCATTATTATACTTGTCCTTTACTGTAACATTAAAATCATACTGTCCAGGAGTATTCATATCTACCTTACTTGTATCAATCTCAATACTTGTTTCAGATAGATCACTAATATTCATTAGAGACTTGAAATTAAATGTAGTAAGGTCTGTACCTTGTAATATCTCTATATCAGCAGGTAATACTACTTCAGGTGCTTTGGTATCCTTTACAATAACACTCTGTTTCAAAGACTTCTTCTTATACTTCACAGTAATACTATACTTACCTACTGCAGGATAAGTCTTATCCTTCTCATTAGGTATCTTATTGATTATTTCTAAATCATCTGTATTAAAATCCTTATAGTCTTTTACTATATCCTTAAGTTTAGGTGTATATGTAGTTCCATATTCTATATTCACCTTATTAGTCTTAAGTTCTAGTTTAGGACCACTTAACGCATAAGCAGCAGCACCTACACCAATAAATACAACTGCACCTGCAGCTATCATTATCTGTTTCTTATTCATATTTTTCCTTCCCTTACTATATATCTTATATACAATGATATTCTTAGTGTTAGTTTGATGCAATAGAGAAAGTACTATATTTATATTATTCACAAGCATTACATAAGAATAATAGAAAAAGAGATCTCTTTTCTAAGAAATCTCTTTCTTTAAGCTCTTTCCAATAGTTAACCACATAGTCATATAACAAGCACCGCCACCTATAAAATTACTAATAGCTTCTGAAATAAATACACCTTCAATTCCAATAAAACGTGGAAGAATAATAGTCAAAGGAGCTACTATAATCACTTTTCTAAAGATAGAAAAGAAGATAGCCTGTTTAGATTTGCCTAGTCTTACTGCCACAGACTGACCACATATCTGTAATGACTGCATAAAGAATCCTGCAAAATATAATTTAATATAAATAATTGCATGTTTAGTCATATGAGGATCATGAGTAAAGATATTAATAAAGTATTGTGGGAAAGCAGTAATTAATACCCATATAACAAACATTGTCCCAAAACATAAGAGTGTCACAAAACGTATTGCTGATAAGACACGTTTATATTCTTTAGCCCCATAATTATATCCTAGTACTGGCTGAGAGGCATTTCCAAACCCTTGGGCTGGTAACTGCACAACTTCTCTAATAGAGTTAATAATAGTCATAATCGCTATATAGAGATCACCACCATATAGTTGTAAAGTAGAATTACATACAATAGATACTATAGAATTCGTAATACCCATCATAAATCCTGCAGTCCCTAAAGAGAATATACGCTTTACATAATAAGGTTTTAAATACATACACTCTTTCTTTAACTTAAGTATTGTTTGATCACTTCTTAAGAAGTGTATTGTCCATAAAGCAGATACAAACTGTGACAGTACTGTTGCAAGTGCTGCACCTTTCACATTCATATTAAATAAAAATATAAATATTGGATCCAATATAATATTCAATACAGCACCAATCAGTACTGTCATCATTCCTATTTTCGCAAATCCTTGACTATTAATAAAACTATTCATACCTAGTCCTATTAACACAAACACAGTCCCTAACAAGTATATAGTTAAATAATTTGAATACCCACAAACCACAGGTATGCTATAAACACGTCTTTAATAAGTTCCTCTTAAACAGTATTAGAAACAAAGAACAAACAAAGATAAAAAAGACTGTTTCTGCAGATTATGGGTATTCAAATTAAATAATCATTCGCATACTTAAAAGTATGCGTACTTGCTCCAAAGAGCCATAAGATCTTCTCTTTAAAAAGAAAACCAATAATCATTAAACCAATCCCAAATAGTACTAACAAACAGAAAGCATTTCCCATAATCTCTTCTGCTTCTTTATTATTACCTCTCCCTCTCGCAATTGAACAAAGTGGGGCACCACCCATACCAAACAAGTTCGCAAATGCAATCACTATAGAAATAATAGGAAGACATATTCCCAGTCCTCCCATAGCTAGTGTTGAAGTATGAGGAATACGTCCTATATATATTCTATCTATCACGTTGTAGAGTACATTAATCAACTGTGCTACGATCATTGGTCCTGCAATAGATAATATATGTGTAGAAACCGTTCCCTTCGCAAAATTATTCCTTTCTTCCATATAATCATCTCCCTTAACACAATCTTTACTATCTCATATATATTACTGTCATACAGTTCTTTTTCAAAAGTTGAAATACTGTAACTCATATTATCTCCTGTATATCATGCTTTTTTATTATATATAGTGAGATATACTATATTAAAATAAAATTCCACAAATAAAATCGCTAAGTTTATGAAAAATGTTGCTACTAGATCATTAAATTTAACTTAACGCCTATTTTTCTACTTTATAGCCACCTAACTCAAATCATCATTTCTCGAATAGTTGTAAAATGATCTTAAAAGGTCAGGTGAGTGCTATGATAACTGAAAACCAGGTAAAAAACTATTTAAGATCTAAGGATAAGGATTATGTAAATAAACTTATTGAATCATTATATGAACAGGATGATGAAGACATTGATCCATCTCATAAAGCATGCCCTATATGTGGTTCAGTTCATTTCAAAAAGAATGGAAAAGATAAGAACGGACATCAGAGATATATCTGTCTTGACTGTCACAAGTCTTTTAGTGATAGAACCAACACCTTATTCTACTGGTCTCATTTTACTTTGGACCAGTGGCTTCACTTCATTGAACTGGAACTATATAAAATGCCTCTAGAGGGTGAGGCTCAAGTCTTGGAGACAAGCAAGACGACCTGCTTCTATATGCGTCGAGGTAAACAGGTTGCATATAGAGGAATATCTCATCACAAGGTTGCCATTGTCTGTGCTACAGATGAAAATGATCATATGATGATGCAGG
>NZ_RCYB01000088.1 GCF_004168205.1 Catenibacterium sp. co_0103 | reverse complement strand
TGTGGTTCACTACACTTGGCGGTAAATACCTGTGGTCAGACTATCTCCGACTGAATTAGTGCCATGCCCGGCACACGCGCAAAAGAGGGATTTCCCGTAGTTCGGAAAATCCCTCTTGGTTGATGGTTATTCTGTTTTACTGTGTGGGCTGTGCGGCGGCTGCCTGCGCCTTTCTCCTTGCCCGGTATTCCCGCGCCTTGATACGGTCATACTCCCGCTGCTTTTCAAGGTTTCTCGCCCGGTACTCCCTTGAATACTGCCGGTGGTAGGCGCGGCTCTTTTCCTTTTTGGCTTCTTCGATTTCCTCCCGCATTTGCCGGATTTCCTGCTCGGTCGGCTCTGCAAGCTGTGTCACTTCATTCTCAAACTTGCCGATATAATTGAAATATATGCTGATGTGCTGGATTGCGTATCTCGCCCTTTTCTGGTCGCGCTCATGCACTTCAATCCGGCTGATAAACTCGTTGAGAATGGCGGGGGTCAGGTCGGTAAAGGCGGCATGGCGTTCCGTCAGCTTCAAAAACTTCTGCGCCCGTCCTCCCGCGTTCTCATAAGCGGATAGCTGCTCTTGGAGTGTGGAAAGCTCCGTTTTCAGCGCGTAGTATTCTTCCGAATACTTCTGCGACATTTGCTCATAACGGTCTTGCGGGATCGTGCCGAGGGCGTTGTCCTCATAGAGCTTGTTCAGCACCTTGTCAATCTGTTCAAGGCGTGTCGTGATTTGCGGAATACGCTTCTGCTGCTTTTTGGTCTGGTCGGTCTGCTGCATGGCAAGGTTCTTTTTCACTAAGGCTTCAAACTCCGCCCGGTTGCTGATAGAATAGTCCTCGATTTTCTTCAGCACTTCCGCGATGGTCTGCATGAGCAAGTCCGCGTCCATGATGTGTGGGGAATGGCATTTGGGGTTCTTGGCTTTTCCCTTGTGGTACTCGCTGCAAAAAGCAACGTGCCGCTTGCCGCCGTTCCGGTAATCTATACGAATGTGCATTTTTGCGCCGCAGTCCTTACAGAAAAGTAAGCCGGACAGAGGGTGGATTTCCCCGTCCCCGTTGGGGCGCCTGACGGGTGCGTTTTCCAAAATCCGCTGTACGGTTTCAAAATCGCTGCGGCTGATAATCGGCTCATGCACATTTTCTGTGATGTGCCACTGGCTCCGGTCTACATAGTGGTTATGTTTATCCCGGAAATGCTTTGTGGTCTTGAAGTTGACTACATCTCCGCAATACTCCTGCCGTGTGAGGATATTGGTCAAGGTAACTTTGTTCCACTTGCAGCGGTTATCCTCGTTGAGCGTCTTATTTTTACAGGTTCCCCGCCCGCGGTCTTTCATATAGAAAGTGGGGGTAGGGATTTGCTCCTGTGTCAGATATACGGCGATTTGATTGCGGTTCTTCCCGCCGATAAACAGACGGAAAATCAAACGGACAACCTCGGCGGCTTCCTCGTCGATTATCCAAAAATCCTTGTTGTCCGGGTCTTTGACATAACCGTAGGGGGCTTCGGTGACAATCGGCTTTCCGCTCATGCCTTTGGTCTTAATGCCCGTTTTCACTTTCTTGCTGATGTCCTTTGCGTACCACTCCGACATGATATTGATAAAGGGCGCAAACTCCAATGTGTCGGGTTTCTCGCTGTCAATGCCGTTGTTGACCGCGATAAAGCGCACATTGTTCCGTCTGAATATCTCCATCGCGTTTCCGACTTGGAGATAGTCACGCCCCCAACGGGTAAGGTCTTTCATAATACAGACACCGATTTTCCCGTTTTCCACATCGTCCATCATGCGGGAGTAGGCGGAACGGTCAAAAAACCTGCCGCTTTCGTCATCGTCGATGTAGTGCCGGATATTGGTCAGGTGCTGCCCTCTGGCATAGTTCTCCAAAAATATTTTTTGGTTCTGTATGCTGTTGCTCTCGCCGCCGTCCCTGTCCTCGTCGCCCACGGAAAGGCGGGAGTAAAGGGCTGTAATTTTGCTATAATCAGTCATGTGCATAACCTCCTGTGCGTCCATGTATGTGTCATTTACACTTAAAATTATGCACTCCAGCGGGCAGAGCCGTACTCTGTACCATGCCGATATTTTTTGGCATTTTTGCCTTTCAGATAGACAGCCAGACGGAGGACTGCACCACAGCATAGTCCAATCAGCAAGTCCAATGGATGAAAGCTGGGCAACGGATTGCCAAAAGCAACAGGCAAAGCGGAAAGCAGCTCCATCATTTTCTCCGAAGCGTTTGCACCCTCTGCCATTCTCCAGGCTTCACCGAAATTGGTAGCAAACAGTCCAACAAGGAGATAAGGCAGATTCAGCAGCACCAGTTTTTTGATATTGATTTGTTTCATCGTTCTCTCTCCCTGTGTTTATTGCGGTCTACCACGGTGTTCTTCACCATTTCTTTGAAGTGGTTTAGCTTCTCCAGCACAGACGGACGCTCAGCTTTCCTGACCTTTTTTTGAGTGTATTCGGTAAAAGCAGCCGTGAGTGCATCTGCATCACGAGCCTTGAAGAAAATCAGGTACTTGGGAGGGTCACAGCTTCGGTCTTTTTTCACAGCAAAATCAACACCGTATTTACGGGCGATCCGTTCAAACTCTTTGATGGAGGGGTCTGTGATCTCAATGGTAGATACCCCCTGATTCTGCCCAATCAGCTGCTTGACGCTCTGTTTTCCCTTGGGAGTCACAGTCATATCCCTGATTTTCTGCATTTTCTTTTCTTTGCGGTGTGCCATGTACTTGGTGATGGCAGTTTTGAGCAATCTTCCAGTGAACTTTGTGCCGCTGACAACCAGCGTTAAAGTCCTGTTTTCAACTTCTTCCTGCATAGGTCAATGCCTCCTTTCGCATAGAGATAGAACAGCAGTATCGGATTTGTTAAGGTGGATAGAACTGTTGATAGAGAACTATATTACGCACAAAACCACCTCATCGGATCTGGTCTTTGTTCTTGTTGTAATACAGATGTCCGTTTCGCACATCGGCATGACTCAAGATTTTGGTAAATCCTTTGGCTTCGCTCTCTTTTGCCCGTTCATAGCCAGCATCCGAGAGAAACAGACGCATACGCTCACCCTTGAAGCCGACCGGGGATTCATGGCTGAGAACATCGAAAATAATCATGTGACGGGTATGCTCATCAAATCGCATCAAATCCATGTAATCATGCCCAGCATAATTTTTCGCACCAGCTTTGATGCGAGCTTCTTCCATCAGCTGCCCAATGGTTTTCCCATTACTCATAAAAGCTCCTCCTTCAGATCGTCAGCAGAATATACTCACGCTGTTCTGCAAAATAATGTTTCCCAACAGGAGTGACGAGGGTATATGCACCAAAAAAGCCATTGTTGTAATAGTCTTTGACACAAAACAGTCCCTCGTTCTCTGGTTTGTTGTAGGGCAGGACATTACCAGAGGTGGAGCGATAGACAAAACCCTGTTCCAGCAGAAATCGTACAAAGCGGCGTTCCGGCACATTCAATTCCTTTGCCGTAATGCGGAGATTGGTGCAGTAACCGTTTTGTACGAACTTGTCAAAGTACAGATCCTTTTCTTGCAGGACGGCATTGAGGTTTCGCAAGACTGCGTTTTCCTGCCGTTCTTCCAACAGGTCGGAGCAGAGCTTCATCAGTGCTTCGGGTGATGTAGCAACCTCCCAGAGCTTTTCGGGGGTAATGTACGCTCCATGCTTGCGGATGGAGGGCAGCACTTCATCGAACACCCATCGCTCAAACCGTTCTGCCGAGGGCAGCTTGCTGTGTATAATCAGACGGTAAACATCGCCCTCTGGAATGAAAGTCATGTTAATTACGCTGTCTGAACTTTGCGGATGAGGTACGCCCCGTTTTAGGGCGTACCGACAATGAGCATTTATAGCGTTACGGGGTTTTGCATATCCCAACGCATTTGCTACATCCATCCCACAAAATAAATACTTTCCGTCCTCCTCAATAACTCGGATACTGCCAAACTCAGGGTTCTTGAAAATTTCCATCTGTTCCATTTGTTTTCCTCCTTCAGCGGCTTAGATCGCACCGCTGTGCATATCGTGATTGACAAGCGATGTGTAAAAATTATTGATGGTGGTAGGGGCATTGAACAGAGCAGTCAGGAGATATTGCTTCATATTTCGGACTTTCGTGGTATTCTCTCTCATGCACTGCATCACAAAGCTGATATGTTCACCATCCAGCTTCAAAAGGCGGGATCGCACAATCTCATGGGGAAAGGTGCTGCTTGCCACACGGATGCTTTCCCGATTGGCACAGACAGTTTCCACCATCAGCTCCACAATTTCATCCAAATCGTCCTCATACGGTGCAATCTCTTTTCTCAGATGCTCATACCCGATGTTCTCCAAAATGATTTCTCGATAGATTTCTATGTTCTCAGCGGACATCATTTCTTTTCGTTTCCGTTCTGTCTGTTTTACCTGCTGCTGGGAAGGGGTGAAAGGGAAAGGAAATGAATCGGTATTTTGTCCATCCGTATTTTGTTTTTCTGTATTTGATTTCTTAGTATTTAATTGCGTTGGATTTTCCGATGACGGTTTTTCCGTTGTCGGGTTTTCCGATGACGGTACATCCGACGGCGGTACATCCAATGACGGGACAGCAACAGGACGCTCATAGATGATGTACTCATTGACGCTGAATTTCCCGTTTGCGTCGATGGTCTGACGGCGGATCACATAGCCTGCTGCTTCCAGTTCCTTAACGGCATTGCGGATGGCATCCTTGCTCTCTTTGTTGATGTAAGACAGTCCAGAGAGTGTGTAGTCCCAATCCTCCGGCAAAGAAAGCATTTGCGACAACAATCCTTTTGCTTTAAGGGACAATCCTTTGTCTCGAAGATGATAATTACTCATAACGGTATAATCTTCCGTTTTCTGCACACGAAAAACAGCCATAAAAACGCTCCTCTCTTAAATTTGGGTACAAAAAAGCCACAGTCCAAAAGGCTGTGGTTTTAATCGCTGTATGTTTTCGTTTGGCAGAAAAACGGTGGTGTCGAGCACTGCTCTTGATTGATAGCGTTGCCCTCTAATTTGAGAACACTTGGTATAAGCTGTTCCAGTTCTTCTGATGACAACTGTTCCAGCATTTCATAATAGTCCCGAATTGCATCTGCAATTTTGATGTGTGTAGACATGGTCATTCCTTCCTTTTTAAGTTTTAATTAGTTTCTGCGGTGCTTGTCCGGCTTAAAATCGAGGATGTGTCCCTCAATGATACGGGCATACCGCTTGATTTTGATTTCTTGGTTTTTTTGGCTGGTGATGGCGGCTTCATAACCGCCATCATCCAGAAACAAACGCATCTCATCGCCCGGACTGCCATAGGCATTCTCGGCTTTGCGTACAACGAACTCAATCATCCACTTGGTTTTGTCTGCAAATCTCTCAACAGAGAGAATATTGTGACCTTTCAGCTCTCTTGCTGAAATATCTCTCATAGGCTCTCCTTTCAACGCTCCTGATCTCTTTGTCGTTTTCGCTGCCATTGTTCCAGTAGTTTGATGATGGTTTCCTGCATCCGCTGGGGGGTGTAGCTTTTGGGAAAATACTTCCGCAGGGTATCTGAGGACAGTGTGACCTTATCCAGTTCGCTTTTCTTTTCCTCACCCATGATGGCTCGCATCACATCAATGGACAGATGCCCCTCCTGACTGAATTTCTTGAGACGCTGTGCTTGGGATAGAGAGGGAGTGGACTGTTCACTTTCCATAGCGTCCAAAAGCTGAATCTGTTCCTCTGGTTTGAGGAAGGACAGCTCATAGGCTGGATTGAAAGCGATCTTTCTCTCATCCACCATATCCAGCAGTTCGGGGATCAGTTCTGTCAGGCGAATATAGCGTTGTACCTGTCGTCCGCTATCACCAGCTTTTTCTCCAACCACATCAGCCATTTCCAACTTCCCGACAACTTGTCGGGAAGTTAAATCTGTTCTTGCTCCTTGATGTTTGACTGCATCTAACTTCATTTTGTAGGCAAAGGCTCGTTCGCTGGGGAGCAGGCTTTCACGCTGTAAGTTGCTGTCAACCATGATGATGGTAGCGGCATCATCGTCCAAATCACGAACAATGACAGGCATGGTTTCTTGTTCAGCCAGTTCGCTGGCACGGTGGCGACGGTGTCCAGCTACAAGTTCATATCCACCATCAGGATCGGGTCTTGCAATCGCCGGGACTAAAACGCCATATTCCTTAATGCTTTGGGCAGTATCGAACATGGCATCGTCATCCTTGACTTTGAACGGATGGTTCTTAAAAGGGTGTAACTCTGAAAGAGGAATATTTTGTACTCGCTCTCTCTGGTCATCCGCACGGCTTTCCTCAGTAGAGAACAAATCATCTACCGATGCCAGCTCTATTTTTTTCACGCTGCTTTTCAAGTTTCAACACCTCCTTCGTCAAAGATTGATATGCTTCTGCCACCTTGCCGTTAGGGTCGTGGGCAAAGATGCTCTTGCCTTCAGCACTGATTTCCTTTGCCCGAACAGAATGGGGAATCTCCGCACCAAACACTTTGATTTTGCTGCCATAGGTATCTCTGAGCAATGTGCTGATGTCTTTGGCAAAGTTGGTGCGATTATCTACCATTGTCAGCAGGATACCGTCAATCTGGAGCTTTGGATTGATTTGCCGCTTTACTTTACTGACGGTGGTAAGTAGCTGTTCCAAACCTTTGGCGGGTAGGTATTCTGCTTGGACAGGGATTAAAACCCTGTTTGCAGCGGCTAGAGCATTGACCGTAAGCATACCCAAGGACGGTTGGCAATCAATGAGAATATGGGAGTATTGTCCCTTGAGCGTGTCCAGATATTGCCGCAAGATGGTTTCTCGGCTCATAGCGTTTACCAGAGATACTTCCATGCCAGAAAGCTCAATGTTTGCTGGGAGCAAGTCCACACCTTCCGGGTGATGCAGGATGCCTTCGCCGGGGATGATAGGCTGATCGGTGAGGATTTTTGCCATTGCATCGGATAAGGTGAAGGGTAGCTTGTCTGGTTGAGGATTGCCTAAGCTGATGGACAAGCTGCCTTGTGGGTCGCTGTCAATCAGCAGGACTTTCTTTCCTGCCTGTGCCAAACCAATCCCCAAGTTGGCACAAGTGGTTGTCTTGCCAACGCCGCCTTTCTGGTTGGCGATGGCGATAATTTGTGTGTTCATAACAATCACCTCAATTCTGAAATAGAAAAAGGGAGAATGTGACATAAATCATCATTCTCCCTATGAAACAATATGTGATTGTCAGTTATACGCTGTTTAAGAGATTATCTACTGAGAGCCATCTCGTCGCAAACCTGCATGAATACTGGTTTCTGCCTGTTCACTAATACCCTTCCTGAACAACTTATGTTCAATGAATGGGTGGCAAGAGATACAAGCCGTAAAGTGAAATCTGCATTTAAGACAAAATTTGCAGAGGGTGCGTATTATGGGGCTTATGCTCCGTTAGGATATAAGAAACACCCCGACATCAAAGGAAAACTGCTGGTTGATGAGGAAACAAAATGGATTGTTGAAAAAATCTTCTCCCTAGCCTATCAAGGTTACGGTAGTGCCAAAATCACAAAGGTACTGCGAGAAGAAAAAGTTCCGACAGCGTCTTGGCTGAATTTTACAAGGTACGGTACTTTTGCACATATCTTTGAGGGAAAGCCCGACAGCAAGCGTTATGAATGGACGATTGCTCATGTTAAGGCAATCTTAAAAAGTGAAGTCTATATCGGAAACAGCGTTCATAATCGACAGTCAACTATTTCTTTCAAAAGCAAGAAGAAAGTACGAAAACCCGAAAGTGAATGGTTTCGAGTAGAAAACACGCATGAGCCGATTATTGACAAGGAAATGTTCTATCGTGTGCAGGAACAGATAAAATCAAGGCGTAGACAGACAAAGGAAAAAGCAACGCCGATATTTGCAGGG
>NZ_RCYB01000087.1 GCF_004168205.1 Catenibacterium sp. co_0103 | reverse complement strand
GTAGCGCATATGTCTGATATGCCGTATAATCTTGTTGGTGTATCATTGCAAACTAAATATACCACAAAAGACGGACCTCGGTCCGTCTTTTGCTTTTTATGAAACTATAATGAGTTATTTACCCGTTACAGCCTCTTTTTTGTGTTAGAATACATACAGGGAGTGATAAGTGATGAAAATACTTGCTGCATTTGATTCTTTTAAAGAAAGTATGACTGCATATGCTGCAGGAGAAGCAGTACAGAGAGCTTATAATAATGTACATATTTGTCCTTTAGCTGATGGTGGTGAAGGGACAATGGAAGTCATGAATTGTTATCTACATGGTGATATTCATGAAATAGAGGTAGCGGGACCACTATTTAAGACAGTTCATGCAAAACTCGCTATTGTGGATGATCTTGCTATTATAGAAAGTGCACAGGCGTGTGGACTTGATTACCTGACTGAAGAAGAAAAGAACGGAACGGAAGCAACATCTTATGGTGTAGGAGAAATGATGAAATATGCCTATGATCATGGTGTTAAACGTTTCCTTTTGACTTTGGGTGGATCAGCTTGTAATGATGGAGGTATAGGTCTATTAAGTGGTATGGGTTATGGTTTTTTTGATCAGTTTGATCAGCGTATTCCAATGAATGCGAGAGGACTCGAAACACTTGATCATATTAAGAAAACACGCCTTGATTTATCAGGTATAGAAGTAGAAGGGGCATGTGATGTCACTAATCCACTATGTGGAAAAGAAGGGGCTACTTATGTCTTTGGTCCTCAAAAGAAGGTGAAAGATCTAGAAAAGACAGATCAGGTAATGAAGCATTATGCGAAAATAATGAGTGAATTAGTTGATAAGGATGATTCATGTACACCTGGTGCAGGCGCAGCAGGAGGTATGGGCTATGCAATTGTGACAGGACTTAATGGTAAATTAGTGACTGGATTTGATGCAGTGAGTCGTACAGTACATCTAGAAGAAGCAATCCAGGAAGCAGATATTATTTTTACAGGTGAAGGAAAAATGGATCATCAGACTTTGTATGGCAAGACACCAATAGGTGTCTTGCACTTGGCGCAGAAATACAATAAGCCTGTTGTCGCATTTTGTGGAAAGTGTGAAGATAAAGAGACATTAATTGAAGCAGGATTTGAGGATGTACGCTGTATTAATCATACAGATGAACCTCTTTCTGTATTATTAGAAAAAGGTCCACAGTATTTAGAAGAAGAAGTGAGACGTTATTTGGAGGAAAAGAATGTATAAGGTTACAAAAGATGAATTACTATTAGATTCTCTTGTGGAGCATACTCGTAAGAAGAAAAATGATTGTAAGAATTTATTGAAATATAAATCAGTACAGGTGAATGGTGAAGTACAGACTTATCATGCCTTTGAATTACATCCAGGAGATGAAGTAGAAGTTGGTAAGAAGACGAATCTTCCTTTTGAACTTCTTTATGAAGATGATGATATGATTGTGATCAATAAGCCTTCTGGACTAGTGAGTGAAGAGACACGTAATAATAAATATCAGACAGCTTTTTATATGGTGATGGAATATTGCCGTAAGAAGAGACAGCAGTGTTATCTTGTACATCGTTTAGACCAGGATACTTCTGGTGTACTTATGTTTGTGAAGAATAAGAAGCTTTATCAGGAATTAACTCATAACTGGAATAAGTATGTTAAAACAAGAGGCTATATCGCGATATTAGAAGGACAATGTCGTAAATCAGGTACAATAAAGAATCATCTTGTAGAAGATAAACAGTTAAAGATGCGTATTGCGAAAGAGGGACAATTGGCTATTACGCACTACAAGCCATTAGAAGTATCTAAGGATTATACAATGATGGAAGTATTCTTAGATACAGGGCGTAAGAATCAGATTCGTGTTCATATGGCTTCTGTGAATCATCCTATTATTGGTGATAAGAAATATGGTGCACGTACAAATCCTTTAAAGAGATTAGGTCTACATGCGCATGAATTTGCATTCACACATCCTTTTACACATAAAACAATGACTTTTAAAGCACCGCTTCCTTCTTCTTTTAAGCAGATGTTTAAACCTTCTAAAAGATAAAGGAGGGAATAAACAGTGAAACATAGTAAACTAATCAGGCAGATTGTTGTACTTGCGGTATGTGTTGTTGCGGTTTTTTGTGGGTTGAAAATAAGAGACAAAATCAGACTACAGAAGGAAGTTGTCTTAAGTGTGAGTGTACATCCTTATGGCCTTATGGATGGAAAAGAAACATATTTAGTGGCCACACAGGCATTCTTTCCTAAAGCTGTTAATATGTCTCAAGCAAGTTTTACTGTAGGTGATTTTAGTCAGCTTGGTGAAGTGAATGAGACACTTTCTAAAGATAAGACTTTAACTGAGGATTATTATAATAGTAAGGTGTTACTTGAAGAAAATACAAGAGTCATGATTGATTATAAGATTGTACAGATGGAACGCCCGATGGATATAGAAAATCTCACAGTCAAGGCTACTATAAAGTATAGAGGCGTAAAGATTCATGCGGTGAATGGTGTTATTACAGAAATCTAAAATAAATTAAAAAAAGTTATTGACAAACACCTGTATATTGGGTAAGATGAACAGGTAAAAAGTGGAAAGAAGAAGTGCCTACTTCTCGCCCGATTGATACAGTCAATGGGCCAATGTCACTAGATTAAACTCTAACGATAAGTGGGCGCTAGTACGCTCACTTTTTATTTAATATGAAGTAAGCGGAGGTGGCTTTTATTAGACGTTATGATAGAACAAAACCAGTAAAGAAGGAAGATCCAATTAACGAAAACATTCGTTTTAAGGAAGTATTGGTTATTGATCAGAATGGAGAACAGTTAGGCGTTATGAGCAAGAGAGACGCAATGAATCGTGCTTATGATGCAGGACTTGATCTAGTTTGTGTTGCTCCTAAGGCAAAGCCAGCGGTATGTCGTATCATGGATTACGGAAAGTATCGTTTCGAGCAGCAGAAGAAACAAAAAGAAATGAAGAAGAATTCAAAAGTTGTTGCGATCAAGGAGACGCAGTTATCTCCAACAATCGATGTACACGATAAGAACGTGAAGCTTAAACGTACTTTGAAATGGTTACAGGATGGCGATAAAGTCAAGGTAGCAATTCGTTTCAGAGGAAGACAGATGGCTCATGTTGATCTTGGACAGAAGATTATGGACGATTTTATTGCGGAATGTTCTGAATATTGCGTCGTTGAAAAGCCAGCTAAACTAGAAGGAAGAACATTGACAGCAATGCTCGCACCTAAAAAAGCAAAGTAAAATAGGAGGAAACTTATCATGCCAAAAATGAAAACACATAGCGGTCTTAAGAAACGCTTAAAGAAAACAGCAAGTGGTAAATTAAAGAGAGGCCATGCATACGTATCTCACTTATCACATAATAAGACACATAAACAGAAAAAGCATCTCGCTAAGTCAACATTAGTACACCCATCAGATTACAAGAGAATCAAGTCTCGTATCTAATAGGTTAATTTTAAGGAGGATATACACATGGCAAGAGTAAAAGGCGGATTTACAACTAGACGCAGAAGAAAAAAGACATTAAAGCTAGCTAAAGGTTACTTCGGTAGCAAACATGCTTTATATAAAACAGCTCATGAACAGGTAATGCATTCTTTAAAGTATGCTTACAGAGATAGAAGACAGTTAAAGAGAGAAATGAGAAAGCTTTGGATTGCACGTATCAACGCTGCTTGCAGAATGAACGATATGTCATATTCAACTTTCATGCACGGTTTAAAACTTGCAGAAGTTAACGTTAACAGAAAGATGCTTTCAGAAATCGCAATTGCTGATCCTGAAGGTTTCAAGGCTTTAACTGATTTAGCTAAAGAACAGTTAGCAAAGTAATCTAAAGTGCCAGAGATGGCACTTTTTTTCACGTTCAGAAAATTAATAGTGTGCTATGAAATAATCTTATATAATATACACCATGAATCTATTAAAAATATTAATCTGTTGTGGGGGTGGCTTCTCATCAAGCTATGTCACTACACGTATGCAGAAACAAATCAAAGAAAATCATTTAGAGAATCAAGTACAGATTGATTTCTCACCCTTTAGCTTGATGCACGAAGTTATTGATCAATATGATGTAGTGATGTGCTGTCCACACCTGCTTATGGAAATTAAGTTGCACTTTAAGGATACAGGTGTACCTTTATATGTTCTTCCTCCTAGAATGTATGGCTTGATGAAACTTACTGAAATTGTAGATGATGCGAAAGGAGTCATAGACATCTATAAACAAACAAAACAGAATCCAGTTTATTTTCCTGGAGAAGAAAATATCTTAAGAGTGACACGTATTAACTCTTATCGCCATACACATGGAGGTAAAAATCATGGGGACATTTAAATTTGCCTGTAAGATGTTGAAACGTGAAAGGAAACAGGCTATATCCTATGGTATTACGGTTCTTTTTACTGTCTTTGTATCATTTGTCTTCTTTAATATTATTAACAATGATACGTTAATGGATCAAACAGCAGCTGCAAGTGGTGGATCTTTTTCACAGGTCAGTGTTCCATTATCAAGTATTATCGCATTTGTCGTTATAATTTTTTGTGGTTTAATGATGGTTTATGCTAACTCATTCTTTTGTACACATAAGACAAAAGAATTTGCGATTCTTGCGATGAGTGGCAGCAGTTTTTTTGATTCAACACTCTATTTATTTTATCAGGAAATCATTATCTCTTTAATTGCATTACCTATTGGTTATTTGATTGGTATGGCAGGGGCAGTAGGAGTGAATTCAATCATGTATCACTCCATGCATATTCATAATTCTATCTTCATGATTCCTATGCGTGCCTATACAGATACACTTATGACTATTGCGATTCTTTTCTTTGTAACTATTCTAGGAGATTCAGGCTTTGTTTACCGCCATGATATCCAGACACTCTTACATGAATCTCATGAAAAGGTTGTGGATAAGAAATTACCTTCTTATCTTCCGCCATTCATTTATATATTTGCGATTATTTTATTAGTTACGACTTCTTATAGTCCAACTGGATTTGTATTCCCTTGTTTTGTAGGTGGAATAGGAGCGGCTTATGTATTATCGCAATCAATCCCAGAAATACTTAGAAAAATCAAGAGTCAACGTTTAGGAAATACTTTAGACCTCGTTTCTTTAAGTCATTTATCTACTTCTTTGACTAATTCAGGTGCTCTTATTCTTGTTTATGTTGTCACAAATGTTTGTATGAGTGCTATGATCATAGCTCAGAAAAATTCACCAAGAGAATATATGACTGCTATTATTGCTTACATTGTGATGACAATCTTATTATCTATCACAATTATGTATAAATATGCTGCAGAAACTATGAAAAGAGTAAAAGCCTTTAGTAATCTTTATAAGATAGGATGCACAAGAAAGAAGATTGCTTCTTATATTAAGAAGGAAGTGATTCTCTTCTATGCATTACTTGTTTTAATACCTATTGTTTATCTTGCAATTGTCATGGTTCAGGTTTATATGCATACACCGGATACTTTAGGGCTTATTATTATGTTGTTTGGTGTGGATATCATTCCACAGATGATTCTTGCAGTGATTACTTATTATATTTATATGAAGAATGTTTATACAGAAATAGGGGAAGTACTATGAGTGAAATACTAGTTGCGAAAAATATAACTAAAATATATGGTATTGGTACAAGCCATACCTTTGAAGCATTACATGGTGTCTCTATGACTATGAATGAAGGAGAATTCATCTGTGTCATGGGACCAAGTGGTGCAGGTAAATCAACTTTTATTAATAATCTATCTACAATAGATATTCCTACAAAAGGGAAGGTTTATATCAATGATACTGAAGTAAGAAGTATGGGTGAAAATGAAATAGGTAAGTTTCGTTATGAGAACCTTGGATTCATCTTCCAGGAATTCAACTTATTAGATTCTCTCACTATTCTTGAAAATATCGCAGTTCCTCTTTCTCTTGCGAATTTGCCACAGGAAGAAATAGAAACAAGAGTTAAAGAAACAGCGTCATGTTTATCTATCGATTCATTACTTCATAAGTATCCTAATGAATGTTCAGGAGGGCAAAGACAGCGTGCAGCCATCTGTCGTGCCCTTGTCACTCATCCTAAACTTATTGTAGCGGATGAACCAACAGGTAACTTAGACTCCCATACATCACATGAAATATTAGAAATATTCAAAGAACTCAATGATCAAGATGGTGTTTCTATACTTATGGTGACTCATGATCCAATGATTGCCAGTTATTCTCAGAAACTGCTTTACATTAAAGATGGTGTCATTGCAAAGCAAGTCGTGAAGGGGGATTTGACACAGAAGGAGTATTTCCATAAAATAGTAGATGTTAACTCAGCAGAGTCAATGTCTTTATTTGAGGGGGAATAAGTATATGAGTGGAATTGTTTTAGAAGGTGGTACATTTAGACCAATCTTTTCATGTGGTATTATGGATTGTTTGAATGATTATGATATTATGTTTGATTATTGTATAGGTGTAAGTGCAGGAATCACTGATGGTGTTTCTTATGTATCAAAACAGCCTAGAAGAAATCTTGAGATACTAAAAACGTATCGTCATGATCCTCGTTATATTGGTCTTAGAAACTATAAGACGGATCATTCTTTATTTGGTTTAAAGTTTGCCTATGAAACAATGTCTAATGAACTTAATCCTTTTGATTATGATACATTTTATAAGTCTCATACAAAAGTACTTGTAGGTGTTACAAATGCGAATACAGGAAAAGCAGAATATATAGATGGTCATAAAATAGATCGTCATTGTACAGTGTTAAAGGCAACATGTGCTATTCCTATCGTATTTCCTGCAATCAAGATAGGTGAGAATGAATATTTTGATGGTGGTATTGCAGATTCTATTCCTGTAAAGAAAGCAATAGAAGATGGTAATAAGAAGCTTTTGATTGTTCTTACTAGACCAAAGGGTTATAAGAAGACACTCAATTTTTCAACTAAATTTGCAGCGAAGGTTGTGTCTCGTAAATACCCGCTTCTTAAAGATGCCCTGCTTTCACGTCATATTAATTATAATGAAACATTAGACTATATTGATAAGCTAGAAAAAGAAGGCAAGGCACTTGTATTAAGACCAACAGAAGAAGTCATTATTGATTCTATGGAAAAAGATCTAGATAAGATTCAAAGAATCTATGATTATGGTTATGCGCTTGCTTTAGAACATCTTGAAGAAATAAAGGCAATATGTCATGAATAGAGTCTCTTGAAAGAGACTCTTTTACTATTTATAATAGTTTCAGGAGCTGATTCGTATGAAACCTATTATCGGAATATTGCCTTTATTTGATGAGAAAAAAGAGAGTTATTGGATGTTGCCAGGATATATGAAAGGTATTGCGAATGCAGGAGGTATTCCTGTGATGTTACCTTTTATTGAAAATATAGAAGATATTAAACAATTATCAGAGAACTTTGATGGTTTTCTTTTTACTGGCGGACCAGATATAGATCCTGCTTATTATCATGAAGAAAAGAAGGAAAATTGTGGAGATTTAACACCTTATAGAGACACATTAGAAAGTCAATTATTTAAAGAAGTATATGCTTTAAATAAACCAATATTAGGAATATGTAGAGGGCATCAGTTACTTAATGTATTATGTGGTGGAACATTATATCAGGACTTACCATCAGAATATAAAAGTATTTGAATACCCACAAACCACAGGTTAGTGAAAATTAAATTTCATAAGCACCGATTAAACGGCGTTCATGAAGCTGAACCGGACACATGAATTTCCCATCTGTTCTATAATTAGATTAGAAATTAGATGGAGGTATAATCATATGTCAAACAAAGTATTAAAGCCTAAGAAAGCTTCTCTTTATCAGTTCACTCAGAAATATTCCAACAATA
>NZ_RCYB01000086.1 GCF_004168205.1 Catenibacterium sp. co_0103 | reverse complement strand
CATCTGAGATTCTAAGAATGATGATGGATACTGAGGCTTTCAGTAATGAAATGGTAAGAGCTACACCTATGCCTATTGCACTTAAGGAGGCATATTACGAATATCGTTATGGTATATTCGCTGAATAAGATTACTCAAAGCAACAATTTACTTAAAAAGAGCGTTCTTTTTCATATTATGTGAATATGTTATGAATATGTATTGTAATATATAATCATAACTGTATAATAATATATGGCATTGAAAGAGGGGAAGCGGATTATATGATTCAAGAGAAAAAGAATGCTGGTTATGAAGGGGAAGCTGATCAGCATAAAAATTGCCGAAAGAAATTCTCCAATGCTCATATGATAAGAAATGGTTATATTTATACAGATCGTGTTCTTATAATCAAAGCATCTTATTATATGAAAAAAGGAAAGCTGTAAGGCCCTAGACGGGCTTTACAGCTTCCTTTGATTTTTATTGTAATGTGTTTTAAATATGTTAGAATAGGAAAGGCTAAATTATTTGTGATTATGAAATGGAGGATAACTTTATGGGGCTACAACTAAGTAGAAACATGAATCAAGCAGATCCTATTATTATTGTTGGATTAGGAGGACTTGGTGGCGGTGTCATTGATTCCTTAAAAGGTAAAATAAAACATGATTATGATGATATAGATAGAGTAGAAATGAGAATCGTAGATATGACTTCTCATATCAAGAATACACATATGACAGATGATGAAATCATCATTCTAGATCCTCGTGGAACAGATTGTGATAGAACACTTGGACAGAAGATTTTTAGAACTGAATCTGTCTATGAAGGTATAAGAAGTGAGTTCAAGACACTCATTGAAAAAATGATTTCTATTGCTGGGGAGGATCATATTAATGTCCTTATTGCCTCTGGTATAGTAGGGGGTACAGGTGGAGGTATATTTGTAGACTTCACTTATATGATTCATGACTTATTTAAGGAATGTCATCATAAGAACTATAGTATTTGTGCTTATATGTTTGATGTACAAAGCAACGATGATCAAGAAGAAAAGAATCATCGTATGAAACTTAATGGTCAGGCTGCTTTAAAGGAATTACAACATCATATGAACATTACAACACATGATCATCTTTATCAGACTACAATCGGACAAAGAGAAATTACCTGCAGAAAAACACTCTTTGAAGAATATAAACATATTTCTTTTTGTCTAGGTGATGATGTAAAGCTAGATGATCTCAAGAAGCGTATGAGTACTTTAATGATTGAAGAATTCTTATACTAAATCAGAACGACTATATAACGCTTTTCCAATAATTTCTACAGGAAGACTTTCTACCTCTTCCTGAGAATAATAACGTACATCTACAGAAGGGTTCGCTGGTTCTAAAATCAGTAATCCTTCTTTTTTTATAACCTTTTTGACTGTTACTTCACAACGATTAATCAATACGACCGCAATCGTCCCACTTGGTACATCATTACACTTTTTTACATATAATAAATCTCCATCGTGAATATGTGCCCCTGACATAGAATCTCCTACAACACGTAAAAAGAAATCTCCACGATAATAATCATCCTGAGTCACCTGCTCATATCCTTCAAAATTCTCATCAATGAGTAAATCATAACCTGCCTTGACTTCACCTAGTACTGGCTTTTCATAACGTTCTTCACTATTAATAAGTGATTCTACATCTACACCTAATATAAATGAGAGCTTCTCTATCACTTCAGGATTTGTGACCTTTGTATCACCCTTTAACCATCTTGTCACAGTAGAACGGTTCACGCCTAATTGACTCGCAATATATTCATTAGACACACCCATCTTTTCCTTGTATTTCTTTAGATATTCTTTAAAATTCATCTTCTCCACCTCTTTTTAGGCATTATACAACATAATACAATTTGGTGCAAATAAATGCGTCATTCATTGTATGTACAGAATCATTTTGGTGCAAAACTATTTGATATATGCACCACAGATAACTATAATAAGACTAACAGGAAGGAGAAATAATGATGAAAAAAGTATATTTATGTATAGATTTAAAAACCTTCTTTGCGTCTTGCGAATGCAGTGAAAGACATCTTGATCCCTTTAAAACCAATCTTGTAGTGGCAGATCCTACTAGAGGTAATGGAGCACTCTGTCTTGCGATTACACCTCAAATGAAAAGTATGGGAATTCATAATCGCTGCCGTATATTTGAAATACCCAAGGGTGTTGAATATATTACTGCGATGCCTCGTATGCATCTTTATATGGAATATTCAGCACGTATTTATCGTATCTATTGTCGTTATGTCTCACCTGATGATATTCATGTTTACTCTATTGATGAATGTTTTATTGATATCACATCTTATATGCATCTTTATCATAAGAGTGCGAAGGCGTTTGCGAAGATGTTGATGCAGGCTGTATTTGCAGATACACATATTACTGCCACATGTGGCATAGGAACCAATCTTTATCTTGCAAAAGTCGCTCTTGATATTATCTCTAAGCATACAAAAGAGAATATTGGGATATTAGATGAAGAACGATATCAGAAATACCTATGGCATCATTTACCTATTACTGATTTCTGGCATATGGGAAGTGGAACAGCCAATCATTTATTAAAACTCGGTGTTGTGGATATGCATGGGATTACTCAGATTCCTGAAGAGATACTTTATAAGGAGTTTGGTATAAATGCGGAATATATTATTGATCATGCCTGGGGAAGAGAACCTGCTACGATTGCCTCTATTAAGAAGTATCGTCCTAAGAATGAATCAATTAATAATTCTCAAGTTCTCTTTTCTGATTATGAATATGAGGATGCAATACTCGTTGTAAAGGAAATGGTAGAACTCAATGTCTTAAGACTTGTGGAATCACGTCTTGTCACAAATCATATAAGTTTATATATCGGTTATTCACGTACAGATGGTGGAGGATGGGCAGGAGGCTCTAGAAAGCTGACAGTCAGAACCAATTCATTGAGTGTTCTGATGGATGCCTTTATTTCTCTTTATCATCTAAAAGTTCAAAAAGGAAGACTGATCAGACAGATTTCTATATCCTTTGGAGATGTCTTAGATGAAGCTTATGAATCCTATGACTTATTTAGTGATATAGAGGCATTAGAAGAAGAAAAGAAACTTCAGAAAGCTATTGTCTCTATCCGCCATAAGTATGGGAAGAATGCGATATTAAAGCTTATGAATAAACAGGAAAAAGCCACTACAGAAAAAAGAAATACATTAATTGGAGGACATAATGCATAAGAAGGTTGATCGTGCACGTTTATTTTTAAGCTTTGATGCCTTAAAAGGATTTAAAGAACTACTTCAAGAAGATACCAAAATACCTAGAAAAGAACTATGTGAAGACCAATATTATGAACTTAACTGGAAAATTCATCAAATTCAAGAAGGAGATGAAGTAGAACTTGTCTATTACACAGGGTCTTCTTATTCTAAAATAAGAGGAACAATACAAATAGTAAATCTCAATGATCACTATATTTATATTAATAACCATAAAATACAGCTTAAGAATATCTTTTCACTAGAATTATAATATGTTGTTTTTCCTTGTCCAATCTCTTGCCACACCCTATCTATAAATAGTAACTAAGATATAATAGAGAACAAGAGGGGAAGTGGAGCGTATGCTGAATTATCAAAAACTATTAATGCCCTATAAGAATTTCAAGGGTGAACATATGATTGTCTATGCCTTTGTGCATAACAGGTCCTATAAGCTCTCAGACCAGGCATCGACAATCACAAATCTGATTGATACATATCAGCTAGACGCTGATAAGAAGGAAAAGATCTCTGCAATATGTTATATGCATGATGCGAGGATCAGACAAAACGAAATCGTCATGAATATTGACGATGATGAGCTTTATATAAAGCTCAATGAATTTGGGAAAATGTTGGTGGAGATAGAAAATCTCTTCACACAGGAAAGTGCATATTCACAATAATATGCACTTTTTTCTTTGTTTTAATGCATATGATAGATATTTCTAAAAAGTCTATCATATGCTATAATAAGTGTGAAGAAGGTGAATAAGATGTGTAAAACAAGAATACAAGAAGAAATAGAAGCCCTTATGTCTCTCTATCATCTCGGTAAAGCACCATTATCTTATGCTTTAGGCTTTGGAGAAGTCACTATTACAAGATATTTACAGGGAAGCACTCCTCATCCTGACTATGCACAAGTTATTCACAATGCACTATGTGATATAGACTATATGATGGGTTTAGTGAATAAGAACCATGAAAAGATGGGACCAGCCTTTAAAAAGGCAATCAACAGATGTCTCACTCTTAAATCACAATTCTCCTGTTCAAAAGAAATATTGCAGGTGATTTCTTATCTCTTTTATACACTAGAAGAACTCACACCTATGCAATTAGAATCCTATCTTTACTTCATACAGGCTTATTCCTATCCACAGCCACTCTTTCATGAACATTGTGAAGCATGGAAGCAAGGTGTCATCTATCCTGATGTTTATCACTTATTCTCCACATTCCCATTTAGAGTACAAGATGATATGCGTTATAAAATCATCGAAGATGCTTATTTAGATCTAGATGAAAATAAGAAGGAATACATAGATGAAATCCTCAATACATTCTCTCGTTACCCTTTAAAAACACTTATAACACTCACTAAAACAGGACCATGGAAGAATAATTATAAAGAAGGGGAAATAACCATTATTCCTGCAGAAGATATTCAAAACTATTTCAAGAGGCACTAATATGGAACAATTCTATAACATACTCAAAGAATCATTGAATGAAGAAATGGGATGGATGATTGATCATATATATGAAGACTATAAGAATACTGAAGATATATTGGGCTTTGCGTTAAGCTGTGAGAAGATATTACGTCTATACTTTGGAACAGACATTCATGAGCAGCTTAAAGATTTACTTATATATGTCTTATATGTCTATCTTGACTATGATGAAGACAAGATAGAACTATTATTGAACGACTATGACCCTGAGCATAATCGATATATACAATAAAAAATTAGAATATCTATAAATATATAGTAAATGCATAAATGTAAGTTACTAAAAATATAAATAGATTGGATAGCACATAAAAATGAAGTATAATAGTAAACAGAAAGGAAGTGTTAATTGTGTGGTATCAAGAAACAGTATTTTATCAGATTTGCCCACTAGGACTTTGTGGTGCGCCTGAAGTAAATGATGATATTCAGGCTCATCGTATTTTAAAAATCAAGGACTTTGTCCCTTATCTACAAGAATTAGGAATTGGTGCTGTGTATTTCAATCCTGTATTCAACAGTGATTCTCATGGCTATGATACGCGTGATTATAATCTCATCGATACGCGTTTAGGTACAAATGAAGATTTTGCGGAAGTATGTAAAACACTCCATGAACATGATATCAAGGTTGTATTAGATGGGGTATTCAACCATGTCGGTAGAGGCTTTTTTGCGTTTAGAGATGTCCAGGAAAAAGGACCTGCAAGCCCATATGCCAATTGGTTTCATATCAACTTTGATGGAGATTCTAGCTATGGTGATGGATTCTGGTATGAAGGATGGGAAGGTCATTATGAACTTGTGAAGTTAAACCTAGATAACCCAGATGTCCAACATTATCTACTAGATGCAGTCGATTACTGGATCAAGTGTTTTGATATAGATGGTTTAAGACTAGACGTCGCTTATTCATTGCCTAGATGGTTTATGGCAATGTTGAGTGATCATTGTAAGAGTTTAAAACAGGATTTCTTTATGTTAGGAGAAGTATTAGGTGATAATGCAGGTTACATGTATACAGAAGCTAAACTAGATGCAATCACTGATTATCCATCATATAAAGCATTCTGGTCTTCATTTAACTCTTTGAATATGTTTGAATATGCCCATACATTAAAGAGAAATGCGATGGATATGTACAGAGGTAGGGATTTACTCACATTTGTAGATAACCATGATGTGAATAGAATATCTAGTACATTAACTGATGAAAGAAAACTTCCATTAGTATTTGGATTACTCATGGCAGTACCTGGTGTTCCATGTATTTATTATGGTTCAGAATGGGGTATTAAAGGTGAAAAGATTCAAGGACTAACAGATGCACCACTTCGTCCAGAATTCGATGCACCTCAACCTAACGAATTATCTGGTTTAGTATCAAAATATATTCATATGCGTAGAGGACATAAAGCACTCACATTAGGAGACTATAAGGATTTAGTTCTTACTAATAAACAGTACGTATTAGAAAGAAACTATGAAGGAGAAAAGATTGTAGTTGCACTTAATATTGATGATGCACCTTATACAATCTATCCACCTATTGAACATGGTTCTTATCAGGATTTGATGAGTGGAGAAATGGTGGATTATAATGGAGAATTAGAATTACCACCACTTTCAATCACATACTTATATAAACATGCATAAGGCTGAGCAATCAGCCTTTTATAAAGGAGTAGACAATGCAGGAAGATATTATACTTAAACTTTCAGAACAACTAAATATCAAGACAGAACAGATACAAAATACATTAAAACTATTAGAAGAAGGCTGTACTGTTCCTTTTATTGCCCGTTATCGTAAAGAATTAACACATGGCTTAGATGAAGAACAGATTCGTGTGATCCAGGAACAATATGACTATCAGGTAAATCTTAAAAAAAGAAAAGAAGAAGTCCTTACAAGAATAGAAACATTAGGACACTTAAATGATGATATCGTGAAGATGGTCAACGCATGTACACGTTTATCACAGGTAGAAGATATCTATCGTCCTTATAAACAGAAAAAGAAAACAAGAGCCAGTGTGGCTATTGCAGCAGGCCTAGAACCTTTAGCTAAGACACTTCTTTCTTTACCACGTACATTTAATGAAAAAGACATTGATGCCTATCTAAACGATACAATCACTTCTAGAGAAGAGGCATTGCAGGGTGCTAAGGATATCATTGCAGAAAAGATTTCTAATGATATGACAGTACGTAATAAGATTGTCGATTCTATGATGAACTACGGCCGACTTGTCACTTCTAAAAAGAAGAATGCAGAAGATGAAAAGATGACCTATAAGATGTACTATGACTATTCTGAAAATGTCTCACGTATTGCGACACATCGTATTATGGCGATTGATCGAGGAGAAAAAGAAAAGATTCTCACTGTTTCTATCAACATTAATGAGGATTATATCAAGACATTTGTCTCAAGACGTTATATTAAGTTCCCTAAGAGTCCAACAGCCAAATATGTAGATGAAGCCATTGATGATGGCTTAAAGCGTCTTGCTTATCCATCTCTAGAAAGATTAGTCAGAAATGCTCTTACTGAAAAAGCCCAGGAAGCAAGTATTGATGTCTTCTCTGATAATCTAGGCAAGCTTCTCTTACAGGCTCCGATGAAAAATAAGAGAATCTTAGGCTTTGACCCAGCTTTCCGTACAGGATGTAAGCTCGCTGTCATTGATGAATCAGGTAAGAAACTTACAGTAGATGTTATCTACCCACATCCTCCTGTTGCGAAAGTGAAGGAATCAGAAAAGAAACTAGTAGACCTCTGTACAAAATATGATGTCAATCTTATTGCGATTGGGAATGGTACAGCCAGTCGTGAAAGTGAAGCTTTTGTCGCAAATACAATCAAGAAATATCACTTACCTGTAAGCTATACAATAGTCAGTGAAGCAGGAGCGAGTGTTTATAGTGCCTCTAAGCTTGCGATAGAAGAATTCCCAGACCTCCACGTTGAACAAAGAAGTGCTATTTCTATCGCAAGAAGACTACTTGATCCTTTATCAGAACTTATTAAGATTGATCCTCAATCTATTGGAGTAGGGCAGTACCAGCATGATTTCCTCCATTTCCCCGCGCCTTCGTTGCGCGGACACAAATATATAACCAAACTCAAATCCACCAAAACTAT
>NZ_RCYB01000085.1 GCF_004168205.1 Catenibacterium sp. co_0103 | reverse complement strand
CGAGGATCTGGCGGCGATAGCATGATGGACACACCCGTTCCCATCCCGAACACGGAAGTTAAGCATCATAACGGCGACGATAGTGTGAAGACGCGACAATAGCAAGCTGCCAGGTCTTTTTTTTTATGTTTTAATTTTCTATTATATTCAGTATAATGTAAGTGCAAGCTAAAGGAGATTCAACATGCGTATTGCGATATTTACAGACACTTATTATCCTGATATTAATGGCGTTGTTTCATCAATTGGTATACTCAGAAATGAATTAATGAAACATGGTCATCAAGTCTTGATTATAACTACAATTCCTCCTCTTGGTGTTCATATAGAAGATGATCCATTTATTATAAGAATGAATGGAATCTCTCTTAAAAGTATCTATGGATACCGTATGGCAGGCATTTATAATAATAAAATATTTAAAAAGATTAAAGAATTTAATCCAGATATCATTCATACGCAGACTGAATATGGCGTAGGCTTATTTGGACGATTATGTGGTTATAAGCTTAATATTCCTACAGTATATACATTCCATACCAATCTTTATGACTACACTTACTATGTCACTAAAGGAATCGAACCATTTGATTCAATCGCAAAAAAGATTGTCAAGAAGCTGATGAAGATATATACAACCCATACAACTTCTCTTATTGTCCCTAGTGTTAAAACAGCTTCTATGATGAAATCTATTGGTATCAAAAAAGAAATCAATATTGTACCAACTGGACTCGAATTAGAACGCTTTAAAAGATATAATAAAGAACATACAAATCAAATCAAAGAAGAGTATGGCCTTAGTGATCATTTTAATTTAATCTCTTTAGGTAGACTTGCTGAAGAAAAATCATTAGATCTCATCATTAACGCAATGCCTGAAATCATTCAAAGAAATCCAAATATACGATTGTTTATTATAGGTGATGGACCTGCAAAGAACACTTTGATGCAATTAACACATGATTTAAAAATGGATGATTATATTCGTTTTGCAGGATGTCAAAGTGCAGACGTTATTCCTGATTTCTATTATTCCGGTGATCTTTTTGTCTCAGCATCTCTAACTGAAACACAAGGTCTAACATTTATTGAAGCAATGGCCTCTTCTTTACCAGTTCTTGCAAGATATGATTCTAATTTAGATCCTGTTATTGTAGAGGGTGGTAATGGTCATTTCTTTTATACTCAAGAAGAATATATCAAAAAAGTAATAGAATTATCTCATAAGGATCTTACACCTTATAAAGAGTATGCAGCAAAGCATGCCCAACAATTTGATTCTCATACATTCTATAAAGGAGTGATGCATGTGTATAACAGTTCTATTGATCATTTTGAAAACTGTTTTGTAGTCTCTTCAATAAAACCACATGAAAAGCTAGTCTCAGTAGAATTTGTAAGTGGTAAAAGAAAAATAGCTCTTGAATGTACTATAGAAGATGTAGAAACATTCCATCTCGCCATTCAAACTCGTGCCAATCAGGAAGTTATAGATATTCTTAAAGAGAAGCAGAATATCAGACATTTATATTTTAAAGCAGTAAAACTGCTTAGCTATCATGACTATTGTTTCCATGACTTAAAGAAACGCTTAGAAACTTATGGAGACTATAATGAAATTGAGATTATGAAATGTATGGCATTATTAACAGATCGTCATCTCATAGATGATCGTAAATATGTAAGAAGCTATATTGATGCAACTCTTAAGAAGGGTAAAGGCTTAAAAAAGGCACTTATTGATTTAAAGAATAAAGATATTCCAGAACATTTAATTGAAGAAGAAATCGAAAAATTTGACGAATCAGAAGAAATAGAATATGCTTTTAATATTGTGGATCAGCTCTATTCAAACAATAGAAAGCTTTCTCCACAGGGATTAATTCAAAAAATCAAGAGAACCTTATATAATAAAGGATATAGCGAAAATACAATTCTTTCTGTTATGAATAGCTATGATTTTGAATTTTCTCATGAACGTACATTGTCTTTATTAAAACAGGAATGTGAAAAGACATATAAACGTTATCAAAATAAATATCATGATCAGGAATTAAAGATGCGTATCAGCCGTTTTCTTAAGCAGAAGGGGTATGATTATGAAGATATCCTGATTGTGATGGATGAAATATGGAGTGAATTGAATGATTAAAATTAATGAAATGAATCCAGGAAAAGAAACAGTTGGTTTTGAAGCTATTATTATCTCAGTCACTGTAGGTAAAACAAATGGTGCCAACAAGTCTTCTTATTTAAATATTGTCTTACAGGATGCAACAGGGACTATTGATGCAAAGCTCTGGTCTGCCACAGATGAGCAGATTCGTTTATTTGAAAGAGGGCAGGTTGTAAGAGGTAAAGGAGATATCATCAATTATAAGGGCATGAGACAGATGAAAATCGTTAAGCTTGAGCCTATTGAAATGAATGATGAACAGAAGGCTTTATTCTTACCACAGCCACCTATTGAAAAAGCAGTGATGCAGAAGGAATTAGATATGTATATGAAGAAGATCCACAACATTCGTCTTTATGCGATTGTTCATGGACTTATTGAAAAACATTATACAGCTTTTGCGAACTATCCTGCAGCCACTAAAAATCATCATGATTTTGCCTCAGGACTTCTTTATCATACTTTATGTATGTTGAAGCTTGCAGATCAGCTTATTAACGTTTATAGCTATTTAGATGCAGATTTACTATATGCAGGTGTTATTCTACATGATATTGGTAAGGTTAAAGAATTTACTGGACCTATTGTTCCTGCTTATTCTATTGAAGGAAGCTTAGTAGGTCATATCTCTATTGGTCATGCAATGGTGAAGGACATGGCAGAAGAATTACATATCGAGGGAGAAGAAGTATTCTTACTAGAACATATGATTCTTTCTCACCATGGTAAACAGGAATATGGTTCTCCAGTTCTTCCACAGATTCCTGAAGCAGAAGCATTAACACTTATTGATAATGTAGATGCAAGAATGAATATGTTTGAAAAAGCCCTCAAGGATACTGAACCAGGATCATATTCTGCACGTATCTTTGGGTTAGAAAATAGAAATGTATACAAATCACATCACTAATGTGTTATAATAATCAAAACAAACAGGAGGTTTTACATGTGTATGGATAAGGTTAAAGATTGGTTATTTGGTGAAGAAGAAGGATATACAGAAGATTACAATACTGCACAAAACGGACAGGAAGAAAATTCTAATATTTTTGAAAACAATAAGACTAAAAAGACAAGTGAGATGTTGAAGCCATTTGATGCTAACTCTAGTCTTGTATTATTTGAACCACGTGCTTATTCTGATTCTCAGGAAATTGGTGGTTATTTAAAGAAAAATAAAGCAGCTGTCGTTAACCTACATCGTTTACAGAAGGAACAGCAGAAACGTGTTGTTGATTTCTTAACTGGTGTTATTTTCGCAATTGATGGTGATATTCAGGTAATTGGTCCTAAGATTTTCTTATGTACACCTAAGAACATTGGTGTAACTGGTTCAATTACTCTTGATGATGACACACCTACAAGTACGGAGGAATAAGTATTAGCATTCGCTAATACTTTTTTTATGAAATATGTTAGAACATTTTAAAGGTGATGAAGAATTCGTCTCTAAAATATTAGATTACAAAGATCAGGCACTTTATTCACAGCGTATGATTCTTACACAATTTCTTGATCCACATCAGCAGTCCATTGTAGAAAGTGTTATTGGTCATGAACTCAAAGTAGAAGCAGATGGAGGATTTGATGGAGCAGAAAATAAAAGAGTGCTCATAGCACCTGATTTCTATGAATTTGAACCTGAAGATTTTAAAGTCACAGTATTTAAAGTAGATTACAATGATACAATTGGAAACCTTAAACATTCCGATGTCTTAGGGGCTTTAATGCATTTAGGTATTAAGCGTCAATGTATCGGAGATATCAATGAAGAGCCACTTTCCTTTGCCTGTATGACAGAAAATAGTGATTATATTCGTATGAATCTCACACGTATCAAACGTTCTTCTATTCATTTAGTAGAAAGTAAAGAACGTCTTTCTATTCAGCAGGATACCTATACTAAAACAGTGATCGTTTCTTCTTTGCGTTTAGATAAGATGGTTGCGCAATTATTTGGCATCTCTCGCAATAAAGCAGTAGAAGCCATTCGTGGTCAGTATGTCAAGCTTAATTACAAAGTTATTGAAGATATTTCAAAAATATGCGATAATAACGCTATAATATCTTTACGTCATCATGGCCGAGTAAAGATATTCATAACAGATAGAAGAACAAAGCAGGATAATTATGTAATAGAAGGCCAATATTATCGATGAGGGGACACGGGTATGGGATACATGTTCAATAAGCAGCTTCGTGGATATAATACTGAAGAAGTCGATGATACGATTGAGACTTTAGAAAAGAAAATTCAGGAAACTACTTTACAAATCAGAAGACTTGAAAAAGAATTGGATAAAGTTAAAAAAGAAAATATCGCGATGGCTAATCGTCAATCTATTGAACGAAAGACCAATGAAGAGATTTCCCGTCTTGCTTTAAAGGAAGCCAGTGAACTCATTACAAAAGCCAAGCATAATGCGAATATGATTCTTAAAGAGTCTATGAATTATGTGAAGGGTTTAAGTGATGAAGTAGAAGGTTTTAAGGATGAAGCAAAAGATTTTAGGGCTGAAATTGTAAAAATCAGCACAGAATTGTTAGAAACTATTGACAAATCAGAAATTTTTAGTTTAATTAATGAAGAAGAAAAAAAAGCGAAGAAAGAGAGCGCTGATCAAGAGAACTTATAGAGAAACCGTGGGTGGTGGAAACGGTGAAGGTGTATTGGTCAGGAATCACTCTGGAGCTGCATCCTGAATAAAGTAGGGAATGCCGTTGATTGCGTTAAGATCTTAAGTGCATATCGAATGATATGAACAAAGGTGGTACCGCGTGCAAACGTCCTTTATGAAGGACGTTTTTTTATTTGTGAAAGGGGATATATATGAATTACAAAAGCACACTCTTAATGCCAAAAACTGATTTTGAGATGCGTGGTAAGCTTCCTACTAAGGAACCTGCTTACGTAGAAAGATGGCAGAACGCTAACATGTATGAAAAGGTGATCAAGCAGAATGAAGGAAAAGAACATTTCATTTTCCATGATGGACCTCCATATGCAAATGGTAATATGCATGTTGGACATATGTTAAATAAGGTTATTAAAGACGTTATTTGTCGTTATAAGAATATGGAAGGTTTCTATACACCATATATTCCAGGATGGGATACTCATGGTTTACCTATCGAAAATGCAATTCAGAAGCAGGGTGTAGATAGAAAATCTATGTCTACTGCAAAGTTCAGAGAAAAATGTTATGCATATGCATTAAAGCAGGTTGAACGTCAAATGCAGCAGTGTATCCGTGTAGGTACATTTGCAGACTACAAACATCCATATTTAACTTTACATAAAGAATTTGAAGCAAGACAGATTGATGTATTTGCAAAGATGGCTGTAGATGGATTAATCTATAAAGGATTAAAGCCAGTATATTGGTCACCTTCATCTGAATCAGCATTAGCTGAAGCAGAAGTAGAATACCATGATGTAAAATCACCTACTATCTATGTACGTTTCAAGGTAAAAGATGGTAAAGGTATCTTAGAAGGTGATGATAACTACTTTGTAATCTGGACTACTACTCCTTGGACAATCCCAGGAAACCAGGCAATCTGTTTAAACCCACGCTTCACTTATGCATTAGTTAAATCTGAAAAAGGTAATCTTGTTGTCTTAGAAGAATTAGTTGATTCATTATGGGAAACATTTGGATTAAAAGAAAAAGAAATCTTAAAACGTTTCAAGGGTGAAGAATTAGAATACATCACATGTACTCATCCACTTTATCCAGAAAGAGAATCATTAGTTATCATGGGTGACCATGTTACAACTGATTCAGGTACTGGATGCGTTCATACAGCAAGTGGATTTGGTGTAGACGACTTTAACATCTGTCAGAAATATAAATTACCAGTACTTGTAAACGTTGATGAACATGGCTGCATGATGGAATCATGTGGTGAATGGCTTGCAGGTCAGTATGTTGATGATGCAAACAAGACTGTTACAGTAAAACTAGAAGAATTAGGCGCTTTATTAAATCTTACTTGGATTACACATAGCTACCCTCATGACTGGCGTACTAAGAAGCCTATCATCTTTAGAGCAACTGACCAGTGGTTCTGTTCTATCGATAAGATCAGAGAAAAACTATTAAGTGAAATCGATAGCGTTAACTGGATCAATGAATGGGGTCATATTAGAATCTATAACATGATTAAAGACCGTGGTGACTGGTGTATCTCAAGACAGAGAACTTGGGGTGTTCCAATTCCAATCTTCTATTGTGAAGATGGTACTCCTGTAATTGATCAGAAAGTATTTGATCATGTATCAGCACTATTTAGAGAATTCGGTTCAAACGTATGGTTTGAAAGAGATGAAAAAGATTTATTACCAGAAGGTTATACAAACGAACATTCACCAAATGGTATCTTCAAGAAAGAAAAAGATATCATGGACGTATGGTTTGACTCAGGTTCATCACATACTGGTGTATTAGTAGAAAGAGGATTAGGTTATCCAGCTGATCTATACTTCGAAGGTAGTGACCAGTATCGTGGATGGTTCAACTCTTCATTAATCATCGGTACTGCAGTACATGGTAAAGCACCATATAAGACAGTTTTATCTCATGGTTTCACTCTTGATGGTAAGGGATTAAAGATGAGTAAGTCTGGTGGTAACGCTGTAGATCCAATCAAGACAATCAATAAATGGGGTGCTGATATCTTAAGATTATGGGCTACTACTGTAGACTTCCAGTCAGATGTACGTATCTCTGATGATATCTTAAAGAAAGTATCTGAAAGCTATCGTAAGGTAAGAAATACTATGCGTTTCTTACTTGGTAACTTAAATGATTTCAAGGATACTGATGTATTACCAGTAAATGAATTAGAACCAGTTGATCAGTATATGTTAGCTAAGTTAAATGACTTAATGGATGCATATCATAAGTCTATGGATTCTTATAACTTCTCAGAAGCAAACAAGGAAATCTTAAACTACTTCACTAATACATTAAGTGCATTCTATATGGACTTCACAAAGGATATCCTTTATATCGAAAAGGCTGATTCTACAAGAAGAAGACAGGTACAGACAGTTCTTTATCATCATGCAAAGACAATGATGAAGTTAATCTCACCAATCTTAGTCTTCACTGCAGAAGAATTACATGATCACTTCCATTGTGATGCAAAACAGGAAGAATCTGTATTCCTAGAAGCTAAGCCAGAAAAGTTCGAAATTGAAAATGCTGATGCATTAAAAGAACAGTTCGATTTATTCATGAACTTACGTACTGATGTTATGAAATCATTAGAAAACTTAAGAGCTGAAAAAGTAATCAATTCTAACATGGAAGGTAAGCTTACTATCACTCTTAAGGATGAATATAAGTCTTTAGCTTCATTAGAAGATTCTATGAAACAGTTATTCATCGTCGCAAAAGTGACTTTAGATGATAATGCAGAAGGTAAAGATGAATATGAAACTTGTTTCATCAAGGCAGAAAAATTCCATGGTGTTCAGTGTCCAAGATGCTGGAATTGGTTCGAAGAAGGCGAATTAGTAGATGGATTATGTCCAAGATGTCATGAAGTTGTAGAAACTTTACCATCTAGTGAAGAAGAATAAAAAATAAGGATATGAGGATTGCCTCATATCCTTTTAACATCCAATAAAAAAAGTCTAGAAATCTAGACTAATAGCCACGCTTATATTCATTAAAGCGATCTAAAGAGTATCCGATTAATCTTAATACAAAAATCAAAACAAACCCTACCGCAAATAAGATATATAAATGTGCAAAGAAACCAATCACACAGCATAATGCAAATACGATATAGCCAATAGTTGTTAAGAAATCCATATATTTATGTTCTTTTAATCCGTTCATAGTTTCACCTCATTCTAGGATATTATATCATTCTCTGTAAGCGAAAACAATTGCAGAATTACTCTGTCAACCGAAATTGATAATGTCTCAAAAATAATCAAACATTAGCACCACAACGGTGCTTTTGTTTTGCAGCATAAT
>NZ_RCYB01000084.1 GCF_004168205.1 Catenibacterium sp. co_0103 | reverse complement strand
ATTTTTTCTAAATTATTCAAACTTGTTTTTAAGTTTGTCTTTTTTTATACGTTTTGATTGATTTTTGTTTCACACTTATTCTCCTTTGAATACCTGTGCTATTATACACCAAATACACCACTATTTTAAAGAAAATCACAAACTCTTAGAATTTTAAATCCTTACAAATAAGATGATTTGTTGAAGGATTATTTTGTTCTGTTTACTCTGTTCAAGAAATCTATTAGAATATCTAATGAAAGGGGTTTACATATGTATAAGGTTATAGAAGTAAAACAGAGTATATTTGAAGATAATAATAAGGATGCAGATTTATTAAGACAGGAATGCAAAGAGAAGGGTGTTTTCTTACTTAATATCATGTCTAGTCCAGGTTCAGGAAAGACAACCACATTATCACGCACTATTGAAACAATCAAAGATGAAGTGAATATTGGTGTTATGGAAGCAGATATTGATAGTGATGTGGATGCGCACACTATTAGCCAGTATGGTGTACGTACAATACAATTACACACAGGAGGCATGTGTCATTTAGATGCGGATATGACAAGACAGGGATTACATGAATTAGGAATGGAAAATCTAGATCTTGCAGTATTAGAAAATGTAGGAAATCTAGTATGTCCTGCGGAATTTGATACAGGTTCCTCTTTAAATATTGCGATATTGAGTGTGCCAGAAGGGGATGATAAGCCTTTAAAATATCCGCTTATGTTTGAAGTATGTGATGTCGTGCTTATTAATAAGGTGGATGTTCTTCCTTACTTTGATTTTGATATAGAAAAATGTAAAGAGAATATTCATTATCGTAATAAGAATGCAAAGGTGTTTGAAATATGTGCAAAAAGTGGAGAAGGAGTCAAGTCTTGGTGTGATTACCTTTTAACACGTATAAGAGAATGGAAGGAATAAAATAATGGCCTATAGAGATAATATTGATAGACTTGCAAGACGTATTACAGACCGAATACCAGTGAAGTTTAAGAAGCTTAAGGAAGATGATCCTGAATACAAATGTTTAAGTGAAATCTTGAATGATGAACAATGTAATTTATGTTTATTTTTTGAAGTACGCAAACCTATGTCTTTTGAAGAAATTCTTAAAAGAACAGGCTGGGAAGAAGAACGTGTTGAACGTGTATTAAAAGAAGTATGTGATATAGGGATGATTGAGTATAACTGGGAAAATGAAGATCATCATAAACAATATGTGATGCCTCAGTTTGTCCCTGGTTCTGCAGAATTCATGGTTATGAATAATGATTTAGTCAAAGAACATCCAGTTGTGACTGATTTTTTTGAACAGATGACAAGATTACCACTAGAAAAGGTCACTCCAATGGTGCCTCCAGGAGGGGCTGGTATTGGGATGCATGTTATTCCAGTAGAAAAATCTATTGAAGCCAATCAGGAAGCAGTGTCTGTAGAAAAGATTTCTCATTGGTTGAATAAGTATGATAAGTATGCTTTATCTCCATGTTCATGTCGTAGACAACAAAGAGTTCGAGGAGAAGGGACAGGTGATATTGAAGCCGATGTATGTATTGCGGTTGGGGATATGGCTGATTATGTTGTAGAGACAAATAAAGGTGGTCATCACTGTACTTATGAAGATGTTATTGAAACATTAGAAAGATGTGAAAGAAAAGGTTATGTGCATCAGATTACAAATATTGATGGTGAAGATAAGATCTTTGCGATTTGTAACTGTGCAGCAGGTGTTTGTAATGCCTTAAGAACAAGTCAGCTCTTTAATACACCAAATATGTCTGCAAGTGCTTATCGTGCACACGTGGATGTCAGCAAGTGTGTAGCCTGTGGTAAGTGTGTAGAAGTATGTCCAGTAGGAGCTGCAAAGCTTGGACAGAAGCTTTGTACAAAGAAGGGTCCTATTGAATACCCACAGGTAGAATTACCAGATATGATTAAATGGGGACCAGATCATTGGAATCCTGATTTTAGAGATACTGCCAAAGTCAATTGTCATGAAACAGGAACTGCTCCTTGTAAAACAGCCTGTCCTGCTCATCTTCCTGTACAGGGCTATATCAAGATGGCTAGTCTTGGACGTTACATGGATGCTTTAAAGCTTATTAAAGACTTTAATCCATTCCCTGCCGTATGCGGTTCAATCTGTAATAGAAGATGTGAACAGGAATGTACGCGTGGATTATTAGATGCTCCTTTCGCAATTGATGAAATTAAGAAGTTTATTGCGGAAAAAGAACTTAATGAGGAAGAACGCTATATCCCATTATGTGAAAATGAAGAGGGCGGATTCTATCCTCATAAGATGGCTATTATTGGTGCAGGTCCTGCTGGTATGAGCGCTGCTTATTATTTAAGAATTAAGGGTTATCCTGTCACTATCTTTGAAAAAGAAGAAAAACCAGGTGGTATGCTTCGTTATGGTATTCCATCATTTAGATTAGAAAAAGATGTCATTGATGCAGAAATAGAAGTACTTAAGGTAATGGGCATTGAATTGAGATGTGGTGTAGAAATCGGTAAAGACATCACTATTGACGGATTACGTGAAGAAGGTTATGAAGCCATCTATCTTGCGATTGGTGCACAAGGTGGTAAGAAATTAAATATCCCTGGAATGAATGAAGAGTATGTTATGACAGGTGTTGATTTCTTAAGAGAAGTTAATAAAGAAGAGAGTAAAGATATGCTTAGTGGTCATGTAGTTGTCATTGGTGGTGGTAACGTGGCTATGGATGTGGCAAGAAGTGCTTTAAGAAGTGGTGCAGTGTCTGTTGATTTATTCTGTTTAGAGTCAGAAAAAGACATGCCTGCAAGCCCTGATGAAGTAGAAGAAGCCATCCATGAAGGTATTACTATGCATTGTGGATGGGGTCCTCAGGAAATCAAGGATCATACAATCACATTAAAGAAATGTATCTCTTTAGGAGATGAAACAGGTACTTTTAATCCATCTTATGATGAAACACAAACAGAAAGCTACCCATGTGATTATGTCTTATTATCTGTAGGACAGGATATTATTCCTGTAGAAGGATTAGATATCAATACAAATCCAAATGGTACAATTCAAGCGGATGCCATTACTTTACAGACTTCTGTACAAGATATCTTTACAGGAGGAGATGTCTATACAGGTCCTCGCTTTGCGATTGATGCGATTGCACAGGGTAAAGAAGCTGCTGAATCAATGCACCGTTTTGTACATAAAGGTCATTCACTTACTTTAGGTAGAGACTTACACCAGTTTACTCAGCTTGATAAGGACGATATTTTAATTACTTTAGACTTTGATCATTCAAAGAGACAGATTCCAGGTACAAAACAGGGTCTTGCGACAGAAACATTTAAAGACTTACGTTCTACATTTACGCCTGAACAGGTACAAACAGAAGCAAAACGCTGTCTTGGATGTGGCACAAGTGTAGTAGATCCTAATAAATGTATTGGATGTGGTCTATGTACAACTAAATGTGAATTTGATGCAATCAAGCTTACAAGAGATATCCCAGAAGGAAGCAATATGGTAAGATCAGAAGATAAGTTGAAGGTGATTCTTCCTTATGCTGCAAAAAGACAGATTAAGATTTTACGTAATAAGAAGAAATAAAGATGCATGAATTAGGTATTGTCGTACATATTGTCAGAACATTAGAAGATGTTGCGCAGGAAAATAGTCTCACAGATATACGCAAGGTCACTTTACAAATAGGCAAGGTCAGTGGTATTGAACCAGACTATTTAGTAGACTGTTGGGAATATTATAAGAAGAAAGTGCCATTGCTGAAGTATTCAACACTTGATTATGAATGGATTGAAGCTATTACAATCTGTCATAATTGTCAAAATACTTATTCTACAATCGATTATGGCAGAGAATGTCCTTATTGTCATAGTGGAAATACTGTCTTACTGCAAGGCAATGAATGTTTAATTAAAGAAATAGCAGGAGAATAACTCCATACAAAAAATCCTCTCTGTAACACGAGAGGATTATTTTTTGTGGATATCTTCTGTACCTGCTTTTATAGCAGTTTCATAATACCAGAGTTTATGATCAATTGTTTCTAGTTGTTTTTCTAATTGTCGCATTTCTTCTAATACAATCTCTTTTCTTCTCACAAAGAGTTGATAACGTTCTTCTAATGATTCATCACCACGTTTAACCATTTCTACATATTGTTGCATTTCAGAAATACTCATACCTGTATTCTTGAAACATTCAATAATACGCAGCATAGAAATATCTTTTTCTTTAAAAATACGATAACCTGATTCATTCTTTTCTAAGAAAGGAATGAGACCCATCTTATCATAATAACGAATAGTAGAAACAGGTAAAGACATCATTTCTGATACCTGTTTAATTGTATAAGTCATCCAATCACCCCGTTAATAGTATAAGAAATAATAGGAAATTATGCAAGAAATTGAGTCATGACAAAGTCACTATATATTTTCCTGTAAATGTGTGACTATTATTGCTGAGATAAAATAAAAATATAGGTAAAAGACAACAAATGGGCGTTGGAAAACCTATATTTTTTATTGACTTTTGCAATTACATAGTATATAACCTAATGATACTATTCAGATTACAAAGGGGGACTTATATGGAAAATAACGTTACATCAGGAAATATATTAAAACATATCGCATTTTTTGCGATACCTTATCTATTATCTTATTTCTTACAGACACTCTATGGTATGGCTGATTTATTTATCATTGGGCAATTTAATGCGGTAGATGGTATTACAGCTGTTTCTAATGGTAGTCAGGTCATGCATATGTTGACAGCAATTCTTGTAGGACTGGCTATGGGGGTTACTGTTTCTATCAGTCATGCAGTTGGCGCTAAGAATCATACATTAGTAGAAAGAACGATAGGTAATACAATTACACTCTTTGCATGCATTTCTATCATTTCTACTCTTCTGTTGCTTATTTGTGTAAAACCACTTGTTGTGTTACTCAATGTACCACAAGAAGCAATGACTGGAACTGTACAGTATCTTGTTATATGTTTTATAGGAATTCCTTTCATCACCGCCTATAACATCATCAGTTCTATATATAGAGGCTTAGGAGATTCTAAAAGCCCTATGTATATTATTGCGATTGCCTGTTTATTAAATATTATCTTAGACTATATCTTTATTGGATTATTTCATATGGGACCAATAGGGGCAGCACTTGGAACCACTATATCACAAAGCGTGAGTGTTATTATCGCACTCATTTCGATGAAATATCGTACTTCTGACATTCATATCAAAAAAGAAGACCTTCATCTTCAATCTCAGGTATTTAAACATATTCTAAAAGTAGGCTTTCCTGTCGCAATACAGGATGGATGTATTCAGATTGCCTTTATAATCATTACTATTATAGCGAATAGCCGTGGATTAAATGATGCCGCTGCAGTAGGTATTGTAGAAAAGATGATCACTGCCATCTTTATTATTCCTTCTACAATGCTTGCGACTGTATCAGCTTTATCTGCACAAAATATCGGTGCCAAAGACTACGGACGTGCTCGTACAGTATTAAAATATGCGGTTATAATTACTACTCTTTATGGAATCATTGTTGCTTTGATTGTAGAATGTGCTGCACCTACACTTCTTGGATTATTTACTAAAGATACTACAGTAATCTTACTAGGTGTACAATATATCAGTTCTTATATTATTGATACAATATTTGCAGGGATTCACTTTAGCTTTAGTGGTTACTTTGCAGCAGATGGAAAGAGTTATATTGGCTTTATTCACAATATTATTGCTATTTCATTAGTCAGAGTACCAGGTTCTTATATTGCCTCTCATATTTATCCTCATAATTTATTCCCGATGGGACTTGCAGCTCCTTTAGGATCATTATTATCAGTTATTATCTGTTTAATTGCATATCGTATATTGAAGAAGAAAGATGAATTAAGTGTGCTATAATTAATTATAAGAGAGGTACATTTATGGATAAAATAAGATGGAATCAATTGTTCACTCCAAGAACATTAAAGAGAGGATATGAACTGTACCAAAGTGGTGCAGTAGAAGACATTCAACATAATGAATATGCAATCAAAGGAAGCATATTTGACGATGATGACTATTACTCTATTGTTTATTTACGTGATGGAATGATAGAAGATATGGATTGCAGCTGTGAAAATGAAGATGAATATTGTGAACATATTGCAGCACTTCTTTATGCCTATGATCCTAAACAGACATATCAATTTCATTATTTTCAAGAAGTCTATACTGATGAAAAGTATAAATCTGTAATCAGAGATATTATTACAGAGAGTCGAAGCTATAAACAGATGATCAATAAACTCATTTCCTATAAACGTTCAATTCTTCCTACAATAACAGAAGACTCTCTTGGATCACTTAATTTGGTATTTGAAACATTCTATCTTATTTCATCTATACCTGAAGAAAAAGATGATTTCTTAGAAGAGCTTAAAAATGATTTGAAAATAATCGTTTCCTACAGTCATAATAAGAAGACTTTATTAGATGTATTTGAAAGAGAATACCATTTCCATAAGTATGAGAAAGAAGATGAAGAGTATCTCACTGAAGTCTTTCTAGAATGTTTTAATGAAACAGAATTATATGAAGACAAGTTTCGTATTGTGAATCATATGATTCTAGGCAGTGATGCTTTGAAAGATAACTGGGTTGGACGTATGCAATACTCTCGCTGGATAAGCATAGGATTAAAGATGTTGCAGGAAGCACATCAGTCCCATCAGGATATTCTTCATTTCCTTGATACACATCATAATTATCCACCTGTGTTTACGGGATATGCGAAGATATGTTTAGAAAATAGAAATTCTAATAAAGCGCTTGAAGTCGTTGAACTTGGATTAAAGTATCATCAAGAAGATGAAGATTTACTTAAGTTGAAAGAGGAGATTTCACCTTGTTTAAATCTCAATATAATGGATTGGGCAGATCAGTTTACAGATGTTATCTTAAAGCGTGGTTATGATTATTTTTATAAGAAGAAGATCAAGAAACTCTATCAGGAACCTTATGGTATTGCGGCTGTAGTAGAAGGATCAGAAGATTATCATGTGACTATAGATTTAAAGGATGAACAGGTCACTGGTATGTATTGTGATTGTCCTTATGCCAATAAAGGACATCATTGTAAGCATATGGCAGCTGTACTTCTTGCATGTAGTGATTGTGAAAATTATGATGATATCAAAGAAAAACTAGATATCAAGTTTATAAAAGAACTCAAAGAACGTATTCATACACTTCCAAGAGATCAATTAGAACAGCTCCTGTTTAATGAAATGAGATTTAACGAATCTTTACAGCAACGCTTTAATGATCTTATTGAAACAACTACAATTCAAGATAAATACTTAGACTATCTAGTAGAACTGATAGATGATAATGAAGATCATATACCAACACTTTTAAAGAAGTTGAAAAAGTATCTTCGTATCTCTTTAAGTAAACTTATATCAAAACGTGATTACAAGACAGCACATGCGCTTATTGCCTGCGCATTTTGTAAAGTCACATATTTAGATCCGAAGAAAGAAGTCTATGAAATCCTTACAGATATCCATGAGTATTTGAGACAACTTATAAAAATCTATCCTTCTAGTGAAGAAGCCTTTAATGCAGTGAAGGAACTTTATAGTGACTGCTGCCTCCCATTTTATGAAGGTGTGATTGATCCAGTACTCTTAAATGATTTTGATAGTAAGCAGTTCTATGATTTGAAGTTCAACCTTATTCATCAGAAGATTCTCTATTCATCTCTTTATGATGACAGAGAACTCCAAAAGGTTATTTATGAACGTTGGACAAAATACGGGTTGGATTTACTTATAGAATCAGGTAAAGAAGAATCAGTGATTCTTGATTACTTAAGTCAGTATGCAGATAGTGAAGCAGTACAAGTCAATTATGTTGATTACTATGTAAGAAAAGGTCACTATCAAAAAGCACTTGATATTTTAGATGAGCATACAGGTGATGCTTATGAAGTAAAAAAACAAGAAGTTATAGAAGCAATGAATCATCATAAAGAAGTATCTTAAGAAACCTATTCGCAGGTTTCTTTTTTGGTAATTTAAAATAACTAGGGGTTTCCTAAATTTTAATTATCACGCAGTAAGGGGTGAATCTCACCCCTTAT
>NZ_RCYB01000083.1 GCF_004168205.1 Catenibacterium sp. co_0103 | reverse complement strand
GCATAAAAGCAAAGCCAGGAGTTCATACCCCTGACTTTTTCAAAGCTTGAGTAAACCCCAAGTCTATTTAGTTACTCCTTTTTAACTGGTTTAGATTGTGCTAAAATAGTATCGGTCATTATAATTACTGGGAGGATTATATATGATTAAAAATCAATCTGATACTGCAAATATATTACGAGAAAGAAGTAAACTCAATAAGCGCTTGGCTTATGAAGGTTTACTTGTTGGTATCGTGTCAGGTGCTGTCTGTATCGTTTATCGTCTTGTTTTATCAAATGCAGAATCTATTTATTTTACTATAAGGGACTTTGTCGCACATAACGTGTCTTGTTGGCCTTTGTGGATCATTGGCCTTATTGTATTAGGTCTTATTATTTCAATCTTTTTAAAGTGGGAACCTATGATTGGAGGCTCTGGTATTCCACAGCTAGAAGCAGAAGTACAGGGACGTATTGATGAATGCTGGTGGAGAGTCTTACTTGCGAAATTCTGTGCAGGTGCACTTGCACTTGTAGGCGGCTTATCATTAGGGAGAGAAGGTCCAAGTATCCAGCTTGGTGGTATGATTGGCAAAGCTCTTGCGAAAAAAGGCAAACGTGTAAAAACTGAAGAACGTTATTTAATGACAGCAGGTGCTGCAGCAGGCTTATCAGCCGCATTCAATGCACCTCTTGCAGGTATCATGTTTGCTTTGGAAGAAGTTCATAAGAACTTCTCTACAAGTGCACTTGTTTCTGTGATGATTGCATCTATTACTGCGGATTTCTTAAGTAGAAATATCTTTGGTTTATCACCTACTTTAGCTTTCTCAATCAAAGAAACATTCCCTTTGAAGAACTATATCTGGGTTATTATTCTTGGTATTGTCGCTGGCGTATTAGGTGCTTTCTATAATAAGGTTACAATGGGAACTATTAAACTTTATAAGAAAACGCCATTCTTGAAAAAACATCAAAGAGTCATTATACCTTTGGTGTTATCTGGAATTTTAGGATTTTATTGTCCACTTGTCATGGGTGGAGGACATAAACTTGTAGAATATCTCAATGAACCAAATCTTGTTTTATCTACTCTTGTCTTATTATTTATATTAAAATTACTTATTTCGTGTGTTTCATTTGGATCAGGTGCTGCTGGAGGAATCTTCTTCCCACTACTCATTCTTGGAAGTCTCATTGGTGCAAGTGTAGGTAAGATTGCTATTATGTGTGGCGTTCCTTCTGAGTATTTTATGAACTTCATTATTATGGCAATGGCTGCTTACTTTAGTGCTATTGTAAGAGCACCGATTACTGGTATTGTGCTTATTGCGGAAATGAGTGGAACTTTAAAGATGCTTCTACCAATTTCACTTGTGTCATTTGTTTCATATTATGTGGCCAATCTTTTACATAGTGAACCGATTTATGAAAGTCTTTTAACGAATCTTTTAAACAATCAGCCTTATCATTCTATGGATGAATATGCAGATAGTAAGGAACTCATTGGCTATACAGTTGGTTTTGGTTCAAATGCCTGTGATCACTATATTAAAGATTTACAACTTCCACGTCGTAGCTTAATTGTTTCCGTTATTCGTGGTGGAGAAGAAATTATTCCAAAAGGGGATACAAAGCTCATATCAGGAGACCGTATTATTGTCTTAGTAGATGCATTCCATCTTGATGAAACGAAGCTGATGTTGGAAAGTGTCTTCACAAGCTGATATTGACAAACATCATGATTTCATGTAGACTTTTAGTTGCGATGAAAAAGACAAGTAATTCATATGCGCTGGTTTAGAGAACTTATGGCTGGTGAAAATAAGAGCAGTAGTATGAATGAATACACTTTGGAGCTTCTAGATGCAAAGTCTAGACGGTGAGTACACCGTTATCAACAAGAGAGCATGTCTTTGACATGAATAAAGGTGGTAACGCGAGAATTCGTCCTTTGGATGGATTCTCTTTTATATTATAGGAGGAAATTATGACATTTTATGATGAATTAGTGTGGCGTGGCCTCATTAAAGATGTAAGTTCTGAAGACTTAAAAGACAAATTAAATGCAGGAGGAATGACATTCTATATTGGTACTGACCCAACTGGGGATTCATTACATATTGGACATTTCTCATCTTTCTTAATGTCTAAGAGATTAAAGGATGCTGGGCATCATCCAATTCTTTTAGTCGGTGGTGCAACTGGACAGATTGGGGATCCAAAGCCAACAACTGAAAGACCAATGATCACAAAAGAACAGGTACAGCATAACTTTGACTGCTTAAAGAAGCAGGCTGAAGATTTATTCGGTTTTGAAGTAGTTAATAACTTGGATTGGTCTAAGGATTTAAACTTCATTGACTGGTTAAGAGATTATGGTAAATATTTCAATATCAACTACATGTTATCTAAGGATATTATCAAGAGAAGATTAGATGAAGGTATTACTTTCACTGAATTCTCTTATATGATCATGCAGGCAATGGACTTCTATTACTTACATGAAAATAAAGGCTGTAACTTACAGGTTGCTGGCCAGGACCAGTGGGGTAATATCACTGCAGGTATTGAATTAATTAGAAAGAAGACTGGTGATGAAGCATATGGATTCACTATGCCTTTACTTACTAAGAGTGATGGTACTAAGTTTGGTAAATCAGAAGGAAATGCAATCTGGTTAGACAGAGAAAAGACTTCACCATATGAAATGTATCAGTTCTTCATCAACAGTGAAGATAGCAAGGTTATTGATTACTTAAAATACCTCACTTTCTTATCTAAAGAAGAAATTGAAGCATTAGAAGAATCAAATAAGAATGAACCACACTTAAGAAAAGCACATAAAGCCCTTGCGAAAGAAGTTATTACTTTCATTCATGGTGCAGATGCTTATGAAGAAGCTGTCAGCATTTCTGAAAAGTTATTCAGTGGTGATATCAAGAGCATGACTTATGAACAGGTTAAACAGTGCTTCAATGGTGTACCAAGTATTGATGTCACTGAAGATGAACAAATCTTAAATGTATTAGTAAAAGCAGGTGCTGCTTCTAGTAATCGTGAAGCAAGACAGTTCGTAAAAGGTGGAAGTGTTCTTGTAAATGGTGAAAAGGTCACTGATGAAAAGTTTGTTGTATCAAAAGACAATGCGTTTGGTGGTAAAGTGACTGTTATTAGAAGAGGTAAGAAGAAGTACTTCGTTATTAATCATATCTAAGCAGACAATAGTCTGCTTTTTTTAGGAAGGATGTGAGTAGATGGATGGTATTATTTTAATTAATAAACCACAGGGTATGACAAGTCATGATGTCGTTAATCGTGTGAGACGTATTATGCATACTAAAAAAGTAGGACATTGTGGGACTCTTGACCCTATGGCGACTGGTGTTTTAGTTATTGGTATTAATAAAGCCACTAAAGCAATGCAGTTTTTAATGAGTGAAGAAAAAGAATATCGTGCGACCCTTAAACTTGGCAGTGCGACAGATACATATGATGCTGAAGGGAAGGTTTTAGAAACCAAGCCTTTTACAGGTTATGAGAATCTAGAAGAAGTATTATCATCATTTAAAGGAGATTCCATGCAGAAGCCTCCAATGTATTCAGCTATTAAAATTAATGGTAAGAAGCTCTATGAATATGCCAGAGAAGGTATAGAAGTAGAAGTTCCAGAAAGACCAATTACTATTTATAAACTTGATTTAGTCGATGCACATGATGATGAAATAACAATAGATGTTAAGTGCTCTAAAGGAACATATATCCGCTCTTTATGTGTAGATATTGGAAAAGCCTTAGGTTATCCTGCTCATATGACTGCATTAGTAAGAAATCAGTCAGGTCATTTTACAATCGATCAGGCAGTGACACTCGAAGAACTAGAAGAAAACAATGGACCAGTGATATCGTTAGAAGAAGTATTTTCTTTCTATGATTCTATGGTCGTAGATGAAAGAATTGTCATGACTGGTCAGAAAATCAAGAGTGATAAAGATCATAATGTAGCTATTTATTCAAAAGAAGGTAAATTACTTGCGATATATGGACCAGATGGAAAAGGCAATTTGAAGAGCCTCAGGGGGCTTTTCTAATGAAGGTCATAAAAATGGAAGAGGTACATTTGACAGAACCTCTTTCTCTTGCGATTGGCTTTTTTGATGGATTACATTTAGGTCATATGTCTTTGATTAATGAGGTATTGAAATATAAGGCAGAAACAAAAACAGCTGTCATGAGCTTTGATGTGCATCCTTTATGTGTCTTAAAGGGTGAAAAGAGACAATCAATTATCACTTTAGAAGAGAAAAAAGAACTTCTAGAAGAAATGAGGATTGATTATTTGCTTGTAATTCATTTTACTAAGGAAGTGGCAGCATTAAGTCCACAGGTGTTTATTGATGAATACTTAAATAAGCTTCCTTTAAAAAGACTAGTATGTGGTTATGATTTCCATTTTGGAGCTCATAACAGTGGCAGCATAGAAGACTTAAAGAAACAGTCATTTGAACTTATTGTGAAAAACGCTGTTATGTATAATGAAACAGAAAAAGTATCATCTACTCTTATTAAGAAACTGATGGATCAGGGAATGATTGAAGAAGTCAATACTTTACTTGATCGACCTTATAAGGTAAAGGGTACTGTTATTCATGGAAAACAGAGAGGTCGTTTGATTGGTTTTCCTACATTGAATATTGATTATGGCATGAAATACTTACCTAAAAGAGGGGTATACGGCACAATTGTAGAAATCAATCATCAATATTATATAGGTATGGCAAATATTGGGATGAATCCTACATTCAATGATATCAATCGTCTTTCATTAGAAGTCAACGTCTTTGATTTTGATGAAGATGTGTATGGTAAAGAAGTAGAGGTTACTTTCTATTTATATAAGCGTGAAGAAACTGTTTTTAATGGATTAGAAGGACTAAAAACACAATTAACAGAAGACAGAAAATATTTAAGTCAGGTCATGAAAAAGTATTTGACTTTATATAAAAATAATGTAAAATAGTCATTGCAACAATGTCTAGGATATTTGTACCTCTTACATCTAGCTTGGATATTGCGAAGAATATAATTTAGGAGGAAAACATAATGTTAACTAAAGAAGAAAAAGCTAAGATCATGGCTGAATATGGTCGCGTAGAAAAGGATACTGGTTCTCCAGAAGTTCAGATCGCATTATTAACTGCTGATATCAACAAGTTAAATGGTCACTTCAAACAGCATCCAAAGGATAATCATTCTAACAGAGGTCTTTTAAAGAAGATCGGTAGAAGAAGAGATTTATTAAAGTATCTTAAGAATGAAGATCTTGACAGATATACAACTTTAACTGATAAGTTAGGATTAAGAAGATAAGAAAAAGCCCTATGGGGCTTTTTTTCATGTCTCTGTCAAATAATTGTTTGTGTAATAGTTGATTTATGATATAATTTTGAAGAATATGAGGTGAATTTATGGCAAAACAAATTTTTAGTATGGATTTCTATGGTAAGAAAATCCAGGTTGAAGTCGGTGAAATGGCTAAACAGGCAAACGGCTCTTGTTTAGTAAGATATGATGATACAGTCGTTCTTTCAACAGCATGTGCTGGGAAAGAACCAAAAGATGTAGATTTCTTCCCATTAACAGTAACTTATGAAGAAAAACTATATTCTGTAGGTAAGATTCCAGGTGGATTCTTAAAGCGTGAAGGCCGTCCTAGTGAACATGGTACATTAACTGCAAGAATGATTGACAGACCTATCCGTCCATTATTCGCAGATGGTTTCAGAAACGAAGTACAGGTTGTTAATACTGTACTATCAGTTGATCAGGAAGCTACTCCAGAAATGGCTGCAATGCTTGGCGCATCTATCGCTCTATGTATTTCTGATATTCCATTTAATGGTCCAATTGCAGGTGTAAATGTTGGTTTAATAGATGGTGAATTTACTGTCAACGCAGGACCTGAAGATATGGCTAGAAGTGAAATCAATCTTGAAGTAGCAGGTACAAAGGATGCTATTAACATGGTTGAAGCAGATGCAAAAGAAGTAGATGAAGAAACAATGTTGAATGCATTGATGTTCGGTCATGAAAAGATTAAGGAATTAATCGCTTTCCAGGAACAGATTGTAGAAGCTGTTGGTAAGGAAAAGATTGATGTTCCACTATTCGCATTAGATGAAAATATTGTGTCTAGCGTAGAAGCAATGGCTAAGGAAGAAATGATCAAGGCTATTTCTATTCCTGGTAAGCTTGAAAGATATGCTGCTATTGATGAATTAGATGCTAAGGTTGTAGAATCTTTTGAAGAAAAAGAATATGCAACTGTTGAAGAACATGATAAGACAATTAAACAGGTTAAGATGGTTCTTGGTGATCTTGAAAAAGAAGAAGTAAGACGTTTGATTACTGAAGAAAAGGTAAGACCTGATGGTCGTAAAGTAGATGAAGTACGTCCATTAGATGCACAGGTAGATTTATTGCCACGTGTACATGGTTCAGCTATGTTCACTCGTGGTGAAACTCAGGTATTATCTGCCTGCACACTTGGTGCATTAGGTGAAGTACAGAAGATTGATGGTCTTGGAATGGAAGACCAGAAACGTTTCATGCATCACTATAATTTCCCACCATATTGTGTAGGTGAAACAGGAAGAATGGGTTCTCCAGGTAGAAGAGAAATTGGTCATGGTGCTTTAGGTGAAAGAGCCTTAAGACAGGTTATTCCTTCTGAAACAGAATTCCCATATACAATCAGAGTTGTTGCTGAAGTATTAGAATCTAACGGTTCTTCTTCACAGGCTTCAATTTGTGCATCAACTATGGCTTTAATGGCTGCAGGTGTTCCAATTAGTAATCCAGTGGCTGGCGTCGCTATGGGTCTAGTTAAAAAAGGCGAAAACTATACAATCTTAACTGATATCCAGGGTATGGAAGACCATCTAGGTGATATGGATTTCAAGGTTGCAGGTACAAAGAACGGTATCTGTGCATTACAGATGGATATCAAGATTGATGGTATCACTAAAGAAATCTTACAGGAAGCATTAGCTCAGGCAAAGGTTGCAAGAGGACAAATCATGGACTGCATGATGTCAGCAATCAGTGAACCTAGAGATCACTTAAGCCCATATGCTCCTAAGGTTGCTATGATGAAGATTGAACCTGAACAGATTAAAGATGTAATCGGTAAGGGCGGAGATATGATCAATAAGATTATTGCTGAAAGTGATAATGTTAAGATCGATATTGATGATGAAGGTAACGTTACTATCTATCATTACTCTCAGGAAGCGATTGACCATGCAATGGGTATGATCAAGGATTTAACTAGAAAAGTTGAAGTAGGCGAAATCTTTGATGGTAAAGCTGTAAGAGTTGAAGAAAAGTATGCATTCATTGAATTATTCCCTGGTACAAATGGTTTCTTACATGTAAAAGATGTTGCTTGGGATAGAACAAATAAAGTCGGCGATGTAATCAAGCTTGGTGATACAGTAAAGGTTAAAGTAACTCAGATTACTGATAAGGGTGTGAATGTTTCTAGAAAAGCATTATTACCAAAACCAATCGTTAAACATGATGCACCTGCTGAGGAAAAGAAATAATGAAAATTATTCTTGCAAGTACTTCTCCTAGACGAAAAGAACTGCTTGAAAGAGAAGGCATTGATTTTATTATCGATGCCTCTTCTATTACTGAATATTTTGATTCTTCTCTAGAAATAGAAGAAAGACTTAAGAAACTCGCATATGATAAAGGTGTTTCTATTCATGAGAAATATCCTGATGATGTTGTAATCAGTGCGGATACAACAATCTATCATAATGGAAAGATTATTGGTAAAGCTCACAGTGCTCATGAAGCAAGAGAAATTCTTGAATCATTAAGTAGTGATACACATAGTGTGTTTACATCAGTGGCTGTATTCTATAAAGATCAGGTTTGTATATTTGTAGATGAAACAAAAGTTACATTTAAGAATATCAATGATATGATTGATGATTATCTTTCTATTGATGAATGGAAGGGTAAAGCTGGCGCTTATGCGATTCAGGGTGTTGCAGGGAAATTCATTGAAGAAGTGCAGGGAGATATTGATAATGTCATTGGGCTCCCAGTAAAGCATGTAATAGAAGTCATTGAAACTTTGACTAAGAAGCCATTATAGGCTTCTTTTTTAGCGTGTGCCGGGCATGGCACTAATTCAGTCGGAGATAGTCTGACCACAGGTATTTACCGCCAAGTGTAGTGAACCACA
>NZ_RCYB01000082.1 GCF_004168205.1 Catenibacterium sp. co_0103 | reverse complement strand
GAAGAGCTGATGTTCAGCTCATCAATTAAATGTTTTCAAATAAATCTGACGTGTATCTGTTCAGTTTTCAATGTTCTGTCTCAGCCCGTCTCCCGGACTGCCTGTCTATAATACCCAATATCGCAGCGTTTGTAAAGTGTTTTTTGAAGAAAATTCAAAAAAATTATTTTTCTTATTTTATATCCTGTTTTTATGCCTGAAAATTATAAAAAGCATGCATTATGGATTGCATGCTTTACAAGGAATATAGCCTTCATTTTGTGCTTCCTGTGAAGAACTAAAATAAACTTTATTCTTATCACTGATCGTTTTTACATACTGACAATCTTCAGTATGATACTTCTTAGTATTTCTAGATCCTATGTATTGTGTTGTTTGAGTAGTCGGGATTTCTTCTTTACCATTAAAGGTCAATTTATTCTTCTTAGAAACACAACGGATTGTACCTAATTCATCTGTACGATAAACCTGCATATTATATTTAGAGAATCTCTGTAATGCTTCCTTATGAGGATGACCATACATATTGTCTTTACCACAGGACACTACAACATAACTTGCCTTCATTCTAGATAACAAATTGTCGCTATTTGAATAAGCTGAACCATGATGACCTGCTTGGAATACATCACATTGTACATTGTTTAGTTTCTTTTCCATTGATTCTGCAGCATCACCAGTAAAGACAAAACGATGATAACCATCATCATATCTCATACACAAAGATGAATCATTATTGTTCTGTGCCCCTTCACCTACACCAATAAACTCAATAGAACCCGCACCTACTTGAAAGGTATCTCCTACCTTAGGCACAGTAATTTTCTTTTTCTTCTCTTTAATCGCATTTAATAGTTTCATATATGTATAAGAAGAAGAGGTTCTACTAGACATATATATCTTTTTTACATTTAATTGATAAATAATATTCTTTGCATCATTTATATGATCCGCATCACAATGCGTTAAAATCAAAGCATCAAGTGTATTGATATAGTGTTCTTTTAAATAGTTCAAACTGGCATTTTCATATCCATCACCGTGTCCTGCATCAATAAGAACTGTTTGGTTATTATTTTGAATAAGTGTTGAATCTCCCTGCCCTACATTAATATAAGTGACTTGAGATTTGATATTGTTTGATACTTCTTTCTTCGGTGTAGGAGCTGTACTACAACCCGTTATAAGTACCATTGATAAGAATATACTAAATAACTTCTTCATAAATTCCTCCTGTCAATCATTATAGACAACTATTTTTCTTCTACAAGAAAAAAAGACAGAAAAAAATCCTGCCTCTAACGGACACCGCCGCCTCCACCACCGGAGAAGCCGCCTCCACCACCACTAAATGATGATGAACCACCTTGTCCTGCACTTGCAGCTGAAGAAGCTGCACTCATACTATTATGTGCAAATGTATGTGTATAGTAGTAAATTGGAAAATTATTGTAAGTTGATGTTTCTTCATAACGAGGAATCGCAACCTTCAATTGTTTTTCCACACGATCCGCAATACCAAGTACTGCCGCAAAGATGAGATATTCATCCCAAAGTTTAACTTCAATGGCAGCTTTTTCTTTCATATTGTCTTCATCCTCAAGGAAGTTATTAAATCCCCATACATAAAGACATTGATCATATGCTTTATCTGTCCATACTGTACGATCACGTGGAATATTCCAGAATAAGAAACGTTTATAAATAGTTTTAGTTTTCGCGTAACCATTCTTATTCATAGAATCTTCTGTAACATTATCCACTTTAGTGAACCAATCATCTATCTTCTTATAATGTTTGCTGCACCATTTCTGAAATGCTTTTGTTTGAAGAACACCATCTTTAGACGCAAGAATAAACATCTTATAAAGTGCTGTTTCCTGCTTGTTCTCAAGCTTTGCATCTACATCAAGATACATATCATAATTCTTTTTCTTGACGATTGCGCCACTTTCCTTTTCTCTAATTGTGATGATACCATCACGTACCCATTTCAAGATAAATCCAGACACAAGGTTTTCACGACTCTCATCACCACCTATAATATCCAGCTTTTTAGCTAGATAATAGAACAAGAATATATCTTTATTACATGGAATTTCTCTAAATGGAGTTACTTCTTTGCCTTTAATTGTACGTCCATTATCAAATACAACACCCGAATCTGATAATACAATAACAGCAACTATAATAAAGATAAGCATTAAAATCACAAAGATGATGAAGATAAAGATCATAATCATCGCTGCTTTTGACATACCACTAGAATAACTAGATCCTTCTTTTGCATCCTTCACAACATCTTCAAACTTTTCACTTGCATGACGTTTATTAGGTGATGTATAAGAATTACTTTCAAGCCCCATTAATAACTGCATCTTATTACTGCCCAAAGAGTCTGTTTTTAAAGTAACACCACCATTATCAAAATTCACACTACCCGAATAACCAAATGCCCAGATTTTCGCATTCTCTTTACTATAGGGTGTAATACCAGTCACATGAATAGTAACATCTGCAACATCCAATGACATATCACTAATAAAAGCATAGTTAATACCCTGCTGGTCCTTATACTGATTCACAAAATGCTCAATCTGGTAAACCATTGTATAAGAACGTGTCCCATAATCACCTAGACCAAAGCACAACTCATAGTGACCACCATCTTTAATCAGACCACATTTATTAATCTTAGATTCTCTAGAAACATCAGAATCCCATGTACCGATATTTTTGTATGTTACCCCACGATCATCAGTAACACCAATAAGTGTCAACGGCTGATCATTCATACCATTGAATATTTTGTATCCTTCTGTCCCTTCCGATACATCCATATCCCATTTCTCTACAAATGTTGCTGTACCATTTTGATCAATTTGGCAGGCAATGCCAATATTGTTTACTCTTGTGCTTGATGCATCAACTGCAGTTGGTATCAACAACAACAATACTGTAAGAAATGATAATAAGCGTTTCATTAGAATTGTACCTTTGGTACTTCTTTAGATGCTTCATCCACTTCAAAGAAGTTCATCTTTTCAAAGTGGAACATTGAAGCAATGATATTAGAAGGGAACATTTCTAACTTATTCACATACTGTTTAACATCATCATTATAGAACTGTCTTGCATAACTGATCTTATCTTCAGTTTCCTTTAAATCATTCTGTAAAGACATGAAGTTTGTATTGGCCTTTAAATCAGGATAACTTTCCTGAAGCATCATTAAACGGCTTAATGATTTTTCTAATTCACCAGCATTCTTAAGCTGTTCTTCTGGTGTAGAAGCAGTTACATAACTGTTTCTTGCACGAATAGCTCCTTCAAGCGTTTCCTTTTCATGCTTTGCATAACCTTTTACAGTTTCTACAATATTAGGAATCATATCTGCACGTCTTTTTAATTGAACATCAATCTGTGCCCATGCAGCAAGGCACTTATTTTTAGACTTAACAAGTCCATTGTATGTTGCGATTGTATATAAAACGATTAATACAATCACCACTACCGCAATAATCATAATTACGTCCTCCTTTGTATATGCATAATTATATCAACAAACACATGTGAAACATAGAAAAAAAGGCCATGATGCAAAATCATAGCCTTAAGGTGTTTACTTTAATTTTGTAATATCAACTAATGAAGTCGGACCCTGATGTCTCTTTTCTAGACAGTTGATTAATGCCTGTGCTGTATCTAATGATGTATAGATAGGGATACCTGCTTCAACTGCAAATCTTCTGATTAAGAAACCATCCTTTAAGTTATCGTTTCTTGTAGGAATATCAATAACTAAGTCAACAGTATCAGTTAACATTAAGTCAAAGATTGTGTTAGACTTTTCCGCAATTCTGTTAACTCTATGAACTGGTACATCATGTTCCTTTAAGAAGTTATAAGTACCTTCTGTTGAATAAAGGTCATATCCAAACATATAGAACTGCTTAGCGATTGGTAAGAATTCTTCTTTAGAGCTGTCCTTGATTGTACAGATGATATTCTTTCTCTTTGGTAAGTTGATACCTGTTCCAATGAATGCCTTATAGATTGCTTCGTCAAATGTCTTTGCGATACCTAATACTTCACCTGTAGATTTCATTTCTGGGCCAAGTGAAATTTCAGCACCCTTGATCTTTTCAAATGAGAAGACTGGCATCTTAACTGCAACAGTTTCTTTTTCTGGCTGTAAGCCATATTCATAACCCTGATCTTTGATTGAATGACCCATGATAACCTTAGTTGCAACATCTACTACTGGAATATCTGTTACCTTTGAGATATATGGAATTGTACGAGAAGATCTTGGGTTTACTTCGATTACATAAACTTCATCTTCATATACGATGAACTGGATGTTGATTAATCCAATAACGTGTAATGCTTTTGCTAAGCGCTGAGTGTAGTCACAGATAACTTCCTTGATTTCAGGCTTGATCTTCTGTGGTGGATATACTGAGATACTGTCACCAGAGTGAACACCAGCTCTTTCAACGTGTTCCATAACACCAGGAATAAGTACGCCGTTTTCATCACATACAGCATCTACTTCTACTTCCTTACCTGATAAGTACTTATCGATAAGAATTGGATGTTCCTGGAACTGACGATTGATGATCTTCATGAACTTCTTGATATCACCATCATTTAAGGCGATTTCCATACCTGCACCACCTAATACATATGATGGACGTACAAGTACTGGGTAACCTAATTTATTTGCAACTTCTAATGCTTCATCTACAGTAAATACTGTTGCCCCTCTAGGACGATCGATTTCACATTTTTCTAACACTTCATCAAAACGTTCTCTGTCTTCTGCAGCATCTACGCTATCAGCTGAAGTACCAAGGATAGGAACTCCCATATCCATTAAGTCCTGAGTTAACTTGATTGCTGTCTGACCACCAAACTGAACGATTGCACCATCTGGTTTTTCAAGTTCAACAATGCTCTGAACATCTTCCTGAGTAAGTGGTTCAAAGTATAATCTATCAGCGATATCGAAGTCAGTAGAAACTGTTTCTGGGTTGTTGTTGACGATGATTGTTTCATAGCCAGCAGCTCTTAATGCCCATACACAATGTACTGAACAGTAGTCGAATTCGATACCCTGTCCGATACGGATTGGTCCTGAACCTAATACCATAACCTTCTTACGAGTGTTATCTGGTTTAATTTCATGTTCTCCACCATATACTGAATAGAAATATGGAGTTTCAGCATCAAATTCTGCAGCACAAGTATCAACTGTTTTGAATGCAGCAGTGATATTGTTTTCTAAACGATAATCATGAATTTCATTCTTATCTTTACCAGTTAAGTCTGCAATAACTCTATCTGGGAATTCAACTCTCTTAGCAGCCTTTAATAATTCTGGAGTTAATTCTTCTGTCTTTAATTTATTTTCAATTTCTACAAGATGTTTGATCTTATCAATGAACCATAAGTCAATCTTAGTGATATTATGGATTTCTTCTTCAGTAATGCCCTGTCTTAATGCTTCAGCTACTGCGAAGATTCTCTGGTCATCTACATCTTTTAATTTAGTTCTTAAGTATTCTGTATCTTTACCTTCCATTTCAGGAATTGATAAATAGAATACATTCTGTTCAAGTGAACGTAATGCTTTCATTAAAGCACCTTCGAAGTTATTACAGATTGCCATAACTTCACCAGTTGCCTTCATCTGTGTACCAAGTTTTCTTGATGCACCATAGAACTTATCGAATGGCCATTTAGGAATCTTACATACGATATAGTCTAATGTTGGTTCATAAGAAGCATATGTCTTACCTGTTACAGCGTTCACGATTTCATCAAGTGAGTAACCTAATGCAATCTTAGCAGCTAACTTCGCGATTGGGTAACCAGTTGCTTTAGAAGCTAAAGCTGAAGAACGGCTGACACGTGGGTTAACTTCGATAACACAATATTCAAAAGTATTTGGGTTTAATGCGAACTGTACGTTACATCCACCCTTAATATTTAATGCAGTGATGATGTTTAAAGCAGAGCTTCTTAACATCTGATATTCTTTATCACCTAAAGTCTGAGAAGGAGCTACTACGATAGAGTCACCAGTATGAACACCTACTGGGTCAACGTTTTCCATATTACATACTGTAATACAGTTACCATTGCCATCTCTCATTACTTCGTATTCGATTTCCTTCCAACCGGCAATACATCTTTCAATTAAGCACTGAGATACACGTGATAATCTTAAACCATTAGTACAGATATCATGTAATTCTTCAGGAGTTTCAGCAATACCTCCACCAGTACCACCAAGTGTATATGCTGGTCTTACTACTACTGGGTAACCAATCTTTTCAGCAAATTCTAATGCATCATCTACATGGTTAACAACTGTTGAGGCAGCGACTGGTTCATGGATTCTTTCCATTAATTCCTTGAATTCAAGACGGTCTTCTGCAAGCTTGATTGTAGTTGTATCAGTACCGATAGTACGTACGTTATGTGCTTCTAAGAAACCTTCATCAGCAAGTGCCATAGCAATATTTAAGGCATTCTGACCACCAAGAGTTGGTAAGATTGAATCTGGTTTTTCTTTTAAGATTAAGTTCTTAACAACAGGAACTGTTAAAGGTTCAATATAAACATGATCTGCAATATCTTTATCAGTCATAATTGTTGCAGGGTTAGAGTTAATAAGAACGACTTCAATTCCTTCTTCTTTTAATGCACGACAAGCCTGAGTACCTGCATAGTCGAATTCAGCTGCCTGTCCAATAATAATTGGTCCTGATCCAATAACAAGAACCTTTTTTATATCTTTATTCTTAGGCATTCTACTTTCCCTCCATCATCTTAATAAACTCATCAAATAAATATTCAGTATCTCTAGGTCCAGCATTTGCTTCTGGGTGGAACTGAACAGTTTTGATATTCTTATTTAAATATTCAACACCTTCAATAGTGCCATCATTTACGTTTCTAAACCAAGCCTTAGCCACTGCAGGATCAATTGAATCATCCTTGATAACATAGTTATGGTTCTGTGTAGAGATATAAACACGGTTAGTGTCTAAATCCTTAACTGGATGGTTTGCACCATGATGTCCATATTTTAATTTTTCTGTCTTGAAGCCATGAGCAAGAGCCATTAACTGATGTCCAAGACAAATTGCGAAAATTGGCATACCACTTTCTGATAATTTCTTCACTTCAGCGATAATATCAGTTACTTCAGCTGGGTCACCAGGACCGTTACTTAACATAATACCATCAAAGTTACCTTCTAATACTTCAGAAGCAGGTGTAGTAGCTGGGAATACTGTTACTTCACAGTTTCTCTTTGCTAATTCATTCGCAATATTACGTTTAGCACCAAAGTCATATAAAGCAACTTTCATTCTGCCTGTACCAACAGTATATTTTTCTTTACATGTACATGCCTTTACAACACCCTGTACCTTGAATGCTTTAATCTTGTCGATGACTTCGCTTACTTCATACTTATGAGTAGTGATCATACCGTTCATACAACCATCATTACGAAGTAACTTAGTAAGTGCACGTGTATCAATTCCCTGGATACCTGGAATATGATTACGTACTAAATAATCATTTAAATCTTCATGCTTTCTAAAGTTAGATCCTAAACGTGATAATTCGTTTACTACAAATCCTTCAACATATGGGTGTTCAGATTCCTGATCTTCTAAACATACACCATAGTTACCAATAAGTGGGTAAGTCATTACAACACTCTGACCTGCATAAGATGGGTCTGTCAACACTTCTACATAACCAGTCATTGAAGTATTGAAGACAAATTCGCTTATGACTTCTTTTTCATATCCAAAGCTTTCCCCTTCAAACACATGTCCGTCTTCTAAAATTAAATAAGCTTTCATAGTCAACCTCCTCAATTATGAAAAAGACATATCACCAATAGATGATATGTCCTTAAAATAAGAAATCTAAAAAATGAAAATAAGAACCCTTAGGAAACACGTTTGCGAAAACTGAAGTTGTCATAATTGTGTTTGCGTTCATATTCTCACTCCTTCTGTTGTAGTATAAACGATATTAAGATTGTAAGCAAGCAAAAAATGAATACTCAAAATTTTTTTTGAATACCCACAAACCACAGGTCAGTGAAAATTAAATTTCATAAACACCGATTAAACGGCGTTCATGAAGCTGAACCAGACACATGGATTTCCCATCTGTTCTATAATTAGATTAGAAATTAGATGGAGGTATAATCATATGTCAAACAAAGTATTAAAGCCTAAGAAAGCTTCTCTTTATCAGTTCACTCAGAAATATTCCAACAATA
>NZ_RCYB01000081.1 GCF_004168205.1 Catenibacterium sp. co_0103 | reverse complement strand
CCCTTGATGATAAAACTTAATAGAAATATTATGAAAGTTGATTTATGTCTTGACAACGGTCATTTCATAACAGTAATTATATACCTGAAGGAGAAAATTCAACTATTGAAAGTGTAAAAGTAAATTCAACTGTAAGAGTAAAATCAACTGGAAAGAAGTGAAAGACTAAACGCAACTTTGCCCCGCCTAAAGTGGAATTTAACTTTTCGCTTTAGGGGATTTTGAAATCAATAGTTTTTAATTGAAAATTAATGTATATGATGATATGATGGTCAAAATGTTGAAACAAAAGAAAGGAAAATTTTATGAAGAATATAAAAAATATGATTGTTGTAGGTGGTTTGTGTTTATCGATTGCTTGCAGCGCTGTTTTTACATTGTCTCCAATGACAGTATATGCTATAAATACAATAGAATATGAAACTGAATATATGGAACCGATAGAAGAAAGTGATTATCTTGTAAATCAAAATTCACGTAATATTTTTACAAAAATTGCAAAAAAAGCAGTAAAAAAAGCTATAAATAATAAGGCAAGATTAGTTAATTTTGCTGAAAAGGTGGCTGGTAAAACTGTAGCAAAAAATGTAAATAAATTTTTTACACCTATAACAAGAGCATTAAAACCGTTATTAAAATGGTCGGAAATACCAGGACAAGCTGTTTACGATGCTATTTTTACAGCAATTATTAATGCAGGTGGTAGTAGGTCTGTTGCGGCTAATGTGGCAAATGCTGTTAGAGAAGTATTAGAATGGACATTATTTTAATATGAGAGAAGACGATTATAAATTATCAATGGAAAAATTATATCAACAAAATAAATTGTTGATTTCGGCTTTATATGAAATATATGGAGAAGAAATTCAGTCAACAAGTTTATTTTGTTTAGAACATGATATTTCTTTTCTGACAAGGAACAAAATTATGATGGTTTTAAATAAGTATTCAATGCAGCATACAATGTCTGAATATTTATTTTGGAAAGAAAAGATATATTCAGAAGTAAAAGATTTTCCAAATTTGGATAATTGTGAATTTAAAAAAATGCTTTTGTTGTTTTGGAAAGATTATGTAATTACAGATGAATAACTATTAGAGATGCATATAAAATGCAAAAGAAGGACGGATTGTTCGATAGATTAGATTTCAGAGGATTGTTCGATAGATTAGATTTCGTCTTGTCTTTTTCCGAATAATTAGGTATAATACATGAGAACACGAAGAAAAGGACTAGTATGTAATATACTTATATTGAGAGAGGAAGAGGCTGGTGGAAATCTTCTTATAAGATATTATTGAATTCACCTTGGAGTGCGGCTAATCCCCGCCGTAACACTGACGTTATAAGTGATAAAGTGCATATAGTGTATACTATATGAATTTAGGATGGTACCGCGATTTAAGTCGTTCCTATTGGAACGGCTTTTTATTTTTTAAGGAGGAAAGTTATGGATGAATTATTAAAAATCCAGGAAGAAGCACTTGCTAAAATTTCTGCATGTGCTGATGCGAAAGAATTAAATGACTTACGTGTATTCTATCTTGGTAAAAAAGGACCTATTCAGGCTGCTATGAAATCAATGAAGACTATGGCTCCTGAAGAAAGAAAAACATTTGGACAGGTTTCAAATAAGACTAAACAGGAAATTGGACAGGCTATTGAAGAAAAGAAAGCTTATTTAGAAGAAAAAGCTTTAAATGAACGTTTACTTGCAGAAGATATTGATATCTCTTTACCAGGTAATCGCTTACCAGTAGGATCTGTACATCCTTTAACACGTGTTAAGGAAGACTTAGAAGAATTATTCCTAGGTATGGGATATAAGGTAGCTGAAGGACCTGAAGTAGAATCAGATCATTTCAACTTCGAATTAATGAACTTACCTAAAGGACACCCTGCAAGAGATATGCAGGATACATTCTATATTGATGAAAATACATTAATGAGAACACATACTTCTCCTGTACAGGCACATGTTATGTTAGAAGCAAAGGGTAAAGGTCCTATCAAGGTTATCTGCCCTGGTAAGACATACCGTCGTGACGATGATGATGCCACTCATTCACATCAGTTTATGCAGTGTGAAGGACTTGTCATCGATAAGAATATCACTATGGGTGATTTAAAGGGTACATTAGATGTTTTCGCTAAGAAGATGTTTGGTGAAAAGCGTGAAATTCGTTTAAGACCTTCTTATTTCCCATTCACAGAACCAAGTGTAGAAGTAGATATCTCTTGTGCCAACTGTGGTGGTAAGGGCTGTGCTATGTGTAAAGGTACTGGATGGATTGAAGTATTAGGTGCTGGTATGGTCAACCCTCATGTATTAGAAATGTGTGGATTTGATCCTAAGGAATACCAGGGATTTGCATTTGGTATCGGACTAGAAAGAGTTGCTATGTTGAAATATGATATTGATAATATTCGTGATTTCTACAATAACGACTTAAGATTCTTAGAACAGTTCGAAAGAAAGGAGTAGTATATGTTAGCTAGTTTACATTTATTAAATAAATATGTGAAAGTAGATGATCAAGATCCTGCAGAACTTGCAGAAAAGATCACTCGTATTGGATTAGAAGTAGAAGGACAGGGACCTCTTGCGAAAGGGACTAAGCTTGTTGTTGGTTATGTAAAGGAATGTATTGAACATCCTAATTCTGATCATCTTCATATCTGTCAGGTAGAAACTGCCCCTGGTGAAGTAAGACAGATTGTCTGTGGTGCACCTAATGTGGCTGCTGGTGAAAAGGTTATTGTTGCATTACCAGGATGTGAACTTGAAGGTGGTAAGATTTCTTCAGGTGCTATCAGAGGCGAAAAGTCTGATGGTATGATCTGTTCTATTGCTGAACTAGGATTAGATAACCGTTTATTAAAAGAAGAAGATAAAGCTGGTATTCATGTATTACCAGAAGATGCACCAGTAGGTACAGAAGCACTCACTTATCTTGGTTTAGATGATTATATTCTTGATATTGGTTTGACACCAAATAGAGCTGATTGTATGGCTATGCAGTCTCTAGCTTATGAAGCAGCTGCTGTATTAGGTAGAAAGGTTACTTTACCAGAAATCAAGAAATATCCTGAAGAAAAGAGTGAAATTGAAGTTCATGTAGAAACTCCTTTATGCTCATTCTTTGGTGCTAAATTAGTGAAGGGTGTAAAAACTAAAGAATCACCAAAATGGATGCAAAATGCACTTCTTGCATCAGGTATCAAGCCTATTAATAACATTGTAGATATTTCAAACTTTGTCATGGTTGAAACAGGTCAGCCTATTCATATGTATGACTATGATAAGCTTGCAAAGAAGGCTTTCGTCATCAAGACTGGATTCAATCAGAAGGCTGTTCTTCTTGATGAAAATGAATATGATATCTTACCTGAAGATGTTATTGTATCAACTGATGATGGCATTGGCTGTGTTGCTGGTGTTATGGGTGGTAATGACACTAAGATTGATGAGAATACTAAAAATATCGTTATTGAAGCAGCTACTTTTGATGGTGCTGCATTAAGAAATACAGCAAGACGTATGAACTTATTAACAGATGCATCACAGCATTATATCAAGGGTGCTATTGATACAATGAGTTCATTAAAGGTATTAGATCGCTGCACTGATTTATTAGTACAGTATGCGGATGCTGAAACTATTTATGAAACAGTACATACACCTCTTGATGAAACAAGAAAAACTGTTACTATCGAATTATCAAGAGTCAATGGCTTACTTGGTACTTCATTAACTGTTAAAGAAGTATCTGATATCTTCGATAGCTTATGCTTTGAATATACATTAGAAAATGAATTATTTACTGTAACTGTTCCTACATATCGTAATGATATTACTATGGATGCAGATTTAGTGGAAGAAGTCGCACGTATCTATGGATATGATAATCTTCCAACTACTTTACCTGTCATGAATATGACAGATGGTGTCTTAACACCAAAACAGTCTAAAGAACAGTTAATTAGACATACACTTGTAGACCTTGGTTTACATGAAACATTAACTTATACATTAACAAGCGAAGCAACTGTCAATGAATTCAACTTATTCCATTCTTTAGACAATACAGTTAAGTTAATGAGTCCTTTAGGTGAAGAAAGAAGTGCTGCAAGAAAATCACTTATTGGTTCTCTTTTACAGACAATTCATTACAATAATGCACATTCAAATAAGGATGTTAACATCTTTGAAATTGCGAATACATATTCTGACAAGGAAGTATCTAACTTAGCAATTGCAGTAAGCGGGGACTATGTCAATGTACCTTGGATGGGCAAGAAGGAAGTTGTTGATTTCTATCTTGTGAAAGGCTTTGTAGAAACATTATTCAAGAAGTTATGTATTGAAGAATCACGTTATACTTTTGAAAAGGCAGAAGCAGACAATAAGGACTTCCACCCAGGTAGAAGTGGTTATATCAAGATGGGTAAGGAAATTGTAGGTGTTATCGGACAGGTACATCCTGCAAAGGCAAAGGCTTATGAAGTCAACGATACATATGTGGCAGAATTGAATTTAACAGCTATTCTTGCATTACGTACTCGTGCCTTAAAATTCAAAGCTATTCCTCTATATCCTGCAGTATCTCGTGATATCGCTTTAGTTGTTGATTCAAAAGTACCTGCATCAGATGTTGTTAAGACAATCAAACGTGCAAGCAAACAGCTTGTAAAGAGTGCAGAAGTATTCGATGTTTATGAAGGTGAACATATGGAAGAAGGTAAGAAGTCATTGGCTATCTCACTATTATTCCAGGATCCATCTCGTACATTAGATGATGCAACAATCAACTCAGCTATGGAAAAAATTCTTGAAGCCTGCAAGAAGGACCATAATGCCGTGTTAAGAGGTTAAGATCAGTGCTTACACTGATCTTTTTTTCTTATGAAACTAATCTTTTCAGATTTGGATGGAACACTTCTTCATAGTGATAATACACTTTCTCATACGACATTACAGGCTATAAAGAAGGTGTATGCACATGATGATTTGTTTATTCCTATTTCTTCAAGACTTCCTGAAAGTATTCGCTTATTTGTCCCTTATAAAGCACCTCTAGTAGCCCATAATGGAGCAATGATTATTTTGAAGGATAAAATCATCTCTTATACAATACCAACGGATGTTGTCTATGATATATGTTCTTATTGCGATGATTTAGATTGGAACATTTATGATGGAGATAACTGGTATTCTACAAATCAATATTTTAAAGATCATGCAATAGAAGAGTCTTATATTGGTAAGGTATCAACTAAGATAGGGCTAGAAGACATTAAAAAAATACAGACCATTCATAAAATAGTCTGTATTGGATCTATTGATCATGTCACTTCTTATTTAAAAGAAACATATCCTTCTTTATATATAACACGTAGTGCTTCCTATTATCTAGAAATCACACATAAAGAAGCCACTAAAGCCAATGCGATTCAAGCAGTAGCCAATCATTATCAAACTCCATTAGAGAATACTATCGCTTTTGGAGATTATTATAATGATGAAGATATGCTAGAAATGGCAGGGGTAAGTTATGTCGTAGACAATGCCCCTGATGACTTAAAAGAAAAAGCAGATCATGTTACTTTGAGTAATAATGATGATGGTGTGGCCTTTATTTTAAATCAACTTTACGATAAGGAATCGCTTTAATGGTTTCTTTAAAGAAACCAGGATCTACTAAATCAAGAAGCTGAGCCCCTCTTTTTTCGATGTCTAAAGCAGGATGCTTATGCTTTGTGATGTTAGTGATGATCTTATATTCAGTATTCTTTTTAGCTGTTTTAATATAACGCTGTCCTTTAGTAGATAAGCCTAGGATATGAATATAATCAATGTCCATGGCTTTTTTCATTTCTTCTTTTGTGTTATGAAGAAGAATATGAATAAGCATTCTTTGTATTCTGCTTCTTGTATAACGTTTACTTGTTAAAGCATTGATGAGTTCCTCTAAATTGCAGGTTTCTTGATTCACTTTATACAAGCGGTCATCCAAACCTTCTTCAATCATATGAAGCCCTTCAAGAGGAGTAAAGGTAATTAAATACTTTAAATAGGGATAGAACTCTTCTAACGTAAAGAAATGAGAATCTTTATAAGTTTCATATCCAGGTAATTGATGGGCTACATCAATTCCATGCTTCAACGCAATACGTAAAGAAGTTGCGCTTGAAATTTGTTCAATATCTTTTGCGTGATAATCATTAGTACGCTTAATACAATGCATAGAAATAGGATAATGATGATGAACCACCTCTTTGACATAACTTAATCCTAATAAGTCATTAGGTGTTCTCACTTCCTTATTTAAAATAAACTGTAAAGCTTGATTACAAGCATCAGGATAACGTAATCCATCCTTCATACCTTCTTTAACTTTCATATTGTAAGTATCAGGGTCTTGCTCAATACCTTCAGCTATTTCTATGAATGTCTCTATATTGCCATCCTCACTGCCAAATACAAGATCAGTCACGCCCATTTCATGAAGTAATGTTACGGCACCTTTCGCAAAATAATCTGCACTCTGACAGGCATAAACAAGAGGAAGTTCTATAACGATATCTATGCCTTCTTCTATTGCGATTGCGGCTCTTTTTTGATAGCTGATCATTGCCGGTTCCCCTCTTTGTACAAAAGAAGAACTCATAACGCATATCGTTAAATCAGGCTTAATTCGTTTTTTAGCTTCTTGAAGATGTAAGCGATGTCCTAGATGATAGGGGTTATATTCTGTAATAATGCCAAGAATTTTCATGGAATCACCTCAAAAAGTATTTTATCATAATGGACTGATAATACAAATAATGATATACTTTTTGTATTAGGAGGATTATTAATATGGCTTTAGAATTTAGATATGATACACAGTTATTAATTGATGGTCATGACTTAGATGAAGATGAAATCAATGATTACATCACTGAACATTTTAAAGGAGACTGCCTTCTTGCAGTAGGTGATGAAGACTTAATTAAAATTCATTTCCATACAAATGAACCATGGCAGTTATTAGAATATTGTTCTACTTTGGGTGAAATCTATGACATTGTAGTAGAAGATATGGATCGTCAATCTAGAGGTCTTAAAGGATAACTTTCATCTTCGATGAAAGTTTTTGTCTATGATGTTGGGATTAGGTACATTCATTAATTGCAGTGCTATTATTATAGCCGGTATTGCAGGGATGGTTTTTGGAAATCATCTTAAAGAATCAATGCAGAATACATTGATGAAAGCAGATGGAGTCGCTGTTATTTTCATAGGTATTGCTGGGGGATTAAGTAAGATGCTGGTGATTAAGAGCGGATCTATTGAAACAACAGGAACAATGATGATGATTATTTCATTGTCATTTGGTGCTGTAATAGGAGAATTGTTAGATTTAGATGGTAAGATGACGCATTTTGGTGAATGGCTGAAGATAAAAACAGGTAATGCAAAGAATCATAATTTTGTAGATGGTTTTGTGACAGCTTCATTAACAGTCTGTATTGGCGCTATGGCTGTTGTTGGCGCTATTGAAGATGGGGTTCATGGAAATCATTCTATTCTTTTCGCAAAAGCAATACTTGATTTTGTGATTATTCTTGTGATGAGTGCTACCTTTGGTAAGGGATGCTTATTTGCTTTTGTACCTGTTGGATTATTTCAGGGAACAATCACTCTTTTATCAAGAATGATTAGTCCTTTTATTACTGCATCAGCTATGAGTGCTCTCTCATATATAGGTTCAATACTGATATTTTGTGTCGGTGTTAATCTGGTATTTGATACAAAAATTCGTGTTGCTAACCTTTTATCAGCTTTAATTGTTGCATGTATATGCACTGTTTTCGCATTGTAAGAAACTTTTACTTGCATTTCTTTTTGTTTTTTGTAGAATATTTATGAGGAGTGACGGCGATGGAAAACAAGATTCGATTAAGTCCTAAAAGAATTCTTAATAAAGAATTTTCTATTGAGACAAAAGGCTATAGTGCAAATGAAGTAGATAGTTATCTTGATATTGTGAAAGAAGATTATCTGAATTTTCAATCTATGTTGAATGAATCTTATGATGAAATTGAAAGTCTTCAAAAAGAGAATGCAGCTTTGAGAAGAAAACTCAATGAATTATTAAGAGAAAGACAGGATCAAAGAGATAGTGCACACGTCATGGAAGAGAGCTTGAATAACAATGTCGATGTCCTCAGACGTATTTCTCAATTAGAAAGAGAAGTCTATCATAAAAATAAAGATTAATATAGTCTGCGAGAACTGATCGCTGGAAACAGAGGAAAGTCCGTGCTGCCACTATCTGAGATGATAGTAGTGATCGTGCTGAGGCCAATAACCTCAGGCAGAAATGACAACGGTGAACGCCTAAGTCGTAAGATATGGAACTAGCCATAAAGTGCCACAGAAACGAATACTGTTAGAAATGACAGAGTGAAAAGGGGTAAACTTCGCGAGGCAGAAACCCAAATTTTGGTAGGGGAGTCTAGCAAAAGGAATTGAACGGATGCTAGGTAGAGAAATCTAAGATAAATGATGAGTTGAAAAACAGAACACGGCTTATAAGAGCAGACTCATAGATGGTTTCCATTGGGAACCGTCTTTTGGTAATTTAAAATAACTAGGGGTTTCCTAAATTTTAATTATTACGCAGTAAGGGGTGAATCTCACCCCTTATT
>NZ_RCYB01000080.1 GCF_004168205.1 Catenibacterium sp. co_0103 | reverse complement strand
CAGCCAAGCTTAGTAGCTGCTCTCTTCTTGTTTCCATTTGTGTCTACAAGCTTCTTAATTATTTCATATTTATTCTGCTCATTCATTCTCAATTCAACCTTTCTCATAATAACCTCCCATGGAGGTTATAGTTTAACACGGCAAGTTGATAATGTCCCAATTGGGACATTATCAACTTGGATACATTGAGACATTATCACATTGGAATCAGATGCCTATCCTTGATGGACTGTAATCTTGCATTTTACTTATTTTTCTTATAAAGTAAAGAATGCTCAATAAGAAAACATATATTAAGGACTGAATCCATTATTGAGTTCAGTCCTTTTAATACTATATTCCTGATACAACTTTAATAATTAATAATACTAATACAATTGGAATGACTGGTTTAATAATCTTAGAACCGTTATTCACAATCATTCCAGCACCTACATAATGTCCTGCAATACTAAAGCATGAAGCAGCAAGTCCTAATCCCCATAAAATCTTTCCTGCTAAGATAAATGTGACTAATGCTGAAATGTTTGAAGATAGATTTACTACCTTTACATTTCCTGTTGCCTTATCTATTGGCATTTTCGCAAACTTAGTAAATACTAGTAATAAGAATGTACCTGTCCCTGGACCATAGAATCCATCATAGCAGCCAATCACAAATGAGCACACAATCGCAATCAAATACTGTTTAGTCTTTGTCATTCCCACTGGAACTTCTACATCCATATTCTTATCTTTTAATACACAGATTACGACAACTGGTAAAAGAACAACTAGTACCATCTTTAAAATATGATCACTCATAATGAGTGTAAGATTTGCGCCTGCGACAGAACCAATGAGTGCGCCAATGACTGTTCCTGGTACAAATCCCCAATCTACTTTTTTATTCTTAATAAGTCTTGCAGTCGATACAACAGTGCCTGTTGATGATGATAGCTTATTTGTCGCAATTGCAGCGTGTACTGGTATTCCTGCAAACATATAGGCTGGAAGCGAAATTAGACCTCCCCCACCTGCAATTGAATCTACAAAGCCCGCTAGAAAGACTAACGGACATACAATGAAATAAATTCCCATTTTCCTTTTCCTTTACATAAGATATAAGAGGTGAATACCTCGATTTTCTATTGTAGCGATTTAGGAAAGAGATGTAAACTACCTTTTTATCTGAGAAAAATTTAATATGTTTTGTTAGACAGTATCTAGCAAAGTTCAAAAACTCTATTTTAAGGTAAAACAAAAACTCCCAAAAGGGAGTTTTTGAATGTCTCTTGTAATAAGTGATAAATAATATTATCTCTTTGAGAACTGTGGAGCACGTCTTGCTTTTTTAAGACCGTATTTCTTACGTTCTTTAACTCTTGAATCACGAGTTAATAAGCCAGCAGCCTTTAATGTTGGTCTGTAATCAGAACCAGCTTCAAGTAAAGCTCTTGCGATACCATGACGGATAGCACCAGCCTGACCTGAGATACCTCCACCATTAACATTAACTTTTACATCGAACTTATCCTTTGTACCAGTTAATTCTAATGGCTGGTCAACGATCATTAATAATACGTCTGAAGGAAGGTATTCCTTAGCAGCCTTACCGTTGATTTCGCATTTACCAGTACCTGGTGTTAAGATAACACGAGCTACTGAAGATTTTCTACGACCTGTTCCTCTGTACTGTACGTTTGCCATTTATTCTTCCTCCTACTTTAACTTTAATTCTACTGGTTTCTGAGCAGCATGTGGATGTTCACTACCAGCATAAACAAATAATTTCTTAGCCTGCTGTCTGCCAAGAGTGTTGTGTGGAAGCATACCTTTGATGGCAGTTTCTACGAATCCAGTTGGATTCTGTTCCTGGAACTGTCTAGCAGTTTTAACTTTTAAACCACCTAAGAATCCAGAATGGTGATAGTACTTCACCTTGTCTAACTTCTTACCTGTCATTACTACTTTTTCTGCATTGATGATAACTACATAGTCACCAGTGTCTACATGTGGAGTATAAGTAGGCTTGTTCTTACCTCTTAATACTGTAGCAACCTGAGATGCTAAACGACCTAATGTAAGACCAGTTGCATCTACAACATACCATTTTCTTTCAATTGTGGCTTCTTTAGCCATTGTTGTTTGTCTCATTCTTTTTTCTCCTTTTAAAATAACCTTACCGGGGTCTTTTTAAAATGATTTTATCCAGGGAAACGTATTGTCCGTTGATAAGGGTCAGACTGTTTCCTGAACAAACAAACTCATGCATTCTTGTATCAAGGTGTAATACCCCTCGAACAGAACAATCTTATTATAGCAACACTCGCACTTTTGTCAATGATTAAAGGAAAAATTCTCTTGAATTTTTCTATTGTTTTCCTTTCTTGAATTCGATGTGATCAAGAACATGAAGATGAAATTCTTTAGCTAGTTTTTCTATGTAATGATACATCTCGCAGCTGAGTTGTTCAGGTGAATGAGCATCTAATCCAAGAATAATATCATTGCCTATCATAGAGGCAATCTGGAAGAAATAGGCATTGGCATAAGGATAAACATCCTTCCCATTCATCTTCACTTCACCTTTACGTACACCTCCTGCATTAAGTTCTAGAGGGGTGTGTGTGGCTTTTGCCTTCTTACATATACGTAAGATGACTTCTTTACTGACATCGTCTATTTTCCCATATCCCATTAAAAAGAGATCTGGATGGGCAATGTAAGTGAATAGTCCAGTATCCATGGCTTTTTCTAATTCTTCGACATAATTGAGTAAATCTTTTTTTGTAAGATTCTTTCTTCCATAGTAACAGTCATGGATGCTATGTTTATGGAAATGATGCCCTAGAATCAAATAATCAACTTCTCCAGAGCTTAATAAGTTCTGATAGTAATCTAGGTAGTCTTCGAAGTATTCTGCCTCAAATCCCTTATATATCTTGATATAGTGAAAATGCTTCTGACAGTTATTAAGCGCATCTAGATAATCTTCTTTTTCATCATAAGGCATACGCATCTTAGGACCATTTCTTAAAAAAGCACCTATACATGATTTAAGACCTTGAATAGAACGAATTGAAGGAAGTGAATGAAAAAGATGAGAACGGTAATGAGGTAAAGCGATATGACAGCTCATGCCTATTTCTTGATAGCCTTCATGTAATGCTGCTTCTATCATTTCATATTCATTTCCTACTGCATGTCCACAGCGATATGTGTGGGTATGATAGTTAATCATCTTCTTCATAATACACTTCCTGTAAGTAAAGACCTTCTGGTTTGGCCTTAAATAAACATTTTTTCTTTCCTTTTGATTCAAGTAGTTCTTCTACAAGTTCCTTTGTACGCCAATGAGATCCTACTTGAATAAGTGCACCAGAGATTAAACGTACCATATAGCGCCTGAATCCATTGCCTACAAATCTCATTGTGACAATCCCATCTTCTTCTTGTATATCAATTGTTTCTATAACACGGATTGTATCCCCTAAACCGTTAAAGACACAAAATGAGGCAAAGTCATGTTCTCCTAGAAAGATTTGAGCACATTCCCTCATAGCTTCTATATCTAATGGACGATTGTGCTGATAGACATAGAGTCTCTCAATTGGGTTATAAGGTTTTGTAGAAACAAGATAACGATATTCTTTCTTTTTTGCACTATAGCGTGCATGAAAAGATTCATCAACTATGAATGAATCTTTGATATAGATATCTTCAGGAAGGAAATTGTTTAAGGCACGGATCCATTGTTTTTCAGGTATTTCTTTATTGATATCAAAATGAAATACCTGTCCTACTGCATGGACACCTGCATCTGTTCTTCCTGATGAGTGAATTGTGACTTCTTCATGAGTGATCTTATAAATGGCTTTTTGTATTTCTTCTTGTACTGTACGTTTATCTGGCTGGATCTGCCAGCCATAGAAGTGTGTACCATCATAAGTCACTATACATTTTATTCTCATAGTATAAAGCTCAATACTACAACACCTGTCACAACAATGAGTGAAAAGATGAGAGAAAGTGTATCACCTAAATCCCACTTTACCTGATGGTAACGTGTTCTTGTTGCTTCTGGGTTATAGTTTCTACTTTCCATAGCATTTGCGAGATCATCTGCACGCATAAAGGCAGAGATAAATAACGGAATAATTAAAGAGACAATAGCGGATACCTTCTCTTTAAATGTGCCTTCCTGGAAGTCTACACCTCTGGATGCCTGTGCTTTCATGATTCTTTGTGTTTCTTCTAATAATGTAGGAATGAATCGTAAAGCGATAGAAATCATCATCGCAATTTCATGAGTTGGGAAACCAACCTTCTTAAGTGGTCCAAAGAGTTTTTCTAGACCTAGTGTTAAGTCTAATGGCTTTGTACAAGCTGTTAGAAGGGTTGTCATAGAGATAATTAAGATTAAACGTATAAGAATATAGGCTGTCTGTTTTAGGGCTCCAGAATAGATTTTAACAGGTCCTAGAGTACATACGACAGAACCAGTCTGTAAGAATAAGAGATTGAATAAGGCAAGAAAAGCCATCATGAAGATCATTGGCTTCATAGCCTTCATAACATCCTTGAATGAAATCTTAGACAAAAGAAGACATAAAATGACATAAGCAGATAAAATACCATAACCAATAAAACCTGCATCAAAAAATACAGCAATTAAGAATAATAAAAGAAGACCTATTTTTAAACGTGGGTCTCTTTTATGTATAAAAGAGTTAAGAGGAAGATAACGTCCTATGATCATGCTATCCATTGTATTCTCCTCCTATTGCATCAACTAATTCATCTATATCTTTAATAGATGGGTTGATATGGAAACCACCCATATTAAGTTCCTGAATGAAATCAGTAATAACTGGTAAATCGATGCTCATTGATTCAAGATAATCTCTTTCACTAAAGAGTTCATCTACATCGCAATATCGTTCTACTTCACCATGGTTCATGACTACTACATGATCACAATATTGTAATACATGGTTCATATCATGAGAGACCATGATAACTGTCTTACCACTTTCCTGGAACTTCTTAAATAGTTCCAACATTTCTTTAGCCCCTTGTGGATCTAAACCTGCTGTTGGTTCATCTAAGACAAGAATATCTGGTTCCATGGCAAGTATTCCAGCAATGGCTACTCTTCTTTTTTGTCCACCTGATAATTCAAATGGTGATCTTTCAAGATATGATTCATCTAAGCCAACAAGCTTCAATACCTTACCTGCACGTTCTTTCGCCTCTTCTTCAGACATACCAAAGTTAGTAGGACCAAAGATAATATCTTTCTCAATTGTTTCTTCAAACAACTGATATTCTGGGAACTGGAAGACTAATCCTGCTTTTTTTCTCAATGGTTTAAGTACTTCTGGTTTTTCTCCAGCACGAATCACAAATTCATCAATATCTACTTCACCATTAGATGGTAAAAGTAAGGCATTGATATGCTGGATGAGAGTAGATTTACCACTTCCAGTATGACCAATAAGAGCTGTAAAGGAACCCTGAGGGATTTTTAAAGAGACATCCTTTAAGGCAATATATGAAAATGGAGTGTTTTCTCCATATATATAATTTACTTTTTTAAATTCAATTGACATAATTCTTTCACCAGCTTTTCTTTGTTTATGATTGGTTTAATTGGATATCCTGAATCATGAAGTTTTTTAGAAATCTTATAGGCAAATGGTACATCTAAACCAATACGTTCTAACTCTTCCTTTTGTGTTAATACTTTTTCAGGAGTTCCTTCATCAATAATGTGACCATTATCTAATAATATGACATGATCTGAAAGAGCTGCTTCTTCTATATCATGGGTAATAGAGAGAATAGTCATATTCTGTGTTTGATTGAGTTCATGAACAAGATTGTTGATTTCAATCTTACCACGAGGATCAAGCATGCTTGTGGCTTCATCTAAAATAATAATAGATGGATGCATTGCAAGAATTCCTGCAATAGCGACACGCTGCTTCTGTCCTCCTGAAAGTTTTGTAGGTTCATGATCTAGGAATTCAGTCATATTAACTTTTTTCGCATATGTCTGAATGATATCTTCCATATCTTCTGTAGGAACACATAGGTTCTCTAAACCAAAGGCAATATCATCTCTGACTGTTGAACCAATAAACTGGTTATCAGGATTTTGGAATACAATACCTACCTTTTCTCTGACATCATAGAGATGTTCTTCATCTAAGTGGATACCATCAACAGTGATATCACCTGTTTTTGGTTCTAGTAATCCTATGATTAATTTTGCAATAGTACTTTTACCAGAACCATTATGACCTAATACAACTGTATAGCTGCCTTTAGGTACTGAAAAAGAAATTTGATCAATTGTTTTGGCACCTTCTTCGTACTCAAAACTTAGATTATTTATATCTACCGCATTTGCCATGGTTAGCCTCCTAATTATTAAAACACGTGTTCTAAGTGTATCATTTTATTTTTGTTTCATCAATATATTCATATTCTGAGTACTGATCATCTATTTCCCCGGCAATACTGAGTTTATAGTTAAGATTTTCTTTATAGTTAAGTGAGAAATAACAGCTATAAAGAATATCTAAAATACAGGTAATAGATTCAGTGGATGCAAAATCACCAATCTTAGTATTCAACATTTCTCTTGATGAGATTCTTAAGCTCACATCTGATAATTTAACAAGTGTACTTTTAGAGATACTAGTAATCGCAATAATTGGTGTATGTTTACTTTTTAGTTTCTTCGCAAGATGGATTATATGTGTTGTTTCACCAGAATAAGAGATAATAATGGCACAGTGTTCAGGCCCACTCATGGATGCTTGAACTAGGTCATTACCAGATATCATAACGGTATCAACACGTTCTTGAATAGAATACATCTTTTGGGCAAAAGATTGAGCCAAATGTTGTTTATTAGGGCGAGTATAGATATCAATATACTTGGCATCTCTTAAGAGTTTTAATGCATTCATGAGATCATCATGTTTCATCAAGTTTTTTGTATCTTCTATTGTCTCTTCATGTAGTTTAAATATATTATTTGATATGACAGAAATATCATCACTTATTAGAAACGGAATAGATGCATCAATGTCTTGAGATGCATACATATACTCTAATTCTTCTAGAAATGCTTGTTTGAATTGATTCCAGCCATCATAACCTATTTTCTTCGCGATACGTATTAATAGTGAAGGGCTAGTAAAAGTAGCTTCTGCAATCTCTTTAGTAGTCATATTTTTAATATCCATGCCTTTATTTAAAATAAATTGGATAATGAGTGCTTCAGAATCACTGAAATGTGTTTGTTCAATTTGATGAATGATCATAGTTTTCACCTCTATCGCCCATTATAGTGAAAAGAGGTCTAAAACGCAAAGAAAACAGCTTTTAGGCTGTTTTCTTTAAGTCTTCTATCTTTTGTTTAAATTCTTTCAGTCGTCTTTGTTCTTCTTGATAGCTAGAATAAAGATGATCGACTTCATCCATATAGTATTGATTTTTCTCTTTTGAGAAATAATGTCCTATGCTGTTTTTAGCACGTTCATTTAGTTCTTTTTTTATTGCTTCTAGATTTTCCATATGACCCATTAACTGATTCTTCTTTTCATCATATGTTTCCTCAAGTTTATCTACATTTATAAATATATCGTTATTCTTATCAATATCTTTTAAATGTTTCTGATCACTAAAATAACGATTGAATGAATCTTTTGCTCTACTAATAGCCTTCTTATAAAGCTCATCTTTATCATCGCACTTCAACTGAGTGGATAATATATGTAGAGATATATTATAGTGATCGGAAGCGGGAGTTTGATTTACTGAAGGTTTTGGACGCTTTATGCTGACTTGTCGAGGGTCAGTGGAATATGTATAAGAAGCTTGCTGAAGGCTTTTTATGTTTGATTTCATACTAGTGACTCCCTCCTTTCCGATTACAGTTGTATCATAATCAAGAATTTACACGATGACAACAGTATTTTTTCAATTGTAAACAACATATACAAATGAATTCCCTTACAATGTGAAATTGTGTGAATGAATTTTTCGTAAAAAAAATACCAGAATTCATCTGGTATTATTTCTTAAGTGTAGCTAATTTTTTCTTTAAATCTGCAATTCTGTTATTTTCTTCTTCATAATCAGCTAACATCTGATTAACAGCTTTCTTTGCATATTCAGCAGCATCTTCTGTAAATGTCTTATTTAATTTATCTGTTGCTATCACTTCGATTTCTTTCTTTAATGCATTGAGGTTTTCTACATGACCATCCAACTGAGCTTTCTTTTTTTCAATGATTTTTTCGATTTCTTCTGTATTACAAACCACATCTTGTTCATGATTGTCTGGTAAAACTGGTGCATCTTTAAAGTAACGATCATAAGATTCTTTTGCTTTTTCAATAATTTTGTTAGTATTCATAATTATTTCCTCCATTATTTCTTGATTTCATCAAGCTTCTTTTCTAAATCATCAATTCTTTTTCTTTCTTCTTCATAATCTTTAAGCATCTGGTTCACAGTTGTCTTAGTATATTCTTCTTTATCTTTAGGGAATGTGTTATTAAGAACCATTGCAGATTCACCTTCAAGTTCTTTCTTGAGTGTATTTAAGTTATTGACATGTCCTTCAAGCTGATTCACTTTTTCATTGATTATTTCCCTCATCTTTTCTTTGTTAAAGACTACATCCTGCCCATGGTTTTCTGGTAATTTTGGTGTATCCTTGAAATAACGATCATATGATTCCTTTGCTTGATCTAAAATCTTATTAATATCTATATTCATAATTGCTCCTCCTCTTTTCTTTACGAGTTCATCATAGTCTTATACAAACTCAATAACAATAATTTAAAAACCACTTTAAACCTAGTTCACAAAGAGAAGCCCTTACATTTTATGAATTTGTGAATACCGAGTAACTAAATAGACTTGGGGTTTACTCAAGCTTTGAAAAAGTCAGGGGTATGAACTCCTGGCTTTGCTTTTATGCTGTCAACTTTTTAGGGGCAGTTTTCTGCTATCTGTTTTGTTTATTTCATAAATCATTTATCATGTTCTTAAGGTCAATAAATCTATAGAAAGAAAAAAAGGAT
>NZ_RCYB01000079.1 GCF_004168205.1 Catenibacterium sp. co_0103 | reverse complement strand
AAGAATGATGCTTGTCAGTATATACCATATGATTCTTACTGGAGAGACATTTAATCCTTCAGATTATGAATCATTTAAAAATCCTAAGCCACCTATAAAGCAACAAGTTTTAACAGAAGAATCAGCGATAGAGTTTCTTAAGAAATCAGGTTTTGACGTTTCTAAATTAACTAAACCATAATATTCAATTATTCTATTTTTTCTAAATTATTCAAACTTATTTTTAAGTTTGTCTTTTTTTATACGTTTTGATTGATTTTTGTTTCACACTTTCCTCCTTAGAATGATGGAGCGACAAGATTTAAACCTGTATTCTCATCGAGTCCATACATAATATTCATATTCTGTACTGCCTGACCAGCAGAACCTTTCACCATATTATCAATTGTAGACACTACAATTAATGTATGATCACGTTCATCCATATGTAATGAAATATCACAATAGTTAGATGCTTTCACAAACTTTAAGTCTGCGACCTGTCCAAGAGGTAATACTCTCACAAACTGTTCATCCTTATAAGCTTCCACATATGTTTCATAGATTTCTTCTAGAGACTTATCTACAGGAACATAAATAGTAGAAACAATACCACGGTCTACAGGAAGTAAATGAGGGACAAATGTGATATGTACATCTTTTTCATTCATCTTACTTAATTCCTGTTCAATTTCTGGTGTATGTCTATGTACACCTACTTTATAAGGATGGAACGATTCATTACATCTTGGGAAATGCATACCATCACTTAAGTTCTTACCAGCACCTGTTGTACCTGATGCTGAATCAATAATAATCTTCTGTGATACATTGAGCTTATTCTTTAATAAAGGATAAAGACCTAATGTAATAGTTGTAGGATAACAGCCAGGATTTCCAATAATAGTTGCATCCTTGATTTTATCTCTATTGACTTCAGGTAAACCATATACCTGATTCTTATGAAGTTCTGGTAAGTTATAATCTAAACCATACCATTTCTGATAATCTTCTTCTTTATCAAGTCTGAAGTCAGCCCCTAAATCAATAAACTTCTTACCCTTTTCTACACATGTCTTGGCATACTTTTCAGATAATCCATGAGGAAGAGATGCAAAAATAATATCTGCTTTCTCAATGACTTCTGTATCTTCAATAAACTCTAAATCACATACCTGATAGAAGTTAGGATAAAGATCATAAATCTTCTTACCAGTATAGCTATGTGAAGAAATAGCTGTTACTTCTGCTTCAGGATGCATTAATAAGATTCTTAATAGTTCACATCCTGCATAACCACTTGCACCAATAATACCTGCTTTAATCACAATATCCACTCACTTTCTGATTGATTCTATGAATATTCTCCATCTCAATTTTAGGAGAAGGTCCACCAACAACTGCTCTGTTGTTAAGACATGTTTCTAATGAAATAGCCTGATAAACATCTTCACCAAACATATCTGTATAACCTGTATAAACATCTAGAGGAAGTGTTTCTAATGTTTCTCCATATTCAATACAGTATCTTACAAGTTCCCCAGTAATCTTATAAGCATCTCTAAATGGCATACCCTTCTTAGTCAAATAATCTGCACAATCTGTTGCATTGATAAATCCTCTTGCAGCAGCATCTCTCATCTTATCTTTATGAACAGTAATAGTTGCCATCATATCTGTAAAGACTGGAAGACAAAGCTTAACTTCATCAATTGCATCAAATAAAGCTTCTTTATCTTCCTGCATGTCTTTATTGTAAGCAAGCGGGAGTCCCTTCATCATTGTAAGTAATGTATTCACATCACTAATGACTCTTGCACTCTTACCTCTTACTAATTCTGCAATATCTGGATTCTTCTTCTGAGGCATAATAGAAGAACCTGTTGCATAGGCATCATCAAGATCAATGAATTTGAATTCCCATGAACACCATAGAATCACTTCTTCTGAGAATCTTGATAAATGCATCATGATTGTGGCTAAGGCACTTGATAACTCAATCGCATAATCACGATCACTCACACCGTCTAAAGAGTTATACATAATATCATACATAGCTAATTCTTCTGCCACAAATGGTCTATCTAATGGATAAGTTGTTGTAGCAAGTGCACCACTTCCTAGAGGTGATACATAAAGTCTCTTATCAACATCTTCTAAACGATCAATATCTCTTAAGAACATTGATGCATAAGCCATTAAATGATGTGCAAAAGTAATAGGCTGTGCTCTTTGTAAGTGTGTATATCCTGGCATGATTGTATCAAGGTTATGTTCAGCTAAATCTGTTAATGTATGAATCAGGTTCACTAACATCTTCTTGATTTCTAGAATTTCATCATGTGCATATAAACGAAGATCTAATGCAACCTGATCATTTCTAGAACGTCCTGTATGTAGTTTTTTACCAGCCACTGGATAACGTTTTGTGAGTTCACTTTCCACAAACATATGAATATCTTCAGCTTCAGGATCAAAGAGGAGTGTACCCTCTTCAATCTCTTTTAAAATTGCATTTAAACCTTCTACAATCTCTTCATAATCTTTCTCTTCAATAATACTCTGTTTACATAACATCTTTGCATGAGCAAGAGATCCTCTGATATCCTGCTTATACATACGATGATCAAATGAAAGAGATGAATTGAATGCATTCACTTCATGATTTAATTCTTTAGAAAATCTACCTTTCCACAATACCATATCTTAAACTCCTATTTCTTTTTCTTCTGATCTAACTTAGCTTTTACCTTGATTGGTAAACCATATAATGTGATAAATCCTTTAGCATCATACTGATCATAATCATCATCTTCATCAAATGATGCTGTCTGTAAATCATGTAATGTATCTGGAGATGTTACACCAGCACCTACGATATTACCCTTATATAATTTAAGTTTAACGTCTCCATTTACGTTTTCCTGAGTCTTATCTACAAATGCAAGTAATGCTTCAGTAAGAGGTGTATACCACTGACCGTTATAGATATTATCAGCAAGCTTTAAACTTACCTGCTGTTTAAAATGCTGTGTTTCTTTATCTACAGTAATTTCTTCTAGGTTCTGATGTGCTGCATATAAAATAGTTCCACCTGGTGTTTCATATACACCTCTTGATTTCATACCAACAAGTCTGTTTTCAACCATATCGGCGATACCAACACCGTTTGCACCACCGATTTCATTTAACTTAGCTAACATTTCTACTGGTTCAAGTTTTTCACCATTTAATGCGACAGCTTCACCCTTTTCAAAAGTTAAAGTGATATATGTTGGAACATCCGGTGCTTTTTCTGGTGAAACACCCATTTCTAGGATTTCATCATACTTAGGTTCATTAGCTGGATCTTCAAGATCTAAACCTTCATGAGATAAATGCCATAAGTTCTTATCTTTAGAGTAGTTTGTTTCTCTGTTAATCTTTAGAGGAATCTTTCTTGCTTCAGCATATTCGATTTCTTCTTCTCTTGATTTAATATCCCATTCTCTCCAAGGAGCGATAATAGGCATATCTGGTGCGAATGCTTTAATAGCTAATTCAAATCTTACCTGGTCATTACCTTTACCGGTACATCCATGACAGATTGCATCTGCACCTTCTTCTAAAGCGATATCTACTAACTTCTTCGCAATAATTGGTCTTGCAAGAGAAGTACCTAACATATATTTACCTTCATATAATGCATTGGCTTTAACTGCTTCAAAACAGAAATCCTTAACAAATTCAGGTTTACAATCTACACAAATATATTTAGAAGCACCTGTCTTTGCAGCCTTTTCATCAAGACCATCAAGCTCTCCAGCACCCTGTCCCACATCAGCAGCAACTGCAATAACTTCACAACCATAATTTTCCTTTAACCAAGAAATAATAATTGAAGTATCTAATCCTCCACTATAAGCTAATACAACTTTCTTAAATGTTTTCTTTTCCATAATTTTCTTCTCCTTTAAATGTTTGATGTTTTATTTTAATGCCCCACTACTTAACTAGATCGTCGTTCCTTCATATCAAACACCCCTTTAATAAACAAAAAACGCCTCTGGATTAATCCAGAGACGTATATAAACGCGGTACCACTCTAGTTGCTTGTATCATACAAACCACCTCTTCATTAACGCAGATTCACGTTCTGTTATACTCAATTCCAACAGACTCTCCCGAGTGCGTTTCTCTTATATCTTCCTGATGACCTTCCACTCTATGTCATCTCGCTGTAGGTGATTGTAAGATACTCTTCTCGTTCATCGATTTGTTTATTTAACTTGGGTCTATAATACAATCACTTTTTTACTTTGTCAATAATTTTTATTTAAATATAAACAAAATTATTTATTTTCTGTTTTTCGTAAATTTTAGCTCTTATTTATGATTTTTTTCATTTTCGCAATATATACAGGACTGCCATCATATTGATCATAGCTAGCAATATAAACAGTTTCTTCACCTAAGTAAACCGCAATACCTAACTGTTTTTCACCTTCATAAAGGTTGTATTTGATGCGTGCTTCAGGAACTTTTTCTTTCTCATCTTTTGATAGTTCAACCTTCTTATACTGGATATTCTGATACTTTAAATCACTTTCAAATGTACATGCATCTTTATTGATTTCATAAACAAGATACGCATTATAAGCATCCTTCTTCTTTATGTAATCCTTCTTATTCGCATATACGATTTTCTCTTGTTTGTACTGTCCATAGCTGTCTTTGAGTGACATAGGTTCTGCAGGTGAGCAGGCACATAACATCATTGTCACTAATAAAATTAATATTTTCTTCATATTCACCTCTCCACTCCACTCTACTATATCATATCAAACAACTAAATAAATCAAACCTAATCAAAATACACAACACTTACATATTCTTTAAAAAACTCGGCGTATTCCCTGCCAGATTAAAAGGCTGTAACGAACAGATAGTATTGACTACTACCTTAAGCGTTACAGCCTTTTTTGCTTTGAAAAATAATTATATTATTCTTCTACTTTTTCAAATTCTTCTGGTCCTACACCGCATAGTGGACATACATAATCTTCAGGTAATTCATCACCTTCATATACATATCCACACACTTTACATACCCATTTCATATTAGTTTCCTCCTTTTTATAAATAGTAATTATTACTACTTATAGTATAATCCTTTTAAGATATAATTCAATGAATATGCTCAAATTAAAAAAAGAAGAACACTAAGCGTGCTCTTCTTTACGCATCTCTTCACGATACATTTTATAGAGATCAGCATGACATAAATCATTTGTGCCACATGTATTACAATTATGTCCACAGACACCTATGCCTTTTTTCTTATTTTTATATATAGTTCTAAGGACAAGACAAATCCAGATAACTAATAAAATACTTACTATAATTGTACCCATACTATCTCCTTCTTGCTTCTATTATACAATTATCTTGGTGTATAACCAAGTTTGATGATCATTTATTTATATGTTTCTAGATCAGGTTGATTCATAGAAAGAATAGTGATTTCTTTCTTATTCATGTTTACTGATGCAAGATATTCTTTATGTTGATTAAACGCATTTTCTATTGTTGCTGCACAGTTCTTGCAGAACATATCGTCAATATGAAGAATAGTACGATAGGGATAAAGATTTTTATCCTTATCCCCCATACCTATTTTCTTTATTTGATCGTGTTCACCACAACATCCTGACTGTAATGTCTTCTTGTAGTGAAGAACACCTATAATGAGCAACACAACAACAATAGCCACAACTATGATGTTACCCATAATTGATTAAGCTCTCTGTGTCTTTAATTCTGGTTTAGGTGCTGGTCTTACAATGAAGTAGATCATTACTAAAATACATACGATTGATAGAATCTGACCTAATCCGAATGCCGCACCATAGAATAACCATGAACCTAACTGATAAGTGATCATAGCTAATACATAACCTAATACCATCTGGTATAAAATCGCAAACCATCCCCAGAACTTAGAACCCATTTCTCTCATGATTGTACCAATAGCGGCAAAGCATGGTGGATCGAATAAGTTCAAAATCATGAATGAGAAGCCACCCATTGCAGAGAATGTATTAACCATAGCATGAATTGCCTTAGCACCTGAATCTGCATCACCCATGTGATTTAAGATAGAGATAGTAGAAATAGCCTGTTCCTTAGCTGCAAGAGCTGAAATAACAGCTACTGAACCTTTCCAGTTTTCAATACCTACTGGTGCGAATAATGCTGTAAATAGATGACCAATAGAGGCTAACATTGAGTTTTCAATATCAACCATCTGGAATGAGAAGTTAAATGTAGATAATAACCAAACTACAATACTAATACTAAAGATAATAGTACCTGCTTTAATCATGAATGCTTTTGCACGTTCCCAAACATGGATGAATACACCTCTTAATGTAGGAATATGGTATGCTGGTAATTCCATTACGAATGGTGCTGGATCACCGGCAAAGAAACGAGTCTTCTTTAATGCGATACCTGATAAAATAATAACTAAAATACTTAAGAAATACATTGCTGGCGCAATCCAAGTGTTACCTGGGAAGAATGCTGAACTGATCATACCAATAATAACAGTCTTTGCACCACAAGGAATAAATGTACATAATAGAATAGTCATTCTTCTATCTGCTTCATTTTCAATAGTACGTGTACCCATAACAGCTGGAACACCGCATCCTGTACCAATTAAGATAGGGATGAATGATTTACCAGATAAACCGAATTTACGTAATAGTCTATCCATAATGAATGCAATTCTTGCCATATATCCTGAATCTTCAAGAATAGCTAAGAATAAGAAGATAAGTGCCATCTGTGGTACGAAACCTAATACTGAACCTACACCAGCAATAATACCATCATTAATTAAGCTGATTAATGGAGCTGCACAACCAATTGATTTAAGGAAAGTTTCTACTATAGGTGGAATAATCTCTGCAAATAATACATCATTCACCCATCCAGTCATCCAGTCACCTACTGTAGATACTGAGATGTAATAAACAAGCCACATAATTAATACGAAGATTGGTAAAGCTAAGAATCTGTTAGTGACAATCTTATCAATCTGATCTGATGTAGATAATGTCTGATGTGGATTCTTCTTTGTAAGAACCTTGTTAATAGAATTCTTAATAAATGTATATCTCTGGTTTGTGATAATAGATTCTGAATCATCATCCATTTCTGTTTCACAATCCGCAATATGACCTTCGATTTCATTTAATACTGCCTGATCTAATTTAAGTTCAGCCAATACCTTTTCATCTCTTTCAAATACCTTAACTGCAAACCATCTTAACTTAGATGCATCTACTTTATTTTCAATTGATTCTTCAATATGTGCCAAAGCATGTTCTACAGAACCATCGAATACATGAGGATGTTCTGATACTTTATGGTTGTGTGCAAGTTTAATTGCTTCTTCAGCCACTTCCTGAGTTCCTTTATTCTTTAATGCAGATAAAGTGACTGCTTTACAACCAAATAACTGACCTAACTGATCTAAGTCAATCTTATCACCCTTCTTTTCGATGATATCATACATGTTGACAGCTAAAACCATAGGAATACCTAATTCAGCTAACTGAGTTGTTAAATATAGGTTTCTTTCTAGGTTAGTTCCATCAATGATATTAATGATTGCATCAGGTGTTTCATTAATTAAATATCTTCTTGTAACCACTTCTTCAAGTGTATAAGGAGATAATGAATAAATACCAGGTAAATCCTGGATAGTCACATCTTTATGACCTTTTAGTTTCCCATCTTTCTTTTCAACTGTAACCCCTGGCCAGTTACCAACATACTGAGTACTACCAGTCAGTGCATTGAATAACGTTGTTTTACCAGAGTTAGGGTTACCCGCTAACGCTATCTTCATAACTATTCCTCCACCTCAATCATCTGCGCATCTGCTTTACGCAAAGATAATTCATAACCACGTACTGTAATTTCTACTGGATCTCCTAAAGGTGCAACTTTTCTTACATAAACACTCTGTCCTTTAGTTAAACCCATATCCATAATTCTTCTTTTTACTGGACCTGTACCAGTTACTTTTTTAATAGTTACTGTTTCGCCCACTTTTACATCTTTTAAGTTCATGTTGCTCCTCCCTTAAAACAATATACGATTGGCCATCTGTTCAGAAAGCGCAATCCTACTGCCTTTCACATTACAAATAATTCCGTTATCTACTTTACTGATAATAGTCACTTCCCCATCTACTACAAAACCAAGTTCTGCAAGATGATTCTTTACTTTATCAGTTCCTGTAATACGTCTAATAATGACTGTATCTCCAGGATTTACCATACTAATTGGCATATAATCCGCCTCCTCAGATGATTAGACTAACCTAATTAGCCTTTTCTAACTCCAATGTTAGTATAGCCTTACTATTTTTGCATGTCAACAAAAATATTAGCAAAGCCTAACTTTTTCATTATTTGAATTTTTATGCTATAATAATGTAAATGAGGTGAATAAGATGAGTGAATCTACAGAAATGTACTTAGAAACTATATTAGTTATTCAGAAGAAGAAAGGACATGTGCGTTCCATTGATATCGCCCGTGAAATGAATTTCTCTAAACCTACTATTTCACAACAGATGAAAAGATTAAAAGAGAAGGAACTCATCAACATGGATGAAGATGGTGCCATTACATTAACAGAAGCTGGTGCTAAGATTGCGAATATGATATTTGAAAGACATACTGAATTAAGAGATATCTTAATTCATATTGGTGTTAGTGAATCAACTGCTTCACAGGATGCATGTCGTATCGAACATTATATTTCACCAGAAACTTTTGAAGCTTTAAAAACATATTTCAAAGATAAGATCTAAATAAAAAATCACAGGTGTGTGCCGTCCTGTGATTTTTTATGTCCTCTGTTTAATGGAACTGAGAATATGAAAGGATATGTTGTGTTTAGTAAAGAGTTAGTCTTTACTAACTAAATAATACTACTCCTATAAGATAAATGCAATAGAAATAGTAAAAAAAACAGAGTAACTAAATAGACTTGGGGTTTACTCAAGCTTTGAAAAAGTCAGGGGTATGAACTCCTGGCTTTGCTTTTATG
>NZ_RCYB01000078.1 GCF_004168205.1 Catenibacterium sp. co_0103 | reverse complement strand
GAAGAGCTGATGTTCAGCTCATCAATTAAATGTTTTCAAATAAATCTGACGTGTATCTGTTCAGTTTTCAATGTTCTGTCTCAGCCCGTCTCCCGGACTGCCTGTCTATAATACCCAATATCACAGCGTTTGTAAAGTGTTTTTTGGACATTTTTTTGTTTATCTTCTTTTATATCGCGTTTTTAGCCCTTATATGCTTCATAATTTAAAATTAATTATTTTATCACCTAATACAATAATATGCTTTATACATGCTTTTTATGCTAAATAGACAAAAAAGCATCCCATTATGTGGGATGCTGTATTGGTATTTATGAAATTAAGCTAATTTCTTATAAACATCAATAAATTCCTGAGCTAAATCGATAACTACTAATGCGCACATTAAGTGATCCTGTGCATGTACCATTAATAAGTTAAGTGGAGTTTTTTCTCCTCTGATTTCAGCCTGGATTAATTCAGTCTGAGCATGATGAGCTTCGTTAACTGTTTCTTTAGCGGTCTGAATTGATTCATCTGCCTTTTCGATGTCTCCTGCTTTTGCATACTGAATTGCTTCAATTGCTGAGCTTCTTGCGCTACCAGCATTAACAATTAAGTTAATGACTGTCTGTTCCTGTTCGTCCATTTTAATTCTCCTTTAACAACAATTCCAGATTTCATCTGTGCCTCTATTATAGCAACTCTTGAAAGCAATTTCAACACTCTTTTACAATATGCCAAAATTAGTCTTTGATGTAGTTAAAATGCTTACATGCAGCAGTGATTCCTTCTTCTTCAATATTAGTTGTAATATATTTTGCGACTGATTTAAGTTCTGGTACTGCATTACCCATTGCTATACCTTGTCCTGTTTCTTCAATCATTTCTATATCATTACGTCCATCACCAAAAGCAATGGTATCATCAATACTTCTTCCTAGTTCCTTCACTAATTCTTTAATTCCTACTGCTTTAGATGAACCCTTAAGGGTCAAATCAAAAGAACGGTCACTTTGATGTCTCTGTACATCAAAATAAGGACTTAAAGCTTCTACCATGACTGGAATATCATCCTTAGAATTGACTACTATCATTCCGATATAAGTTTCTATATTCTTATAATCAAATGAATCAATGATTGTTTCTTCCTTCATACCCCAGTTATTTGCGAATGCCTGATGGACTGGATCTTTTGAATCTCTGACATAAATATAATCATTACCTTCAAAGTAAAAGTTAAAATGATGTTTTTCACATAGATCCATGGTTGCTTTAATTGCTTTGGCTGGTACGACATTCTTATAGACACATTTGCCTTTATACTCTACATAAGCCCCATTACATGTCACATATCCTGAAAATGGATACTTCATAACACCATCCACAATAAAACATTTACATCTACCTGTTGATAAGAATACATCATGTCCTTCTTCCTTTAGTTTATCTAAAGTACGGATAGTTTTAGGTGTGATTTCATATATATCCTGATTACAATCAATAAGTGTCCCATCTATATCAAAAAAGAATAATTTACTCATACTACAATCTCCTTTTCTAGCAAGTACTTCTATTATATCAAATGTATGCAGAAATAAAACCAATTAAGATCAGTCTCATAAAATCTTTAATAAACGTTAAAAAAGATGGGTATTTCTACCCATCTCACTAACATTCTCCATCAAATACTTCTGGAAGGAATACTTTATGTGTTTTACTTCTATGTCTGACAATTACGTAAGTAAGAAGTACAGATACAACAAGTAAACCAACGAAGAATAAGATTTCTGTTGTAGGAACTGCAGTTGCATTCGCAATCACTGATCTAAATCCATTTACACTATATGTGAATGGTACAAATGGATGTAATACTGTATACCAATGTGGTGCAGTTTCTAGTGGATAAGTACCAGCAGAAGCACCAAGGTTAAATACCATGAAGATTAAAGCGATAAATTCACCGATACGACCAAATGCGATTGCAAGGAATGCGATGAATGCCATAAAGGCAAGTGATAATAAGAGCATGAATGCGATACATAATCCTGGTCTAGCAGGAGTGAATCCACAAAATCCTCTTAAGCTGAAGTATAAGATTAATGCCTGTACAAATGATAATGGAACCATGACTGTAGCTTTTGCAAGTAAGAACTTTACTGGGCTATCAGTAGTAGTCATACCCTTACCAAATGGATACATTAAGCTTAATGCCATACATGCAACATATAAAGCAACACTCATCATATAAGGTGCCATTGCATGACCATTGTTTGGCATATTAGTTATTTCTTTCTTTTGTGTATCTACTGGAGTAGACATCTGTTTGTATGTCTTGTTAGTAGATTTGATATTACTCTTCTTAGAAGCATCTTTTAAGCTGCTTGTAAGTGTATTAGTTCCTTCACCAATAGTAGTTAATCCTTCACCTAATGTTGCAGATCCTGCTGCTAACTGATTAGATCCAGAACTGATCTTTAATGCACCATCAGCTAACTGAGAAGCACCACTATTTAAAGTTTTATTGTTTGAAGCAAGCGTACCTAAACCATTATTTACCTGTTTAACGCCACCTGTATAAGTCTTTAAACCACTCTGTAATGTACCTAAACCTTCATCAATCTGGCTTACTGCACCAACCATACCAACTGAATTAGAAGTTCCCTTCATATTAGCCTGTACAGTCTTTAGGTTAGTTACTAATGAACCAACTGCTGTGTTATTGGCAGTTGCTAACTGCTGTGAACTTGCTAATAACTGCTGAGTCTTAGCATTGGCTGCAGTCTGATTCTTTAATACAGCTGCATTACCATTTAACAATGTAGATAACTGTTTTAAATCATCTGTATTGATACTAGATGATAACTGAGATGCAACCTGCTGTAATGTAGCAGCCTGAGTTGCATGGCTTGTAGCCTTCAACATTAATTCTTGAGCGGCCTGTGGTTGGGTTGCCTGTAATTGTTCAGCCTGTTTCTTTTCCGCTGCAGCTAACTGATTTAACTGAGCTGCATTGTTATTCATTGTTGAGATAGTAGTAGATAATGTAGAAATCATACCGTCAACTTTCTTAGCTGCCTGGGCATCATTTTCTACTAAGTTATTACTATCAATAGCGCCCTGGATCTTAGTTAATGCTGCAGATAACTGTTTAGAACTTTCTTCAATCTGTTTATTGCTAGAAGTCAATGTATTTAACTGACCAGCACTTGCATTAATTCCATCACCTAACTGCTTTTCGGCTGCCTGAACAGCGCTTAATAATTGTGAACTACCAGCTTTTAACTGAGCAGCACCATTGTTTAAAGTGGCACTGTTGTTGTCTAACTGCTGTGCACCAGCTTTCGCAGTAGAGACGCCTTTTGTATAAGCACTTAATCCCTTCACTAAAGAATCAGCACCATCATTGAATACTAATGCACTTGAAGCAAGTGTATTCAAATTTTCTGTAATAGTGGCATTACCATCTTTGGCTGTATTGACACCATCACTTAATTTCTGTGAACCTTCTGCGGCTGTTTTAAATCCTTTGCTTAATGTTTTTACATTCTTAAATAAGATCTTTGAGTAAGTCTTAGTCACTGTTGATGAAATTTCAGCTTTTACTTTAGCCATTGCTGACTCATCCATTTTAGTTGCGACGTAGTTTGTCTGTGGATTTGTTGTATATGTGAGCATCATTGTCTGTGGATCATCATCCAATAATGTCGTCGCATTTTTAGAGAAGTTTTCAGGAATAGTAATTATCATGTAATACTTTCCGTCTTTTAAACCTTTCTGTGCTTTACTAGAAGAAACAATATTGAAATCCATTGAATCATTCTTCGCAAGTTTATCACTTAACTGTTTACCAATATCCATAGTAGAACCATTATATTCAACTTCTTTATCCTTATTTACAACGGCTACTGGAAGCTGATCTGTTTGACCATATGGATCCCACATAGAACCTAAGAAAACACAAGCATAAATCATTGGAATGATCATGATTGCACAAAGTACAATTTTAAGCCATGTACTTTTCGCAATGTTTTTCCATTCTGCTTTAATCATATTACCCTTTCCTTTCTGTCATCTTCCTAATGACTAGTAGTCATTTTAGTTGACCGTTAGTCATTTATCAATTTACAAATAAGGCGATTTGATAAAAAAGCATGATGTAAGCGTATATCATTTTTTTAAAAAGCATAAAAAAAGACTGCTGACATAAGTCAACAGTCTAATGAACTAAAATTATTCAATGATTTCAGTTACGTTACCAGCACCTACAGTACGTCCACCTTCACGGATAGAGAACTTAGTACCGTTTTCGATAGCGATTGCGTGAATTAATTCTACAGTGAATTCTACGTTATCGCCTGGCATAACCATTTCAGTTCCTTCTGGTAATTCGATAACACCAGTGATATCAGTAGTTCTGAAATAGAACTGTGGTCTATAGTTACCGAAGAATGGAGTATGACGTCCACCTTCATCTTTAGTTAGTACATAAACATGAGCGTTGAATTTCTTATGTGGATGTACTGAACCAGGTTTAGCTAATACCTGACCTCTTTCGATCTGGTCTCTGTTGATACCTCTTAAAAGAACACCAACGTTATCACCAGCTAGAGCGTAGTCAAGTAACTTTCTGAACATTTCGATACCTGTAGCAACTGTCTTCTGAGTTTCATGGATACCGACGATTTCAAGTTCATCGTTAAGGTTTAACTGACCACGTTCAACTCTACCAGTAGCAACTGTACCACGACCAGTGATTGTGAATACATCTTCAACTGGCATTAAGAATGGCTTATCAGTTTCACGAGCTGGATCTGGGATATAAGAATCCATAGTGTCTAATAATTCATGGATTGCAGGAGTCCACTGTGGATCACCTTCAAGAGCCTTTAATGCAGAACCACGGATGATTGGAGTGTCATCTCCTGGATAGTCGTATTCAGATAATAAATCACGAACTTCCATTTCTACTAAGTCGATTAATTCTTCGTCATCAACCATATCGCACTTATTTAAGAATACGATGATGTATGGAACACCAACCTGACGAGATAATAAGATATGTTCTCTTGTCTGAGGCATAGGTCCATCAGTTGCAGCTACTACTAAGATAGCACCATCCATCTGTGCAGCACCAGTAATCATGTTCTTGATGTAGTCAGCATGGCCTGGACAGTCAACGTGTGCATAGTGACGATGAGCAGTTTCATATTCAACGTGTGCAGTGTTGATTGTGATACCACGTTCTTTTTCTTCTGGAGCAGCATCGATTGCAGCATAGTCCATAGCTTTAGCCTGACCTTCACTAGCTAATACAGTAGTGATAGCAGCTGTTAAAGTAGTTTTACCATGGTCAACGTGACCAATAGTACCAATATTTACGTGAGTTTTCTCACGGTTAAATTTTTCCTTAGCCATTTAAGGTTATCCTCCTATATAATTCTAAAATTTTACATAACTATTTTAATAGATTTTATTGAGAATTGCAATAAAAATCATAGTTATTCTTATTTTACGCCGTTCTTTTTAATGATTTCTTCCTTGATTGATTTAGGAACAGGTTCATAACGGTCGAACTGCATTGTATAGTTACCACGACCCTGTGTGAATGATCTTAAGTCTGTTGCATAACCAAACATTTCAGCTAGAGGTACAGAAGCTTCAACCATTACAGCATTTCCTCTTTCTTCCTGACCATCGATCATACCACGTCTAGATGAGATATCACCCATAACGCTTCCTAAGTATTCAGAAGGTGCAGTTACTTCTACCTTCATGATTGGTTCAAGGATTACTGGAGCACACTTCTTACCAGCAGCTTTTAATGCCATAGAAGCAGCTACTTTATATGCCATTTCTGATGAATCGACATCATGGTAAGAACCGTCGAATAATGTAGCCTTAACGTCAAGTACTGGGTAACCAGCAATCATACCAGTTTCTAAAGCGTCTTCAAGACCAACTTTTACAGAACCGATATATTCTCTTGGAACTGATCCACCAACAACAGCGTCAACGAATTCAAATCCTTTACCTTCATTAGGTTCGAACTTGATCCAAACGTGACCGTACTGACCACGACCACCAGACTGTTTAATGTATTTACCTTCACATTCAGCAGCCTGAGTAATAGTTTCTCTATAAGCAACCTGAGGAGCACCAACGTTTGCTTCTACATGGAATTCTCTCTTTAATCTGTCAACGATGACATCAAGGTGTAATTCACCCATACCTGCGATGATAGTATCACCAGTTTCAGGGTTTGTAGATGTTCTGAAAGTTGGGTCTTCTTCAGCTAATTTAACTAAAGCTTCACCAAGTTTGTTCTGGTCAGCTTTTGTCTTAGGTTCAATTGCTAATTCGATAACTGGTTCTGGGAATTCCATCTTTTCAAGGATAACGAAATCGTTTTCCGCACAAAGAGTATCACCAGTTGTAGTGTTTTTGAAACCTACTGCAGCAGCGATATCACCAGCATAAACTTCATCAATTTCTTTACGTGTATTAGCGTGCATTAATAAGATACGACCAAGTCTTTCTTTCTTATCTTTTGTTGAGTTCAATACATATGAACCAGCAGTTGCAGTACCAGAGTATACACGGAAGAAAGTTAACTTACCTACGAATGGGTCAGTCATAACTTTGAATGCTAAAGCTGAGAATGGTTCTTCATCAGATGCATGACGGTCAACTTCGTTACCATCAATGTCAACACCCTTGATTGCAGGGATGTCAGTTGGAGCTGGTAAGTAGTCAACTACAGCATCAAGCATTGGCTGTACACCCTTATCTTTGTAAGCAGAACCACAAAGAACTGGGAATAATTCTACAGCGATTGTACCCTTGCGGATAGCAGCTTTAACATCTTCGATTGCAGGTTCTTCACCTTCAAGAATCTGCATCATTAAATCATCATCAAATGAAGCAGCAGCTTCTAATAAAGTCTGATGATATTCTTCAGCCTGATCAACATATTCAGCTGGGATTTCTTTTTCGATTACATCAATACCTTCAGCACCATCAAAATAGATAGCTTTCATCTTTAATAAGTCAATGACACCTTCGAATGTATCTTCAGCACCGATAGGTAACTGTAATGCAACAGCATTAGCACCTAATCTTGAATTTAATGAGTTAAGTGACATGATGAAATCAGCACCAGTAGCGTCCATCTTGTTTGAGAAAACAATTCTTGGTACGCCATAAGTAGTAGCCTGTCTCCAAACTGTTTCAGTCTGAGGTTCTACACCTGCTTTAGAGTCAAGTACTGTAACGGCACCATCAAGTACACGTAGTGAACGTTCAACTTCTACAGTGAAGTCTACGTGGCCTGGTGTATCGATGATGTTAATACGATGTCCTTTCCAGTGAGCTGTAGTTGCAGCAGAAGTGATAGTGATACCACGTTCTTTTTCCTGTACCATCCAGTCCATCTGAGATCCACCATCATGAGTTTCACCAATTTTATGGATTTTACCTGTATAGTAAAGAACACGTTCAGTAGTAGTTGTTTTACCAGCATCGATGTGAGCCATGATACCGATATTACGTGTTTTTTCTAATGGAAATTCACGAGCCATAATTTTCTCCTTTCAAATACTTTTTCTTTTAATTTATATTTAATAAAGATATTACCAACGGAAATGTGCGAAAGCTTTGTTAGCTTCTGCCATTTTATGAGTATCTTCTTTCTTCTTAACAGCAGCACCTGTACCGTTAGATGCATCGATAATTTCGTTAGCTAAACGATCAACCATTGTATTTTCGTTTCTTAAACGAGAATAGTTAGTTAACCATCTTAAACCTAAAGTCATTCTTCTTTCAGGTGTTACTTCAACTGGTACCTGGTAGTTAGCACCACCAACACGTCTTACCTTTAATTCAAGTACAGGCATGATGTTGTTGATAGCTGCGTCGAATACTTCCATAGCTGGCTTTCCAGTCTTTTCTTCAACTTTTTTGAATGCTTCATATAAGATGTTCTGAGCAACACCTTTTTTACCATCTAACATGATGTTGTTAATAAGCTTAGTGATTGTTTTACTATTGTAAATTGGATCAGGTAAAACATCTCTTTTCGCAATACGTCCTTTTCTAGACATCGGCAAATTCTCCTCTCTCTATTTTATTAATTTAAAAATTTATTTCTTAGGCTTTTTAGCTCCGTATAATGAGCGGCTCTGCATACGATCTTTAACACCAGCACAGTCCATAGTACCACGGATAATATGGTAACGAACCCCTGGTAAGTCCTTAACACGACCACCACGAATTAATACAACAGAGTGTTCCTGAAGGTTATGACCGATACCAGGAATGTAAGCTGTAACTTCTAATCCATTTGATAATCTAACACGGGCATATTTACGTAATGCTGAGTTAGGCTTCTTTGGTGTCATTGTAGCAACACGGGTACAAACGCCACGCTTCTGAGGTGAATTATCATTAGTTGGTCTTTTTGCTAATGAGTTGTAACCTCTATTTAAAGCTGGAGACTTACCCTTTTTAGTCTTTTCGCTACGTCCTTTTCTTACTAATTGGTTAATTGTAGGCATGATTTTCTCCTTTCTAATTCTAACACACAATTCCGGGTGTTTCACAAATTTGTTTTTATATATGTGCCCTCATCGGACACCTTTGTCAGTATATGACAAATAAAAGTCCTAGTCAACAACTTTTTTTATTTTTTTGTTAATCTAGGTTCAATTTTCATGATAGATGATCTGTTTAGCCATTCCACCATCAATACAGATGCCCTCACCATTGATAAATGATGCCTCTGATGAACATAAGAATAAGATCATAGAAGAAATATCCTGTGTATATATTCCTATAAGTATTAATCCATCCTTTCAAAATAGAATTTACTTTCTAACTCATCATTAATGCGTATTTAAGGGCTAATATGCCACCTTTACAGCAGTACAGCAATCTTGTATTAACTTAGCTCATATGGTCTCTAGAAAGCGAAATATTGATAATTACAGAATTTCTAGATAAAATTACCTACCCTATTCCATGTGTGCTACCTTTGACAACTACAATTGCATAAATCCATGTACTTCTCATTATATAGAGTAACTAAATAGACTTGGGGTTTACTCAAGCTTTGAAAAAGTCAGGGGTATGAACTCCTGGCTTTGCTTTTATGCTGTCAACTTTTTAGGGGCAGTTTTCTGCTATCTGTTTTGTTTATTTCATAAATCATTTATCATGTTCTTAAGGTCAATAAATCTATAGAAAGAAAAAAAGGAT
>NZ_RCYB01000077.1 GCF_004168205.1 Catenibacterium sp. co_0103 | reverse complement strand
TGTGGTTCACTACACTTGGCGGTAAATACCTGTGGTCAGACTATCTCCGACTGAATTAGTGCCATGCCCGGCACACGCATAAAAAAGACAGGCGTCGCCTGTCTTAAGCATCTTATAAAGCGTTTGCTGCAAGATAACCAGATTCAATAGCTGAATTGATGTCTGCCACCTTATTTGCATCACCAACAACCTGAACATGGATATTCTTTTCTTCTAATGCAGTCATGTCAAATGCATTAGAACGAGCACCTACTGCAAATACTACATAATCACATGGAAGTGATACTTTACCTTCTGCAGTTTCTGCTTCTACTGTAGTTGCAGTAATTTCTGTTACCTTAGTATTAGTGAACTGTTTAACACCATGCTTTTCAAAATCAGCCATCATTTCTGGACGAATTGTAGTTGATTCTTCTTTCGCAATAGTATCCATCATTTCTACGATACTTACATCATTACCTCTAAGTGCAAGGTATTCAGCTGTTTCAGCACCTACAAGTCCACCACCGATAACAACGATTCTTCCTGCTGGGAACTGTTCATTAGAAAGTACTTTCCAAGCATCCTGTACATGAGGCATATCCTTACCAGGGATATTTAAGATGAAGTTAGAAGCACCAGTTGCAACGATAACTTCATCAGGCTGATCAGCTAAGATATCTTCGCTAGTAACAGCTTTTCCTAAACGTAAATCAACACCCAATGCTTTGACTTCATTTGCGAGATAATGAATAGCACGATTCATTTCTTCTTTTCTAGGTGGTACAGAAGCAATATTTAACTGTCCGCCTACTTGAGTATCCTTGTCATAAACAATAACGTCATGACCCTTCACTGCAGCAACTCTTGCAGCTTCTAAACCTGCAGGTCCTGCACCAACAATAACAACCTTCTTCTTATCATCTGCAGGAGTAATAGTTCTTTCATATTCATAACCATTTTCTGCATTAAGAACACAGCTTAAGAACTTTCTGTTTTGGATAGAGTCTGTACATCCCTTATTACACATCATACATAAACGGATTCTACAAGGCTGTCCATCTTCAATCTTTTTAACATAATCAGGATCAGCTAACAATGAACGTCCATAACCTACGATATCACATACACCATTTTCGATTAAGGCTTCACCATTCTGTGGAGTAACGATACGCCCTACCGCAGATACTGGAATACTTACAGCATCTTTAACTCTCTTAGTATATGACTGCATGAAACAATATGGCTGAGTACCCATTGCTGGAATAGTATCATTTAAGTTACCTGTATGGTTAGCCTGTCCAACATGGATCATATTAACGCCTGCTTCTTCAAGCTTCTTCGCAAATTCAACAGCTTCATCAATCTTTAATCCACCTTTACCTCTTAATGGGTTATCAGTGATGATTGGAAGTTTATAGTCAATACAGATATGAGGGGCATGTTCTTTAATGCTTTCTACTACTTGTAACGCAAAACGTGTTCTATTTTCGAAGCTTCCTCCATATTCATCTGTACGATGATTTAATACTGTAGAACATAAAGCACCTACTAAACGGTCTCCATGAACTTCTACTACATCTACACCTGCTTCATACGCACGTCTTACGCATTCACCCATCTGTTTAAGAATTGTATTTAATGCTTCTGGAGTTACTTCATCAGTGAAATGAAGCATATCATGATGTAATTTAGCACGAGCTGCCTGCATATCACCCTTCTTAAACATTTCAGCTAAAGCCTGAACATCATATTCAGGATGGAAAATCTGAATACCTAATTTACAATCAAATTCATGTAATGCATCAGCTAATTCTTTATAAGCTGGAATCTGTTCATCCTTGAATAATTTTGGTGTTGGAGAAACAGTATTTACTGGTGCGACGTCTCCAAGTACGATATAAGATACACCACCTTCTGCAATACGTTTATAGAAGTTGAAGCTCTGTTTAGAAATTGAACCGTCACGTTCTTCATAGCCAGTTGTCATTGGTGGGAACATGATACGATTTTTCAATGTGATTGGACCTACTTTAATTGGTTCTAATAGTTTCATATTATTTCTCTCCTTACAATACATTTTTAACCACTACCATTATAGCGCTTTCATTTTACAAATGATAGTAATTATACGCAATTTATAAGTCACATTTTGTCATCAAAAGAATAAATTATATGTTTTTTAAGACAAAAAAGTACGTACAAAAAAATACGTACTTAACTCTTTAATATTGTTTCATGAAGACAACCTGTGATGATTGTTCTTTAAATCCATTTTTCTGATAGAAGTAATAAGCAGGAAACTCTCTTTCCGTAATCAACATAATACGGTCTATTCCTCTTTTTTTCGTATAATCAACAACTAAGTCCATAAATTGAGTTCCGAGTCCTTTAGACTGTTCATTAGTCATTATGCCAAATTCATCAATCCAGAATTCTCTGCCATTATACCAATGTTTAATACGACCTAACGCAATTCCAATAAGCTGATCTCCATCATATAAACCAATAGATAAAGATAAGCGATTACCTACTAGATCATGCATATAAATAGATAGGTCCTCTTCATTCCATTCATCATTCCATGGTTCCCTGGAGAATATTTCATTAAATAATTGCGATATCTCTTTGACATGCGCCAAACATATTTCTCTAACTTCCATATAGTCTCCTATTCTAATTCTTCAGGAAGAATTGAGTATACAGCATCATCTACAACTCCCTGATTATTTTTTGCAGATTTTCTAAGGATTCTCTCATATTTCATACCTGCTTTTTGCATCACTCGACCTGAATGAGGATTATTTTTATCATGTCTTGCACGTACTAAATCATAACCTTCCTTAAATAAGTAAGAAATGACTTCTTTAAGTGCTTCTGCAACATATCCATGACCCCAATAAGCCTGCCCAATACAATAGCCAATTTCTACTGTATTTGTTTTATAATCAATATTTGTAACAGAAATATTTCCAATGAGTGTACTCTTATCCTTTACGACAATGCCCCAGTTATAAGAATCACCCTTTTCATAAGACTGAATCCAGGAAGAAAGTAACTGCTTTGTGTCTTCTATACTTTGATGAGGTGGCCAAGTCAAATAACGAGTGACCTTTTCATCATTAGCCCAATGATGATACATATCATCTGCGTCTTCTATTTTAAATTCTCTTAATATTAAACGTTCAGTTTCTAAACAAGCAGTGCCATGACGCACTGTTGTTTGACACGAATATTGGTTCTTTAACTCCTTCAAAACAGCCATATGTGACTGATTCAAATGTTTTAACTGTAAGTCTTGAGACGTCCATTCTTCTCGCAAATAAAGAACAGTATCATCTTTAGGTGTATAAGAATATTTGAGACATCCTTCATCAGATAAAGATAATTCCTGAATACGATTCTCTTTGATTGCTGAATAAAAAGCATCTCTGTCTTCTTTAGTTAAAAACTTATATGTAACATAAATCTTCACTATAAATCCTCCAATAATTGTAGCGCATAAGCCTTAAACTCTTCTTCTATCTCACGATAATAGTGTTCATTTAAATCAGGAACACTTATCAGTGTGACAGTTGGTCTATCTTCTTCTAAAGGCATCATCTCCTTTAATTCTGCTTCAAGTAGTAAGTGATCCATCTCTTTCCAGATATTTTTTTCTTCATTCTTCAATCGAATGTGAAAAGCTTGAAATATGGTTTCTAGAAGCTGGTCTTCTATTACTTGATATTCTTTCATCTGTTTTTTTATAGGAGTGATGAGATCACTCATATAAGTTTCACTTGCATCATGAAATAGACATGATAAAACAACATGCTTACTATATCCTCTGCTTTGCGCTTCTTTTGCGCAGTTGAGAGAATGCTGAGCCACAGAGTAGAAATATTTAATATGACCATTCCCGCGACATAATAGACTTAATGCATGAGCAATATCTTCTAGATATATATCTTCTTCCTTAATATGTAATGGATCTATTCTGTGACCACTAAACACATTCATCAATAACATAATCTTCTTAAACTGCCTTCCTCAAATGTATAATCAGGTGTTTCGAAGGGGTATTTGATTTCATCTTCATAATACCAGAGGTCATCATGTGATGGATTCTTTAGTAAATGAAATTCCTGAGCAGGCATATAGCCTTGTGCAATTAAGAAAGCCTTCTTTCCTTCTCTATTTGTACAAACATCTACAATCATCACGACATGTCCTGGTGAACCACCTTTTAAGAAAACATCTCCTACTCTTATTTCATTTAGTTTGATAGGTGTTGATTCACTTACCATGCTTGCACTTCCTGAATAAGCAAAGACAATACGCAAGTATTTTTTAAAACATTCATAAGAATCATCATAGGAAGCACTCTTTATATAAGATGCATGATCATTCTTAATGACGACACGATACCCTTCTCTCCATTTCATATAAGATAATAAGAATCCATCACTTAAATGAAATTGAATCTTATCGTATTGTTTGGTGTTCCAATAATATTCTGCATAGACTCTCATCACTGAGTCGGCACATTGTTGGAGGTTTTCATTTTCTATCGGTAACTTAAATACCGCAATTTGTGCACTTTGATTCCACTTCTTTTTACCGTTATACAAAAGAATAGGACTACCGTTTTCCTTTAATGGATAAGTCTGTAAGAAATGTGCAAAATCACTTTGTTCTCGTGTATATCCTTTGGGTGTGGGAATACGTGTTTCTAAGGTTGTACCTTTAGTATTGATAAAGTTTTTATTTGTAGTTGAAGATGGTGTACAAGCTGTTAAAAGTACACTTAGAAGCAGTAATATTATTTTCTTCATAATCAACCTCTCAGATAATAAATAAAGCAGCACAGCATACTAATACAAAACCACTGAATATGAGACAATTAGTAAAACGTATAGGAAATAAGTCTTCTTCTATAATAAATGTATCACAAGATGTAGGATCATTGTCTATTGTGACGTTCTTATTGTTTTTAAAATATTTCATCTGGAAGTATGTGATAGAAGGCTTTCTTTCAATAAACTTCCCTTCTGCATAGTATTGAATAGTCATCCTGTATAAATTTAATTCTTCTTGTTTTATATCTATGATTTTTCCTGATGTCTATAAAGAACAACGGGTCGCTTTAAGTCGATATTGAAAACGACTCACAAAACCTTTGACCATGATGACAACACCTAAAACACATATAAGTACAAGTAATAGTTTTTCCATAATGTCACCTAAAAAAATAATGACCTATAAGGCCATTAGATACGATAGTTACGAAATAAGTTCTCTTTTTTTACAAAGATGTCTTTAAAGAATATAAGTGCCCATAGTCCAATCGCAATATAAGCAAAGTACTGACTAATATAATATGATAGTATTGTACCTATACTTAATATGATAAACCATTTCTTGAATGCACTTCTTTGAGCACGGCTGATTCTTTTCTTATCATAATAATGGCTTTCTTCACGAGGTACATTCTTAAATGCACTAATACGATAAACACCTAATCCTTTAAGACATGTACAAATTATATAATAAAACAAGAATGTTAATGCGAGAATTGCACAGCATATACATCCTGTATTAATCATAAACACAACAAACAGCTCCCTTCAACCCTTAATACTATTCTATCATACCTTGATAAGAGATTTAAAGAGACGATACCATTTATAACCAATATAATTAGTTACTTCACGTTTTAAGAATTGAAACTTGGTATCTCTTGTGCGATATCTAGAAGATTGTGTTGGTGATGTATAGGCAGTAATGCCTGCATCCTTTGCCTGAAGCATGGCCCTTTTCATATGTAATGGATCACTGACTATTAATGCAGTCTTATAATGTTCAACATCCATAATCTTTTTCGCATTAATGAGATTCTCTAAAGTGACTGTTGACTGGTCTTCTGTAAGAATGTCATCTTCTGGTACACCTTGACTGATTGCATAAAGCTTTGCATTATAAGCATCACTAACAGGATTTCCTTTTCCATATCCTCCTGTTGTAATGATTTTCTTAACTAAATGTTTGTTGTATAAAACAACTGCATGATTAATTCTTTCTTGATAAACAGGTGAAGCATGACCATTGTATGTAGATGCACCTAAGACAATTGCAACATCTGCAGTTCTTGCTTCATCTTTAAAACTATATATATAAATACTTACTGCATTAGAAAATACATAAACAATAACTAATGCAATAAGTATAATTAATTTCTTTAAGAGTTTCATGGTAATACTTAATAATTCCTCCACAAAAAACATCTTAAACTATTTCTCATATTTTTCAATCCTATGTATCAAATTACATCAATTTTACATATCTTTTTTTGAATTAATTCAATAAAATGTATACAAACAACAAAATAAAACATGTTCCAATCATAATGAGATACATCATACTCGTTGTAATTGTATGTCCCATAAGTGTAAATGATGTATCAAAACTTTGATGAATTTCATTCATGATCGTAGAAGAAACCTTTGTATTTAGTTTAATAAATAGACTATTTAATAAATGCTTACGAATAAGTGCTGTTCCATAGGTTCCTGGTAAGAACTTAATAATAGCACGTACTGCAGGTGTAAATTGAGAAATAGGCATATAAGCACCACATAAGAAACCATACCCTGCACTCACAATACTGCTGACAGCTGAAATCTGGCCTTGTGTTGTAAGGAAATAATTAATAATAGATGATAAAGAAGCACCAAACAAAGTAAGCAAAAAGATATCTAGCAAACAATATAATATGTCTTTTACTGGTAAAACAAAGTGACTTGTACCTAATACAATAAAACATGCAAGTAAAGCAGTGATATTAATAATCATAGTGATAAGTAAAGTAGAAATAAAATAACTTAGAGCTAATGTAGTTTTACTGACAGGTGCTATGAGTAAGTCCTTTATTTTATGATCTGCTTTATCTTGTACCATAATCATATTTGAACAGAATGATACTGTGACACAACTCACTGCAAGTAATGAGGAAAAGAGATAACCATTCACAAAAGCATCAATAGTCTTTTGTGATACAGAATAATACTTAACTATACTATCTAGCGAATCATGATAAACAGTCCCTAGAAATGTCATATATAAGACAATTAAGACTATTGGTGTAATCAAAGCTGTTAAGAAGCGTCCTTTATCCTTAAAAAATAATACTGTATGTCTTAATGTGAGATGATAAAGTTGTTTCATGATTGTTCACCTCCTGGGAGTTTATTTCCTGTTACATTTAAGAAGACATCATCCATTCTTCCTTTTACAAGTTCAAAGTCATTAAATAATTCCGGTTTTTGAAGAATCATTTCTTTCACAACACCCGGATGATTGACACGGATTGTGTAATGATCCTTATTATATGTATATGGATGTCCTAAAAACTTAATATCCTCTTCTTTTACATGATAGATATTTAAATAATCATAAGCATATTTCTGTTTTAATTCATGTGGTGTTCCAGAAGCTATTTGACGGCCATGATCAATAATAACAACTTGATCTGCTTCAGCGGCTTCTTCCATATAATGAGTCGTAAGAAATACAGTCATATGTTTTTCTTTTCTTAAATTATCAATAACTTTCCATAATATTTTTCTTGTTTGAGGATCTAAACCAGTTGTTGGTTCATCTAAGATAAGAAGTTCTGGTTCATGAATAAGAGCACGAGCTATATCTATACGTCTTCTTTGTCCTCCTGATAGCTTATTTAAAGGTTTCTTTAAAAAGTCTTTGAAATCTAATAATATAGAGAGTTCTTCTAGTTTCTTCTTAAAAGAATTCCCCGTAATACCATATAAAGCAGCACGATACTTTAGATTATCATAAACTGTGAGTACATCATCTAATGCAGAAGTTTGATAAACTACACCTATAGTAGTTCTTACTTCATCCATATGTGTTTTAATATCTTTGCCTTCAATGTATATTTCTCCTGCATCACTTGTAAGTTCACCACATATCATAGAAATAGTAGTACTCTTACCAGCACCATTAATACCTAAAAAAGAGAAGAAAGTCCCCTTTTCTACACTAAAGCTTAAGTCATCTACTGCTTTAGTATCACCAAAGCTTTTAGTAAGATATTTAATTTCAATACTGTTCATACGTTCACCCTTTTCTACTCTTAAGAGCTTTATTGATTTCATTTGCAAGATGGCAATCATTTAAATAATTAAATAATCTGACTAAAATATCTACTACAAGTATTGTGAAAAAGAAAAGTAATCCTCCTAAGACATCCTCATACATACCAATTTGATATCCAGCAATTAAAAGAATGATTTCTAAGAGTGTTGTATGAAGAATAGTCTTCACTAATACACTTTGAGACTTAGAATAATAGATAGTTGTAGGAAGGCAGGCAAGAAAAGAAAAGACTGCCACCTCTCCTAAATAAGATACAGAAAGCATTTTTATTTGAGGCTGATCTATATGACAAAACAAGATTGTCGCAAATATTGATAATGTGTAAATCACAAAATATTGAATAGTTATTGTATGTATCATTTCATTTTTATCCATTTTTCATCCTCCTTATAATCCAATCATGTGTTTAAGTACACGTACATATTGTCTAGATACTATGAGTTTTTCTTTGTTTTTTAGTACAACTTCAAATCTGCCTGATAAGGAAGGTTTGATAGAATCAATCTTATCTGCATTAATAAGTGACTTAGAAGCACGAAAGAATGATGTACCTTCTGTTTCTTGTTCAAATTCATAAAGTTTCATTTTAGATTCATATATTTCTTTTTCACAGTACACAAATGCATTTTGATCTACAATTTCAAAATAATAGATACTATTTATATTTAAAGGATAAGCAGTTCCCCTTTTATATCTAATGATTTTCTTCTCATTTTCTATATAAGAGACTATATTTTGTATTTCATCTGTCATCTTATGACATCTGATTATTGTTTCTTCAACATTTTCTTCTAGTATCAATTCAATTTTTGCCTTCATAGTCTTCCTCCGTCAAAAAAATAATAACATAATAGATTATATTTAAACATCTTATCCTATTAAGTTGTAGAAATCGTATTGTAAGATGAAAAAAAACTAGGCGTTAGCCTAGTTGATTTGAGTAACTAAATAGACTTGGGGTTTACTCAAGCTTTGAAAAAGTCAGGGGTATGAACTCCTGGCTTTGCTTTTATGCTGTCAACTTTTTAGGGGCAGTTTTCTGCTATCTGTTTTGTTTATTTCATAAATCATTTATCATGTTCTTAAGGTCAATAAATCTATAGAAAGAAAAAAAGGAT
>NZ_RCYB01000076.1 GCF_004168205.1 Catenibacterium sp. co_0103 | reverse complement strand
ATCAGGACTTCTTTTCGTCGTGGAGATAGAGAGATAGAGGGCGCGAAAAAAAAGAGCATCACCTTACGGTGATGCTCATTTGGCAAGGACTGTCAACATTCTGTCCTTGACTTTTGAACCAGTTTAATTAATTCTGAATGGTTTTTTTGTCTGGCAGCTGTGCAATAATAATCGCAATAAACATAAGTACACAGCCCAATCCTTCTTTAATTGTAAGACTCTGACCTAAGATGACCCATCCTGCAAGTGCTGAGAATACAGACTCCATACTCAACAAAATAGAAGCCACTGTAGGATTCATACCCTTCTGTCCGATAATCTGTAATGTATAACCAGCTCCACTTGATAATAATCCTGCATAGAGAATAGGTGCACATCCTGCTATGATATTATGCATTGATACATCTTCAAATAGGAACATAGGAATAGTATTTAATAATGCACATGTGAAGAACTGAATACAGCTCATCTTTACACCATCTACTAAAGGTGAATAATGATTAATGACAAGAATATGTAATGCGAATACACAGGCACATGCACATACTAATAAGTCACCTTTACCTAAAGAAAGTGATCCTGTCATACATAATAAATAAAGACCAATCACTGCTAGGACAACAGATATACCAATCTTAGGACCTAACTTCTTCCCTAAAAATAAGCTAAAGAATGGTACAACAATAATATAGAGTGCTGTAATAAATCCCGCTTTACCAACAGTTGTATACTGAATACCAAACTGCTGCAGGGCACTTGCTAGACCTAATACAATACCACAGGCAATTCCACCTGCCCATAATTTCTTATCCTTGAAGTTCATTGTATGATCAAAGAAATAAATAAGTGGTAATAAAACAAGTCCACCTAAATAACTACGTAAGGCAGTAAAAGTAAATGGTCCTACATAATCCATACCAGCACTTTGTGCTACAAAGGCACAGCCCCAGATGAAGGCTGTAAGTAGCAGTAATAAATGATTTTTATAACGCATGATTTCCCTCCTACAAAGGGTATTCTACACGAAATCATCTCTACTTACAAAAGATATTTATCTACGATTACTTTTATTCCATCATGATCATTATCTAATGTGATTTCAGTGGCTAGATTCTTAATTTCTTCTGTTGCATTCCCCATCGCAATTGCTTTACCAGCACTTTGGAATGCTTCAATATCATTTCCACTATCTCCTATCATGATTGTATTTTCAATAGGGATATTTAAGTAAGATGATAAAGATTCAAGTCCTGCACCTTTAGTAATACCTAAAGGTGTGACTTCAATAGCTGTTTCTTCTACCACAGCACAGCTGACTGGAAATACTTCTAGTTTCTTTAAAAGCTGATTCATTGCGTCAACACTTGGATTATATAAACAGAACTTAAGAATCTCATTCTTGTGTTTATTGGCATATTCATAGATATCCTCTACAGCCTCTGCACGGCTTTCAAACATGGATTGATAGATAGCCATATTGTAGTAAGGCATATTCTCTACATCTTTTTGAGAGGCAATAGAATGCGACGAATCGAGTAAATACAACATCACATCCTCTTTCTTCACAATATCCATCATCTGTGTAAATACATCTGTATCAAAAGAATGAATTTCTAATGGTTTGTTGTTTTTGAAATCATAGTTCAAACATCCACTCAGTAATATTCCATAATCACAGAAATCTAATTCACCTTCATAGTCTTTTAATTCTGCCAGCCCTCTTCCTGTACATAAACAGATACTCTGTCCTCTATTACTTGCTTCATATAAAGAAGATGCTGTATTTTTAGAAATAGTCTTATCAGACTTTAGAAGTGTACCATCCATATCGAGGGCCAAAAGATATCTTTCCTTGATCCATCCATAATGCAGACAGGCATTGTAGATACCATCTTTGTCGGCATCAGTAGTCACATAAGTGGCTTTCTTCTTTAATTCATCTATACCATTACCCATCGCAATACTTGTCCACTCTGGAATAAACATAGACAAATCATTCTTTTCATCACCAAATACGACAACATCCTTAATATCACCACCAAGATGTTCCACCATACGTTTAATACCCTTGCTCTTATCTCCTGGTTCTACAAACAAGTATTCCTTATGAAAACGACACCAAGGTAACTTCTTTAAAGACTCTAGTTTCTCTTCTTCACCCTTGAAGCAGGCAATATATACCTTATAGATTTGATCATAATCACGTGGATCTAAACCTTCTACCACTTCTGTCTTCATATAAATATCATGAGTAAACTCATAAAAACGATTATCTGGTGCAAGTCTTCTTGTTTTGTTGTCAGGAGAAAAAGCCCATATCAAACCCTTCTTCTCACATTCATCTATTAAATCAAGACATAATTGATAATCCAATGGTTCTATGCCTTTTAACTGATCATCAATAGTAATTCCATTCCCTCCATCACTGATCATATTATGAAAACCTAATTCATGCATATAATCATGTGCCATGGCATAACTTCTACCTGTCGCAATCGCAATAAAATGACCCTCTGCTTCTAGCTGTTTTAAAGCATATTGTGTTGATTCAGGAATATATTGATCTCCTGGTGTACCTACAGCTAAAGTCCCATCAATATCAAAGAAAAAGTATTTTCTATTCATCATGTACCCCTCACTTTCGAGATACATTATACACGCATGAATATGCATTACTCAATCATCATTGATGCATGTTCTAGAATGAATAGTTAGAGTCTTCACATACCATATGTTCTGGATAAATTTCCATAGCATATGAAGTTGTTCCTGAACGATTTGGATAAAAGCGTCCTCTGACACTTCCTTCAATAGACACAGATTGACCCTTTTCAAAGTGGTCTACAACATACTGCGCTTTCTCATCCCAGATTACACAACGTATATAATCATAACGTGGTCTATCTTCTGTCCCTCCTTTCGTAGTAAGTAAGAAAGAACCTCTTAATATTCCATTTCTAGATTCTTTCACTTCTGGATCAGATGTAATCTGACCTTGTAATTTAACTTCATTCATATTTTTATTCCTCCTTCTATATACTTATTCCCTAAAACAATTAGAAATTACTTAAGATTTTTTAAAAAAAGTTTAATTCCCTACAACCCTTATGGTATATAATGTTTAAAAACGGAGGAGATTATATGGAATTAGAAACAAAAGCAATCCATGAAGGCTGGAAGCCTGGTAATGGAGAACCTAGACAGTTACCAATTTATGAAAGTACTACTTTTAAATATGATTCAAGTGAAGAAATGGGTATGTTATTTGATTTAGAAAAAGACGGTTATTTCTATTCACGCTTACAGAACCCTACTAATGATGCAGTTGCAGCTAAACTTACAAGCATGGAAGGTGGCTATGCTGGTATGTTGACAAGTTCAGGACAGGCAGCTAACTTCTTTGCGATTTTTAATATTTGTGAAGCAGGAGGACATGTTGTTGCTTCTGGTAATATTTATGGAGGTAGTTATAACCTACTTTCAGTGACTATGAAAAAGATGGGTGTTGATGTGACTTTTATTAACCAGGATGCATCTGTAGAAGAAATCAATGCGGCATTTAAAGAAAATACTAAGTGTATGTTTGGAGAAACATTATCTAACCCTACAATGGAAGTATTAGATATTGAAAAGTTTGCATCCATTGCCCATGCACATGGTGTCCCTTTAATTGTGGACAATACATTCGCAACACCTGCAAATTGTCAGCCTATTAAATGGGGTGCAGATATTGTAACTCATTCTACAACTAAATATTTAGATGGGCATGCATCTGGTGTAGGTGGCGCTATTATTGATAGTGGTAACTTTGACTGGATGAGTCATGCAGAAAAATTCCCAGGACTTACAACTCCAGATGATAGTTATCATGGAATCACTTATGCAAAGAGATTTGGTAAAGCAGCTTATATTACTAAAGCCACTGCACAGTTAATGCGTGACTTAGGATCTATTCCTTCACCATTTAATAGTTATTTATTAAATATTGGAATTGAATCATTACCAGCACGTATGCGTGTACATTGTGAAAATGCCTTAAAAGTCGCTACATACTTAAAGAATCATCCAAAAGTAGAATGGATCCACTATCCAGGACTAGAAGATGATAAATATCATGAAGCAGCTAAGAAGTATATGCCTCGTGGTACATGTGGTGTTATGTGCTTTGGTTTAAAGGGTGATAAGAAGGAAGCAGTGACTTTCATGGATCACTTACAGCTTATTAATATTGTCACTCATGTTGCTGATGCAAAGACTTGTATCCTACATCCAGCAAGTCATACACATCGTCAAATGACAGATGAACAATTAAAAGAAGCAGGTGTCGATCCAACACTTATTCGTTTATCTATTGGCTTAGAAAACCCAGATGACTTAATCAAAGATATTGAAGAAGCATTAAAGTATTAAAAAAGACTGTTCAAATGAACAGTCCTGAAAGCAGAATTTATTTCTGCTTTTTTTATGCTTTCCATAAACCATGAAGATTGCAGTAATCATAAGCTGCTACAACTTCATCACCTTCACCAATATAGAATACAGCTTCAGGCTTGTCAGAAGGTGTTAACTGTTTGAACTGAGTACCATTCTTAGTTTCTAATACAATTAATGTAATGTAGTGTGCTTCAGTCATAGGATGTTCTACTGATCCTACAGATACTGTTACTTTATTATCCTCTACTTTCACTACAGGAACATGCTTTTCAACTGCGGCATCAGTTGTATTTGCTGTTAATTCCTTCATAGGTTCACCACAACAAACTACTGGTACACCAGAATCCACAAAATGAGTGATAACGTTACCACAATGTTCACAACGATAAAATTTCATATTCAATTCCTCCTTTATCTACTCCTATCATATCACTTTTAGAATATAACTACTAATGATATGCTTTCTTTTACAATATTTAAAAATTAAATTGTAAAAGCGTTGATTACAAAAGGGTTTTTTAAATTATCATTTGTGATTTTTTTACAAAATATTCTTGTAAATATTTACAAAAGGCATTATTATGTAAATGGAAATATAAATAGAAGTTTTATATGGAGGTGATACATATGACTAGTGATTTTAGTATTGCTGTCCACGCTCTCGTCTATTTAGGTAAAAACCAAGACCTTATTTCTAGTGATGAACTTGCAAAGCATATTTGCACTCATCCAGTACGTGTAAGACGTGTTATGATCAAATTGAGAGAAGCTGGCCTTATTAAGGCTAAAGCAGGTGTTGATGGAGGATATCGTCTTGATAAAGAAGCAGATAATATTACTTTATCTGAGATTGCGAAATCTGTCTCAAATGATTATATCCATGTGACTTGGCACAATGGAGAAGATGGAAGAGAAGCCATTAAGGACTCTAAAGTAGAACAAGCCATTGATTCTATTTTTGTAGATCTTAATGAAGCGTGTGACAATTTGTTGAAAGACAAGACCATCGAGGACATTATGAATATATCGAAGTAGAAATGGTCTACAATCAAAAGAAGCAGCCTAAATGGCTGCTTTTTTAAAGTCTAGTACTAAATTTAAGATAATACCTCCTACAACCATTCCTGCACCAATCAAACTAATACCAGATATTGTTTCATGGAAGAAGATAAAAGCCCACAGAGGCGCTAAAATGACTTCTAACATACAAATAAGATTGGCTGTAAAAGCTTCTGTACAAGAAATACCTAATGCAAGAAATATACCACCTAAACACATTGGGAAGAAACCATAACCACATACACCAAAGGCATCGGTGATATGGAAGTGAGGAAGTCCTCTAAAGACAATTAAACCTACTGTAAGAGAGAACATATAGGCAAATATTGTCGAAGAGAAAGCTTCAGCCTCTTCTTTGTTGTTGAGGTAGAACTGCATTCCAAAGCAGGCTCCTGATATAATTGCGAGTATATTTCCTAATAGATGCGAGAAGGAAAGAGTATCTGCAAAAAATAGTGCCATACCGATAAAGACAATCGCAATGATCCCCATTTGTCTTTTTGTCGGTAATTTACGTAAATCAATTGATTGATAGATCAATACAAAGATTGTTGATGAGTATTGTAATACAATCGCATTGGCCACTGATGTCAGCTTATTGGCATAGATGAATGTCAAACTCATAAGAAACTGAAAGACCCCTACTGTAACTGTCATTTTATTGAATACCAGTTTCTTATGATGAATAATCATACTAAGAGGTATTGCGACAATAGAACTCATCATTGAGAATCCTAGCCCACTTAAGTGGCTTGCACGTATAAATAAACCTGCAAGTGACCAGCAAAATGCTGTCATAAGCAGGAAGAATACACCTTTTGTACTTATTTTATTTTCCATAATACAGCCACTAATAATGCGATGATTAAAGGAATAAGCACCGGCACAACAACACATAAACCAAATAAAAGCATATTATTCATAAAGTTCACGCTCCTTTTCCCCATTATAGCATGCTATAATGAGGAAAACAAAGAGGAGATGATATCATGTGGGTTGTTGAAAGAATTGATGAAAAAGGGTATTATCATCTAGAAAACTTAAAAACAGGTGAAACCATTTTAAAGAGAGATTTAAATGCACATGAGAATGATGTATTAAATGAATGCTTCCATGTTTTACCTGAAGAAACTAAGAAGAGAAAACAAGAAGTGGATGATTTGTTCCACTCTCTATTATAGAGGTGACTACATGTTAATTAATATACAGAATTTATCTTATGCAATTGGTGAGAGACAGTTGTATAAGAACTTGAATATGATTGTAGAGGATACAGATAAGATTGCCTTAGTTGGTGTCAATGGAACAGGTAAGAGTACTTTATTAAAAATGATTGCCCATCATGACAGTCCTGCTATTACTTATAAAAAGGATCTAAAGATTGCATACTTATCTCAGAATCCTGTATTTAGAGATAATGAAACGATTCTTAATGAAGCAAAACATATTCTTAAGGATGTCCCTGAATATTCTATTAAGTCTTCTTTAACACGTTTTGGTTTAGAAGATATGGATCAGGTGATCAGTACGCTATCTGGTGGTCAGAAGAAACGTTTAGCTCTTGCTATCGTATTACTAGAAGAATGTGATTTACTTATTCTAGATGAACCAACAAACCATCTAGATACACCTATGATTGAATATCTAGAAAAATATTTAATAAAACGTTCTAAAGGATTACTTATGGTCACTCATGATCGTTACTTCCTAGAACGTATTACTAATAAGATTTATGAATTAGATAGAGGTGAGATTTTCCCTTATGTAGCCAATTATTCACACTTCCTAGAATTAAAGGCAGAAAGAGAAAACAATGCCTTACAGGCACAAAGAAAAAGAAACCTCTTCTTAAAGAAAGAACTAGAATGGGTCAGAGCAGGTGTTCAGGCACGTTCTACTAAGAGTAAAGACCGTTTACAGCGTTTTGAAGAATTATCTTCTATTGAACAGATTCAAGAAAAAGGAACTGTTGAATTAATAGATACTACAAGTCGTTTAGGTAAAAAGACTATTGAGTTAGTGAATGTATCTAAGAGTTATCCTGATAAGGTGATGTTTAAGCCATTTTCTTATTTATTTAAGAGATTTGACCGTATTGGTATATTAGGACAAAATGGCTGTGGTAAGACAACACTCCTTAATATGATTGCAGGTATTATCACTGATTATGATGGAGAGATTATTATTGGAGATACAATCCGTATGGCCTATTTCCAGCAACATTTCCATTATGATGATCCTACAATGAGAGTGATTGATTATATTAGAGAAACAAGTGATAATCTAGAAACAAGTGAAGGAACACTTAGTGCTCGTAATATGTGTGAACGTTTTTTATTTGATGACCATGCCCAGTATACACAAATTGGTAAGTTATCTGGTGGTGAACAAAGAAGACTCTACTTATTAAAGGTATTAATGGGTGCACCTAATGTATTACTATTAGATGAACCGACGAATGACTTAGATATTGAAACATTGAATGTATTAGAAGATTATCTAGATACATTTAAAGGTATTGTGATTACTGTATCCCATGACCGTTATTTCCTAGATCGTATTGTAGATGGTTTATTTGTCTTTAAGGATCAGGAAATTCATTATGTGAATGGTGGCTATAGTGCTTCTATTGATATCACTAATACAAAGAAAGAAACAGAATCTCAGAAAGAAGATTATCGTAAACAAGCTAAAGAAAATAGAAAAAGAAGATTAACTTTCAGTGAAAAAAAAGAACTAGAAGGTATGGACGATCTTCTTATGAATCTAGAAACACGTTTAAGTGAGATTGATGAAGAAATGGGTTCTACCCAGGACTTTGAAAAGCTTGATGAATTAAGTAATGAACGTGATGAAGTTGAAAAGACTTTAGAAGAAAAGAATGAACGTTATCTAGAACTATTAGAAATAGAAGAAAGCTAATGAAAAGAGGAACCCATTTGGATTCCTCTTTTGCTATATAAGGAGAAGCATTAGACTCATTTGAATAATTTATCAAACCCATCGTATTGATATTGAGTTCTTTTTATTATTAGACTTTTTATGGGTTCAACATTTTATTAGAAATTTTCATTTCTCACTGAATATAAGATCGAATCTTACTATAATTGCCGTATTACTTATTTACTTTTCGGTTCATTAGACTAGGAAGTCAAGTAACATGTCTTATATTTAATGTTTTATCTTCTGTCTTCTCTTTTCGTTTATATCATACATTATCGCTCACATAAATGCAAGCGTTTACACGCATTTTCATAAATTGAAAATACAGTGATGAATAGATGCTTTTTCACAAATATAATTGACGTTAGTATACGTATACTATACAACAGCGGTAGAAGTACCCCAAGTGAGCCTACTTGCGCAAAAACTCTTTGTCTATCGACAAGGAGGTTTTGTTTCCAACTGAAAAAGCTATGGCTTTTACATCACCATAGCTTTTCCTGCTGGATACTAGGATTACATCTTTTGGATTCAATTTCCAGCGTCAATAGATAAATAGAAAACCTTTTCACAGCCTTCTGATATATAGATCAACGTACCTTATTATTATATTCAGGAGCTATCTCCCGTTTTCCACCTTTCTTATAAACCATATTATTAATAAAGCATATAAATCATTATTAGTGGATAAATACGTTTTTCCTAATTTAATTGAGTATCCTCAACGGATACTCAGTCACAGTATCCCATGGGAATCTCTCCTTTCTGACCAAGTTCTTTGAGATGAATGTATATGTTAAGGAGGTCTTCCTCCTCTCTTTCTGACTTAATTATAGCCTAATAATTACAATTATGCAAGCGTTTACATTCTATTTTTATATAATGAAAATACTGTCAACCGAAATTGATAATGTCTCAAAAATAATCAAACATTAGCACCACAACGGTGCTTTTGTTTTGCAGCATAAT
>NZ_RCYB01000075.1 GCF_004168205.1 Catenibacterium sp. co_0103 | reverse complement strand
GTTGTTTACGAGCTTACCTTATGGATGTCTCAAGTTATATTGATTAACTTCTCTTCAGTGATATGATATCACTTCTAGATAAAATAAAAAACTAGAATTATTACTTGATTAACTTCTAGTTCTATAATACGAAAAGCCCTCCTTCTTTCTATAATTATACCTGTATAGAGAACTTTTTCACTATTCTTTCACTATTTATTCATTATCACACTTTTCTATATCCTCAATATCAGGAATAGTACCTAGTTTAAGTGAATCACTATAATACTCTCCATTACAACATTGAACACTTCCGTTAAAACCTTTATCAGATAAAAGTTTCATTAACCTTTGTACCTGTTTTGCATCATCATCACTCATAGAACCATCAAAATACAACATTAATTCAATCTTTTTATCCTTATCACTTGTGAACTTATGATAATCTTTGATAAATCCTCTACGCTTATTACATTTTACACTCTGTACATCATATTTAATTGTATCAAGAATCTTGTGAGTCATATAATAATCCACATTTCCCATTCTAAACACAAATCCCTAGAAACATATGTTTCTAGGGATGTTTTTAATTATTCATCAAATAATGCATGACCGAGTCTTACCATTGTACTACCTTCTGCAACCGCAATAGGGAAGTCATGTGTCATACCCATTGATAGTTCAGTCAATTGATAGTTAGGATAAGATTCCTGTAGTTTAGTTAATAGGTCTTTAGTTGCTTTAAAGTATTGTCTTGTTTCTTCTACTTCAATATTAGGAGCCATCATCATTAATCCTCTAGGATTTAAATGTGGTTTATCTTTTAAGTAGTCCATCACTTCATTCATTTCTTCTTCATTAAAGCCATGTTTAGATTCTTCTTTCGCAATATTAACCTGTAATAAGATATCCATAACTAAATCATGTTTAGCTGCCTGTTTCTCTATTTCATCAATTAATCTATAGTTTGCGACAGAATGAATCATCTGTACCTTATCAATAATATACTTTACTTTATTGGTTTGTAGTGTGCCAATAAAATGCCATACACCTTTTCCATGGTAGTCTTCATACTTCTTTAAGAAGTCCTGTACTTTATTTTCACCATAGATCATAACACCACATTCTTCTAGCTTCTCTACTTCTTTTTCATCAATATATTTAGTTGCTGCAACAAGCTTCGCTGGTTTAACAGCTTCTAATAATCTTTTGGTTTCTGTTTCATTTACTCTCATCATTTATAACCACCTCGAAAATATTATAATTCATTTAAGGTAAAAGAAAAAGGCTGATTATCAGCCTGATTAAGGATTTGTGACAAAGAATAGCCCTGCTCATAAAGGAGTATGAATTCTTTTTTACAACAGTCAAATTGTTTAAAGAGACTTTCTTTCTCACGTTTATTTTCATATACCTTCCAATAGCCACAACATTGACACTTCTTATGATGTACAAACCCCCATACATCAGCAAGTGGATAACCCAAAAATAACCCTATTTCGTGTGGATATTGACTCATCTCAAGACGTTTCTCTAGATGAGATAGAATATCATGATCAGGATAATCATATTGTTTCAGAAAGGATTGAATGTCTTTGTTAGTCATTAAGTAATTGAGTGAGGAAGGCAGATATACATATACTGTATAACGACCATGAGTATAAAAGAGATTTATTCGTAATCCTTGAAGGTTAAGAATCTGATCATAATATTCTACAAGTTCATGAACATCTGAATATCTATTATCAAGATGAAACATACTACCTAACTTACGCTTGATCAAGGTAGGTGTGCAATGCGTAAGAAGAAGATGTTCAAATTGATGATATCCTAAGGTCATATTAAAGTAACTCTTTGATGGCTTCTACATCTTCATCAGTACCATCATTTTCTACTTTATAAAGACATGGAACATGATAATCTTCACTGATCTTATCACCAGCTAAACAATATGCTTCACCATATCCTGTATCACCAGATGCAATAACACCTTTAATAGATGGATTGTTTTCTAAGAAGTCTGATACTTCATAAGGAACATCTCCAAAGCCATCTGTATAAGTAAATAAGATATAGTCTTCAGAAACCTTTTCTGTACCATCTTCAATATGTAATGCGTCTGTAATACCTAGTTTTCCAATTAATGCTTCTACATTTCCAGTTCTTGATGCATAGACTACTTTCATTGTTGACCTCCTGGTTAGTTCTTACTAACTATCTATAGGTTAGCATACACTAACTCTGTAGTCAAGTGTTTTATAAATTAAAAGACTGTTGAATATTCAACAGCCTCATATTTGTATCAACAAACAAAGTATATCAATAACAGTGATTGGTCTTTTCCTGTGTATTAATTCTTTTTCTTATACAAAAGATACATAGTTATTACAACTATAGCACAGGCAGTAGATACAGTAAATAGTCCATAATAATAATCAGAATGCTGGTAAAAATTATTAATATATTGAAATAGCCACAAATTTATTGCAGATAGTATCATACAACCATAAGTTGTTAAAATAAACAAAAATACTATCTTTAATAATTTCTTTAATGTATTCATTTTATTATGTCCTCGCAATTCATTATAACCATCTTAGGATTATGAACAAGTTACTATGCCACCGTGATTTCCAGGATACCCTGTATAAGATGCTTTGGGTGTGAGTGTTATTCCTGCAGAAACCGAACCCTTTGATATACTAATTCCAAATGTTGTTGTACTCATAAATGTTTTATGACTATACAAATAACGCACATTGAAATATTTTACCTTTCCACTTACTACTCCTGTTGTAGAAAAAGAGCCATCATATAAATATGCATAGTATTGATCACCTTTTACTTTTAATGGGAATGACCATCCATATGAACCAGTAACACCTTGATCACCTTTATTAGTCGCTGACTTCGTCCATGTTTTTACACTTGTTGGAGATTTAAATTCTTTATATTTCAATGAAGAAGTAACTGATGATACTTTCTTAAAATTATGATTATTGTCCGCTTCATATGCCATCGCAAAAGCATCATTTCCATACTCTTCAGGTGTTCCACTCCAGCTAAAACTTACTGTAGCCTTAACGGTAGACAATCCAGTTTTAGAATTATAACTTAATGTATTTTTCTTAACACTGAACTTAATTTTTGAAGATGCTTTTACAGACATTTCCTCTGTTCCATCATAATTCTTTATCGCATCAATTTGCGAATCTGTATAATTGTATCTTTTCAATTCCTCTATAGATTTACCTTTTAATTCATAAATGTGATTTTTAAAACGATCAATATCTTTTTCTGCCTTATTTAACTTCACTGCATTACTATCAGTTTCAGACAGCATATATTTAGATTTAGTTATATTGTATTCATTTTTCAAAAGAAGATATTGATTAATAACTGCATCATTCGAAGCAGAAACTTCAGTTTTAGATAACGTTACTGCACAAGCAGTTATTAAAAAAGATAATGCAATTAATTTGTACTTTTTTTTCATGTTTTCAACCTCCGTTTAGTTATAGTACAGATGTAAACGTTTACTACACTTAAATACTAGCATGTCACTTGTATCTTTGTCAACAACTATATAGTTTTTCTATATATTGCACAACAAATATATTAATGTTACTATTTTCTATGGAGGAAACACTATGCCAAAAAAGAATAATAACTTCTTTAAGTTAGAAATGTTATTTCTTAAGATTCTTTCAATAAGAGATTGTTATGGGTATGAGATCACTCATTCCATTAAAGAACTTACAAATGGTAAGATAGATATCAAAGAAGGAAGTATGTATCCTGTTCTTTATAAGTTTGAAGATCTAGGCTATATATCAAGTGAGAAAAAGCTTGTTGGAAAGAGAATGACAAGAATATATTATCATTTGGAGCCATCTGGAAAAGAGTACCTAGAGGGCATATACAAAGAATACAAAGAGATGACAAGTATTATTGATACATTTATGGAGGAAGAGCATGACTTATAATAAAAACGTTAAAAAGTATATTAAACAATTTAAGTATCTATTTGCTTCTTATGGTAAATCTGAAAAAGAATATATAAGAAAGCTCATAGATAATATTGATGATGGTTCTCATGATATGACATATGATGAAATCGTAGAAAGACTTGGTACACCCAAGGAAGTGATTATTAGTTACTATGAGCAAGAGGATATGGATCGTCTGATTGAAAAAGCAAAGGTAAGAAGATTATTAAAGAATTTCTTATCAGTTGCGCTTGTTGTATTATTAGTATTCTTATGCTATAAAGCATATATTTACCAAAAGACTTTTGAAGAAATAAGAGATTCAAAAGGTGGATATTTTGAAGAAACAATTGAAATCAAATAAGGAGAATGAACATGATAAGAAAAATAATCACCATTTTATGTATTTCTTTTTTAGCATTTTCTCACTCTGTCTTAAATGCATCTGCTTTCGAAACAAATCCAACTAGGATATATGCAAAAGAAGAGTTAGAAAATGGTTATTACTTAGAAACTGTTATTACAACAAATTATACACAAGCAAGGTCTTCTATTAGAAATGGCACAAAAACTGCAACTTATAGAGATATCAATGGAAAAGCTCTATGGTCTATTACCGTTAATGGGAAATCAGCAACATGTACTAGCTCAACATATAGTAAAGCCAATTATTCAACAAGCTGGAAATTGAGTAATGCGAAAGCTTCAAAAAATGGTGCAGCTGCATCTGCAAGCATAACAGCTAAGCAATATCATCAAAATGGATCACTACAAAAAACAATAAATAAAACTGTAAAACTTACTTGTAGTCCTAACGGTTCATTATCTTAAAACAATCTTCTTACATTTGAAACAATACAGACCAATGTTTCAAGAAACTATTATTTGTTTAAAACTTCCACCAATTAGATGTATATCAAAACACAATAAAGACTGTGAGATCCAATGATCTCACAGTCTTCTTTTTACTTTGAAAGAAATGGGCATCACTATGAGTGATGCCCACTTTGGTTATGATCTTTCTTCTATATACTTTCTAATATTAGACACGTTCACATATTTTGCATAACTCTTATCATTCGCAACGACAAGAGTAGGGGCCTGCATGACAGAAAATCTCTTTGTGAGGTCTACTTGTTCTTCTGCATCTATTAATTCATAGTCTACATGTTCATCTTCTAATATCTTCTTAATAATACGACAGTTAGGACATGTTTTTGTTGTGAATAAATAAAGCTTTTCATTCTGTATAACAGGTTGTGCCTGTTCTTCTTTGATCTTCTTCATATGTCTGCCACTTAGTACTGAGTGACCCATATCATATGTTTTACGTTCCTTGAATTCCTGTGCTTTACCTTCATTCCAGTTCTTAACTGGTCTATAGTAACCTGTAATACGGCTCCATACTTCTGTTGGTTTACCACATACAGGACATATAGGCTGTTCACCTACAAGATAACCATGATCTTCACAAATAGAGTAAGTAGGTGAAATGGTATAATAAGGAAGTTTATAGTTTTCTGCAATCTTTCTTACAAGTGTTGCAGCACCTTTCCAGTCTGGTAGTTTTTCACCTAAGAAAGCATGGAATACAGTACCTGATGTATAGAGAGTCTGTAATTCATCCTGAATATCTAAGGCAGTAAATAAGTCATCTGTATAACCTACTGGTAAATGAGATGAGTTTGTATAATAAGGTGTATTACCCTCTTTAGTGGCAGTAATGATATCTGGATATTTCTTCTTATCATGTTTCGCAAGACGATAAGATGTAGATTCTGCAGGTGTTGCTTCCAGGTTATATAAGTCACCATATTCTTCCTGATAGATCACTAATCTTTCACGCATATGGTTTAATACATCCTTCGCAAATTCCTGTGCATCTGTATGTGTTAAGTCTTCTTTAAGCCAGTTCGCATTGAGTGTAGCTTCATTCATACCTACTAAGCCAATAGTAGAGAAATGATTCTTAAATGAACCTAAATAACGTTTTGTATAAGGATAGAGACCTTCTTCTAATAACTTACTAATCACATCTCTTTTTACCTTTAATGATCTTGCACCAAGATCCATTAAGTGATCTAATCTTTCATAGAACTCATGCTCATTATGAGATAAATAAGCAATACGTGGAAGGTTAATAGTAACGACACCTACTGATCCTGTTGATTCACCTGAACCAAAGAATCCTCCACTTTTTCTTCTTAATTCTCTTAAGTCAAGTCTTAATCGACAACACATTGATCTGACATCACTTGGTTCCATATCTGAATTAATATAGTTAGAGAAATAGGGTGTACCAAACTTTGCAGTCATTTCAAATAATAGTTTATTATTTTCTGTTTCAGACCAATCAAAATCCTTTGTGATAGAGTAAGTAGGAATAGGGTACTGGAATCCACGACCATTCGCATCGCCTTCAATCATGACTTCAATAAAGGCTTTATTGATCATGTCCATTTCTTTCTGACAATCCTTATAACGGAAGTCCATTTCTTTTCCACCAACTATCGCATTGAGTTCAGCTAAGTCATTTGGTACTGTCCAATCTAAAGTAATATTAGAGAAAGGAGCCTGTGTTCCCCAGCGTGAAGGTGTATTGACACCATAAATAAATGATTCAATACATTTCTTCACTTGATCATAAGGAAGATTATCTACCTTCACAAATGGTGCTAAGTAAGTATCAAAAGAAGAGAAAGCCTGAGCACCTGCCCATTCATTCTGCATAATACCTAAGAAGTTCACCATCTGGTTACATAATGATGCAAGATGTTTTGCTGGTTTAGATGTAATCTTACCTGGAATACCTCCTAAACCTTCCTGAATTAATTGTTTTAAAGACCATCCTGCGCAATAACCTGTTAACATACTTAAATCATGAATATGGAAATCCCCATCTCTATGTGCATCCGCAATCTCCTGATCATATATTTCAGATAACCAATAATTTGCAGTAATTGCACCACTGTTACTTAGAATCAACCCACCAACAGAATAAGTGACAGTAGAATTCTCTTTTACTCTCCAGTCAGTCGCATTCACATAACTATTCACTAGATCCTTATAATCAAGAATCGTAGACTTCATATTTCTTACTTTCTCTCTCTGTTTACGATATAGAATATAAGACTTCGCCACATCACTATAACCTGCCTGTGATAAGATATCCTCTACACTATCCTGGATATCTTCTACTGCAATCTTATGATCCTTGATCTTCTTTTCAAAATCACTTGTAACCTTTAATGCAAGCATGTCAATCACACTAGGATGATATTCTTTCTTTAATGAAATAAATGCTTTTTCAATCGCACGGGTTATTTTCTTTAAATCAAATTCTGTAATCTTACCATCTCTTTTAATGACCTGGTACATATTATCATATCCTTTCTTCTATCCCTCTGATTTCACATTCATCAACATATTCTTCTAAAATCTTTTTATAACTCTGAAGTGTTTCTAATGAGCATGCATGTAAACCTTCTTGAATCACATTCTCATTATCTTCAAAGTTTTGAAGATAATAACGCTTAGCACCTTTGATCCATTCTCCAATTAGTCTCATATCATTTTCTGTATGAAATTCTTTAATGATTGTCGTTCTGAATTCATAATCTACATGATTCTCTAATAAATACTGGACTGTTGTCTTAATAGAATCAAGACGATACCCTTCTAAACCAATTGTCTTATTGTATTTCTTAGGCGCATTCTTGATATCTACAGCTACATAATCAACAAGACCTTCTTCTACTAATTCTTTTAACTTATTAGGAAAAGATCCATTTGTATCTAATTTAATAGAGTATCCCATATCCTTGATCACTCTTAAGAAATCCACAATACCCGCCTGTAATAAAGGTTCTCCACCTGTAATACATACGCCCTCTAGTATATTCTGTCTCTTTTCTAAGAATTCAAGAACATCTTCCTGTTCAATCTCTACCATATTTTCTGGTAAGAAGACTAAATCAGAATTATGACAGAAAGGACATTTAAAATTACATCCTCCAGTAAATAGAGTACATGCCATTTTTCCTGGATAATCTAGAAGAGTGAGCTTTTGAAAACCAAAGATACGGAAATGATTCTGGTATGTTGGTTCTTCTATTGCTTTCTTAACTAAAAGATGCATTGTCTTTTCTAATTGATCTACTTCTTCTAAAGTCAAATCAGATGTTAAATGAGACCACCAGTCTTTTCTCGCAAGATACATTTCTGTAATCACATCTTTCGCTTTAGGTGTTGTTTTAAGTATCTTAGAACGTTTATCTAGATTATTCTCTTCTATACGAATATAACCTGCATCATGTAATTTAGATACACTCTTTGTGATTGTACCTTTATCTACAGAACCACTAGAAGACAATTCCTTCATAGTAATACCAGGATGTTCATGAATCATCATTAGATTCACAACCTGTCCATAACCTATATCATATTTCTTTAATCTATTATCATAATACTTAATAGCTGCACGATATAGTAATGCATTATCACTCATGAAGTTCTCTTTCTTATCCATCTCTCTCACCTCTTTAGTTGACTATCCAACTATATTAAGTCTAGCACCAAAAGAGAGCGTATGCAATTGTTGTGAAAATGTTTGCACATTATCATCTCCTATATACAGTATATACTAATTAATTAAGTAATGCATTGAAGTTATAAGCGATAAAACCTATATAAAGGAGTTAAGAAAAAATATTTGATTATATCTTAGCTAAATGGTTCCATGATATAATTATTATTAAGAAGAAAATCTAAGTAACTGAATATATTGACTGTTGTGTTTGAATGTGCTCATAGGGGAATGTTAAAATGAACACATCAAATATCAAAAATTATAAGCCAAAAGATTTTGCTGAACTTTTAGGTGTTTCTGTTAAGACATTACAACGTTGGGACAGAGAAGGTACTTTAAAGGCAAACCGAACTCTAACTAATAGGCGTTATTACACATATGATCAGTATCTACAATTCAAAGGTATGAATATTGAAAATGATAAACGTCAGGTGGTTATTTATGCCAGAGTGTCTACAAAGAATCAAAAAGATGACTTACAAAATCAAGTTGCATTTTTAAGACAGTTTTGTAATGCAAGAGGAATTATTGTAAATCAGTGTATTGAAGATTATGGAAGTGGCCTTAATTACAACTGTAAAAAGTGGAACGAATTATTAGATGAAGTAATGGAACAAAAAATCAAGACAATAGTAGTAACCCATAAAGATAGATTTATCAGATTTGGTTATGACTGGTTTGAGAAATTCTGTAAAAAGTTTAATACAACCCTAGTGGTAGTAAACAATGAAGAACTATCGCCACAGGAAGAACTCGTGCAGGATATTGTTTCAATACTCCATGTGTTCTCATGCAGGCTGTATGGGCTTCGTAAGTATAAAAAACAGATAGAAAGGGATGAGGAAATTGCTGAAGAGCTTCAAGACGGAAATAAATCCAACAGAGGAGCAGAAAGTCAGGATTCGTAAAACAATAGGTACTTGCAGATTTATCTATAATTTCTATCTTGCTCATAATAAGGAGCTTCATGAAAGTGGCAAAAAGTTTATGAGCAGCAGTCAGTTTAGAGTATGGCTTAACAATGAGTATCTTCCGAATCATCCAGAATATTCCTGGATCAAGGAAGCTTACTCAAAATCGGTAACACAGGCAGTAAATAACGGCCAGACCGCATTTGAAAACTTTTTTAAGCACAAGAGTGCCTTTCCAAA
>NZ_RCYB01000074.1 GCF_004168205.1 Catenibacterium sp. co_0103 | reverse complement strand
AGAGTTTTGGGGGATTTGAGTTTGGTTATATATTTGTGTCCGCGCAACGAAGGCGCGGGGAAATGGAGGAAATTATGAAAAAGACCCTATCGTTTAAATCATGCATTATCGTGTTCTACTTACTTGTATTTATCGCATTTATAATAGAGAAAAGACCTATTCTAAGTAATAGTACACCTTACTTCTCTAGAATAGCTTATGCGACTAATCTTGTTCCGTTCTACTATGATCCTAATTCAAATTATCAGGCGTTACAGATGAATATTATCGTGAAGATATTCTTAGTGATGCCAATCGCATTATATTATGTGATCAAGAAGGATTGTACATTAGGACAGTTAATCACATTTATTTTAGGTGTTAGCTTTATTTTCGAAGTAGCTAAATTACTTTCATTAAGAGGCTATTTTGATGTTACTGATTTCTTCTATTATATGGCAGGTGCTGCCCTTGCTTACTATATCTATAGAAGTATCAAGTTCTTTACAAAGAAATAAATAACTTAACATCATGAACTAAAAAGGAGGAAAATCAATTGATTTTCCTCTTTGTGTTTACTTTTCATCCTGGTCTGGAATAATGAGTGAAACTGCATGTCTTAAACATTCAACATGAACAGGGAAACTCTGTCCTTTTTCACCATCAATATCATAGACAATATCTTCATCACAACTGATTGTGATATCCTTTGCCTGAACATAACGAATCATTGGATTTTGAGGATGAAGATTACGCTTATAATCCATAAAGACATTAAGTAGTTCAGCTACATTCCCTTTTTTAATAATAATAAGATCTAACTTACCATCACTTGTAGAAGCATATGGAGTCACTCCTGGAAATCCTCCTACATGAGAACTATTCGTAATCATGAATAAGGCGGCATCTTCTTCAAACTCTATTTCATCTGCTTTTACTTTAAGATGAAGTGATAAGCCTAACTGTTCAGGTAACATCTTCAATCCATTGATATAGTAGGCAAGAGGACCAAATTTCTTCTTTTCCTCTTTAGTGACAAGAAATCCAATATCACTAAACATGCCACCACTTAATACATTCGCAAAACAATGATCATCTACATAACCTGCATCAATCTTCTTTGTTTTAAAACGAGCAATCATATCACGGAATGCTTCTGGTGTATTAGGAAGATTAAGGTAAGTTGCAAAGTCATTGACAGTACCTGCTGCTAGTATCGCAAGAGGAATCTTAGATTCACTCTTAATAAGTCCTGTTATGATTTCATTAATAGTACCATCTCCACCTACTGCCACAATAAAGTCATATTCATTTTTAGTCAGTCTAGCAGCACGTTCTAATCCATCATTCTTTCCTCTAGTAAAGTAAGTATCAATTGTATTTACGTTAGTATGAAGAATTAATTGACCAATAAACTGATCAATAGATTTCTGGAATGCATGTGTCCCACTAGAAGGATTAATGATAAACAAACACTTCATATATTATGCCTCCTTAATCAATTCAAGAAGTAACTTAACACCCTTTTTCATAGAATTAATACTACAGAATTCATAAGGACCATGGTAGTTATATCCACCAGTACCTAAGTTAGGACAAGGAAGTCCCATAAAGCTTAAATTAGCCCCATCAGTGCCACCTCTAATAGGAGATGCAATAGGATCAAGTCCTATATTAATCATGGCCTGTTTTACCTTATATACAATATCAGGTGTCTTATTGATAACTTCAATCATATTCTTATACTGTAAAGTAAAGTCAATATCAATATAATTGCCATGATTAACCTGATTTAAATAAGAAGCAGCAAGCTGCATTGTATGAATCATATCATGCATATTATCCATGTCATGATCTCTTAGAATATAAGTCATCTTAGCTGTAGAAACATCACCTTCCATATGATGAAGATGATAGAAGCCTTCTTTGTGTTCTGTTGCTTCAGGACGCTTATTATCACCAAGCATTGTATCAAACTGACGACCTAAAGTAAGAGCATTCACCATCTTACCTTTAGAATCACCTGGATGATAACTCTTACCAGTAATAGTGACATCAGCCTTATAGGCATTGAAGTTTTCAAAACTGAATTCATCAATTCTACCACCATCTACTGTATAGGCATAATCAGCACCAAATCTCTTGACATCAAAGTTTTCAGTACCTCTACCTACTTCTTCATCAGGAGTAAACGCAATACAGATATCACCATGCTTAAAATCTCTATTCTGGCAGATATACTCTACCATACTCATAATAATAGCTACACCTGCTTTATCATCTGCACCAAGAAGTGTAGTTCCATCAGTTGTAATTAAATCATCACCCACAAGACCTTTTAATTCAGGATTTGTTTCTGGATCTAAATACATCTTTTTTTCTTCATTAAGAATAATACGTCCTCCAGGATAAGAACGGATAATACGTGGATGAATATCATGTCCACTTGCATCTGGAGAAGTATCCATATGGGCAATAAATCCAATTGCTTTCATAGGCTCATCAGAATTACTATAAATCTTTCCGTATACAATTCCCTGATCTGTTCTTTCTACTTCATCTACACCTAAAATCTGCATTTCTTCACTTAAGAAATCAGCTAAATCAAATTGTTTTTCTGTAGAAGGGGATGTTGTAGAAGATTCATCAGACTGTGTATCAAAACTCACATATTTCAAAAATCTCTTTTCAATCAACATAAAATAACCTCGCTTTGTTTATTTCTTTCATTTTAACATAGTAAATAGTTTTTGTGAACTTGCATAATTAACTAGACAACGCCTATTGTTTTCATTATTATGGGGTAGGTGATAAAAATGAAATATTATGCCGTAAAAAACGGAAGAGTACCAGGTATTTATAACTCTTGGGCAGAATGTCAGAAGCAGATTCATGGCTTTAAGAATGCTTCTTATAAGTCCTTTACATCACGCACGGAAGCAGAAGAGTTTATTTCTGATAAAAAAGAAATACCTCAAATGGAACATGGGTTAATTGCTTATGTAGATGGTTCTTTTAATGCGAAAAAGAAAGTATATGGTTATGGTGCTGTATTAATTGATGGACAGCAGGTCATTAAACGTCTTTGTGGACATGGAGATAATGAAGAATGTATATCTAGTCGTAATGTCGCAGGAGAAATATTTGGGGCACTTGCAGCTGTAAAGTATGCAGTAGAACATCCTGAATATGATGGTATTGTGATTTATTATGATTATATGGGTATTGAAAAGTGGGCTATTGGAGAATGGAAAGCTAATAAAAAGCTGACACAGTATTATGCTGATAAAATGACTAAATACCGTAAACAATTGCCTATTGTCTTTATGAAGGTAGAAGCCCATACAGGAGACTTCTATAATGAACAGGCAGATCAGTTAGCAAAGAAAGCAGTGGGAATTGAATGAGTGAAAAAATAACAATCTTTGATATTGAAGAATTAAATAATGATCCTGTTAGTATCTGTTCTATTGGAATAGTGGTATTGGAGGATATGAAAGTAAAGGAAACATTCTATTCCCTTATTAGACCTCCTAAATTGACTTTTGATCCCTATCGTTATAAGGTTCATAAGATCAGACCACAGGATTTAAAGAAACAACCCACTTTTCCAGAAATCTGGCCAAAGATTAGTCAATATTTTGAAAACAGTATTGTGATATCTCATGATATCCAATCAGATTTAAATCATCTATTGGCAGTATTTAGAAGGTTTCGTATAAGAAAGCCTACTTGTTTCTTATCATGTACATTAGTACTCGCAAAGCTGTTTCATCCTGAATTACAAAAGTATGGCTTAGGTTCTCTATGTGATTATTATTCAGTGGAATTAGAGAATGCCCATAATGCACTGGCTGATTCTTTAGCCTGTGCAGAACTTTTAAAGAAGATGATGGATGAACATCACTATACAAGTCTTAAAGAGCTCCACGAGAAGGAAAATGTCCCTTTAGGACGTATGACAAGTTCTTTTATTGAACCTCTTGTATCAAGTGATAAGGTACAGGAAGTAAGGATGGGAATACAGAAAGAAACAGTTGCTTTCACTGGAAAACTTGCTCATACAAAACAAGAAATAGAAGCATTTGTAGAACAGGATGGTATGACACCATCATTCCATGTCACAACACAGACAAGATATCTCGTTATTGGGAAAAAGGACTACAAGCAGACAAGATATCAAAAAGGCAATAAGAAGATAAAAAAAGCCATGACACTATCAAGACAAGGTCAGGATATTAGAATCCTACATGAAGACCAGTATATTGATATGGTAAGAAAAAGAACTCTTAAGGCATAGAGTTCTTTTTCTTACACACTATTTTAAAAAAAATGACGCTTTTTTTTATTGTAAACAGGATAAAAGTACAGTTTGGTGCACAAATACGTCATTTTATTTAAAAAATGTATTGAAAACGCTTCTAATATTTGATAATCTTATTATAGGTGATTAATTATGGCAAAGACTTCAAACTATTTATTTAAACTTGATTTAATGATTTTAAGCTTATTGAAAGAAAAAGATCAATATGCGTATGAACTAACTAAAGAGATTGCAGAAAAATCTAAGGGTCGTATTGAACCGAAGAATGGTACTATGTATCCTATTATCTACAAACTCATTGAAAATGGCTATATTTCAAGTAATACAATCATTTACCACAATAAAGCTAGAGTGTATTATCACCTAGAACCAGCCGGAAAGGAATATTTAGACAAGATTATTGTGGAATTTGATGAACTAGTGGATTGCATCAATTCATTTATTCACAAAGATTAAAATAGAGTTCCCATGATGGCACTCTATTTTTTTGCATAAAAAAAGAAATAGGCAAATGCCTATTTCTTGATTTCTTTATAACTGACTGCGAAAGGTCCAGTTTTAGTAACGATTGTGATTGTATCGCCTTTTTTATACTCTTTAAATTCTTTGGCAGTAGCACGATAAGTAAATTTCTTTTTACCTGTTTTTACATTGAAATGATATACCTGTGAGAACTTAGTTGTATAATGTTCTGTCTTAGTAATAACACATTCCTCTGTATTAGTTACCTTTGCAAGAGGATCATTGATCCAGCATAATGCAAGTGGAATAAAGATAACTAGGAAGCATGTAAATAATGCATCTCTAGGTAATCCAGCTTTTTCACCAATCCAGCGATAGAATACAAAGATAATTAAGAATACAATAATTGTTGCATAAATAACAGGTCTTGTATTTTCCATTGCATATTTAGTAAATAGAATTAACCATCCTGTAATAGTAGGGATAATAAAGTTACCGAAGAACAATCCATACAATTCTTTGATTGCTGGCTGATTTCCTTCGGCAGTTAGACCTAAATAGTAAATACCTGCAAGCACAGGGATAACGATAGAAATTAATCCACCCACAACAAGAGAATCAAGTGCACCAATCATACCAGCCACTAATGATACTAACTGGATAAGTGTTAATACAAGCATCACTGGTTTAGTAACTGATACAGCAGGCATACGACTAGGTGCTTCCTTTGTACCCTCAACATCTTCATAAGGGATCTTATGATCAGTACATTCTTCAACTAATTCAGCTAAATCAGCCACTTCAAATTCTAATGAAGAAAGCTGTGCAATCACTCCTTCTTTAGAATAAATAGTGAGTGTCTTACCATCATCTACTAGTTTAGTAATGTCTTCATAAGCATACTTCTTTTCATTATTACCTTCTTTAAAAGTAATATCATCTTCAGTCATCATATAAGAGAAAGTCTTCTTCTTGTTCACCTTTAAAGTGATATAAATCATAAGTAGAAGCCCGATGACACCAAGCCCTGTAATCACATAATAACCGTCTTTTGCTTCTATAAAGCCAAGAACTAACATGATAATACCAAATACAGGACAAAGGATTTTCATTGTACTAATATGAAATAGTAAACTATCCTTATATGTTACGTCTCTATTCATTTTTTTAACCTCAACTCCTTACGTATACAGTATATATTACATTAATTTTAGATGTAAACACAAGCGATAGTTGATAAATTATAGCCTTATTAAGGTGATTTATGGTAAAATAAATCTATATGGAGGTAAATGTATGAAAACTCTTACAGTTGCAGTGCCTTGTTATAATTCACAAGATTATATGAGACATGCTATCGAACCATTATTAATATGTGAAAATGATATTGAAATCTTAATCATTGATGATGGTTCTAAGGATAAGACAGGAGAAATAGGAGATTTATTAGAGGAAGAATATCCTGCAACAATCAGATGTATACATCAGGAAAATGGTGGACATGGTGAAGCAGTGAATACTGGTTTAAAGAATGCAACCGGACGCTTCTTTAAAGTATTAGACAGTGATGACTGGTTTGATGAAGCATCTTTAGTTAAAGTGATTCAGACATTAAAGAAACTTGGCAATGATGTCGATATGATGATCTGTAACTATGTCTATGATAAACCATCAAAGAATACACAGAAGCCTATTCGTTATACAAATGCATTACCTGAAAATAAGATTTTCAGATGGTATGATGTGAAATATTTCTATCCATCGCAGAACCTATTAATGCATTCAATTATCTATCGGACAGAAGTATTACGTGCAAGTGGTCTTGTACTTCCTAAACATACATTCTATGTAGATAACTTATTTGTGTATGAACCTATTCCATTTGTTCAAACTATGTATTATCTAAATGTTGATTTATATCACTATTTCATTGGTCGTGATGATCAGTCAGTGAATGAAACAGTGATGATTGGACGTATTGATCAGCAGATCAGAGTGAATAAACGTATGATTGATGCGATTGATATTGATAAGCTTAAATCACGTAAGATGAGAAAATACTTAATTAAGTATCTATCTATGATTACTACAGTAACTACAGTACTCTGCGTAAAGAGTGGTACAGAAGAAAACCTACAGAAACGTAATGATTTATGGGCTTATATGAAGGATACAAAGCCTGCCGTTTATAAGGAAGTAAAGAAGACTGCATTAGGTCTTGCTATGCAATTAAATGATCCACTAGGACGTAAACTAATCGTTGGTGGATATAAACTTGCACAGAAACTATTTGGTTTCAATTAACAGTGATTCTATCACTGTTTTTTTTATGTTGACTATTACCTACTGAATCGATAGAATAAAATTTGGGTGATTAAATGATTAAGAAATTCATAAAGACTCATGAACATGCATGGGTTCTTGTCTATTTTGTATTTTATATGCCTTGGTACTTTGGCTTACAACAAAGAGATATTAGTCATTTCTTTGATATGTATGTAGGATTAGACCGTATCATACCATTTGTACCAGCATTTATTATTCCTTATATCTATTGGTTTTTATTTGTTGCAGGAACTTTGTTATTCTTGTTTTTCTATGATGCAGATGAATTCTATCGTGGCTTTTCATTTCTAGCCTGTGGTATGACTATTTCACTTATCATATTCACAATCTTCCCAACAACATTCTGTCATCGTCCAGAAGTACTTACAGGGAATGCCTTTGAACAATTCTGGTTAAGATTTATTTATGGGGCAGATAAACCAACTAACGTATTTCCAAGTATTCATGTATTTAATTCAATAGGATGTGCGATAGCACTTATTAAATCAAAGAAATTCAAAGACAATAAATCAATGCATATATTTGCGACTATCTCAGCAGTACTTATTACATTATCTACAATGTTCATCAAACAGCATTCATTTATGGATGCTGTAGCAGCAAGTATAATCGCATATGTGCTCTATCAGCTCATTTATAAGAGAGAACATCCACGTTTACGTCAATTTGTATATTCTAAGTTTCCTAATAAAGGCTAAAGGTGTCAGTAAAATGACACCTTTTTCAATCGCAATAGTTCATAGAATAATAAAGTTTTGCGGTTTAAAACCGCAAAACTTTTGTGAAAGAGGAGTTTTTGCGGTTAACTGATTAAATATGAATAACTCTCTCACAAAGTTTCGCAACATCTAGGTCATGTGTCACAATCACTACAGTGGCACCACTACTATGGTGATATTCCATTAATAGATCCATCATTATTTTTGTGTTTGTTGCATCAAGTGAACCAGTTGGTTCATCACATAACACAATCTTTGGCTTTTTAAGAAGTATCTTACAAAATGCGATACGCTGTGCTTCTCCACCAGATAAAGAATATACTTTTCTATTCTCATATCCTTCTAATCCAACAGTAGATAGTACTTGCTTTACCGCATTCAATTTTTCTTTCTTATTGAATTTTGAATACTTCAACACAATATTAAGATTCTCTTTGACGGTATAATCATCTACAAGTGCATTGTTTTGAAACATATAGCCTATATCATATCTCATAAGTAGTAATGCATCTTTCTTATTTGAAATCAATTGATGATTAATGATAATTTCTCCATCGTCTACCTCTTCCAATAACCCCATGATATTAAGTAATGTAGATTTGCCAGAACCACTATTTCCTACAATTGCGACAAGTTCATTATCTTCTATAGTGAGATTGAAATGATCAAAGATTGTTTTTGTATCATAGTGCTTCGTAATATTCTTTAATTGAATCATTTAAAATGTTCCTTTCAATAGATGAATGATATTCTTTCTCTCAAACTTCTTTATGGAAAGTACATAAGTCATACCCCATAGAGTCATAAGAATCAGATGAATAATAAGAGTGTAGATGAAATAAGAATGACATAATAAAGAAATCAAGAATGTAGATATAAATAAAACAACTGTTGATTTCACAAAATAGAAATACTTGCTTAATGGTGTATAACCTTCCATTGTCTCTATCGCAAGAAGTGATGCATGATACTGGATGAATATATGAATATTCTGGTAAATCATCAATATCATCAAACTGACTAATGCGACAGAGATCATAATAACCGCAATAAAGAGTGTTTGTTCCTGATGGTTTAATAGAGACATTTCATCATAGGCAGTAATGATTTTAGAAGCATATTGATCTAAGTCATGTTTCTTTAAAATAGAATGAATTCTTTCCTGAGAGCCTTTGATTTTATAAGGATTATATTTATATCCTAGAATGACATCATAGTCTTCAGGTGATCCATTTTTATTTGTAAGTACCTGTACAACAGGATTTGTGATACTATTTGAATGATCAGATACAATCAAAGAGTTATAAGTAAAGAATTTCTGATTGTCTTTATAATAAATAATCTTGATACCATGAGGTGTATCAAACATAGCCTGTGTCATCTTATATATCTTCTTCTTTGAATAGTTTTGAGGTGCTAAGACAATTCTTTTCTTTTCATCCTTACTGATATGAATAGCATGTCCATGTATATCTTGAATCACTTGTTTCTTTAAGTAGTTTGTATTGACATAGGCCATACTTGTATTTGTATATGTTTCTTTATCATATTCATTAAAGTCAGCATAGAGACTACCAAGACTGTTGAATTCTTGATAAAGTTCTTTTTGTTTATTTAAAAAGCTTTGACTAGTAAACAGATCACTATTTTCTACATTGGAGACTTCACTCAAGATAGAATAATGTTTCATTGTATTCCATTCATTGTGATTATTCATTCTACTTAATAGCGAATAACCAGTCTCTATTCCAATAGATGAGAGGAATAGAATAACTAAAACCATAATGAATAAGACAACCTGATTGAAATAAATGATTGTTTTAGAGGGACCTTTGTTTTTGAGGAAGTCTATCGCTTTGACATCTTTAAAATGATTGATCATAAGAATACATATAATCAAAGTGAGTAATAAAAATAAGAATAAAATTAAGAAGTTATCAATTAAAAAGTGAATAACGGATTTGTTGATATGCCTGCATACTAGTAACGTAAGGACAAAGAATCCTATGAAGGTAATAAGAAATTGTGATTGTATAATGGGACATATATAATC
>NZ_RCYB01000073.1 GCF_004168205.1 Catenibacterium sp. co_0103 | reverse complement strand
TATTGTTGGAATATTTCTGAGTGAACTGATAAAGAGAAGCTTTCTTAGGCTTTAATACTTTGTTTGACATATGATTATACCTCCATCTAATTTCTAATCTAATTATAGAACAGATGGGAAATTCATGTGTCCGGTTCAGCTTCATGAACGCCGTTTAATCGGTGCTTCTGAAATTTAATTTTCACTGACCTGTGGTTTGTGGGTATTCAAATAAAAGTTTTATGTAGGGTATATTGACGAGTTTACAAATAAATGGTAATTTGTACATTGACAAAAAAAGGAAGGGATAAAATGCACAGGTTTAAAGAGAATCGAGTGATGTATCAGCGTATGTTGTTCTTGATGATCTTAGATGCGATGTTTACCGTACTTGCTTCGTTTGTAGCCATTTTTACAAGAATGGAGTTCAAGATTGATTGGTGGGTATGGAATAATTATTTAGAGATTTTTGGGATTGATATATTAATTACACTTGTTGTTTATTATGTATTTAGGTTTTATAAAAGTATGTGGAGGTATGCTTCTATTGTAGAGGTCAGACGATTGCTTCTAGCCGTTATCTGTTCTGATTTTTTCAGAATGCTTCTCTATGTATTTGTATTAAGGGTAGAACTGCCACGTTCATGGTTTATTCTTGAACCATGTATGCTTCTTATATTGAGTTCTACTTTGCGTTTCTTATATCGTGGAATGCGCTCAATGAAAAATGACAGTCCACTATTTGAACAGGACAAGCATTTAATCAATGTAATGATTATAGGAGCTGGGGAAGCAGGTAATATGCTTCTTAGAGAAATCAAGAGAAGTTCGCATCTTCCAATGAAGGTTGTATGCTTCATTGATGATGATCCGCTTAAACAGGGTTATTATATGAATGATGTACCGGTTGCGGGTAATAGGGATGCCATTGGAGAAATGGTTAAGAAGTATAAGGTAGATGAGATTTATATTGCATTACCATCTGTATCTATCAATCAAAGAAGAGAATTGATGAATATCTGTAATAATACAGGATGTAAGATCAAGATTCTGCCAGGTATTTATCAGTTGATGAATGGGGAAGTGAAGGTTTCTAAGCTTAGAAATGTTGAGATTGAAGACCTTCTAGGAAGAGATCAGATTTCAGTTAATATGAATCAGATTGCCTCATATGTAGAAAATAGAACAGTTATGGTGACTGGTGGCGGAGGATCTATTGGTAGTGAGTTATGTAGACAGGTTGCTGCGAGACATCCAAGCAAATTAATTATTGTAGATATTTATGAGAATAATGCCTATGATATTCAGATGGAATTAAGAAATGCGCATCCAGAATTGAAACTAGATGTGCGTATTGCATCTATTCGTGATGGAGAAAAAATTGATGCTTTATTTAATGAATTAAGACCAGAAGTGGTGTATCATGCAGCCGCCCATAAGCATGTGCCACTTATGGAAGATTCTCCTAATGAAGCAATTAAAAACAATGTCTTTGGTACTTTGAATGTCGTAAGAGCCGCAGATAAGTATAATGTCAAGCGTTTTGTACAGATTTCTACAGATAAAGCGGTTAATCCAACCAATATCATGGGTGCAAGTAAACGTATGTGTGAGATGATTATTCAGGCATTCAGCCGTCATTCTAGTACAGTATTTACAGCTGTAAGATTTGGGAATGTATTAGGATCTAATGGTTCTGTTATTCCTTTATTTAAGAAGCAGATTGCACATGGTGGACCTGTGACAGTGACTGATAAGAATATTATCCGTTATTTCATGACTATTCCAGAAGCTGTATCACTAGTTATGCAGGCAGGTATATTTGCGAAAGGTGGAGAAATATTTGTCCTAGATATGGGTGAACCGGTTAAGATTGATGATCTAGCAAGAAATCTAATTAAGTTATCTGGCGTTACTCCTGATGTAGATATTCCAATCATCTATACAGGACTAAGACCTGGAGAAAAACTATATGAAGAATTATTAATGGATGAAGAAGGTTTACAGAAGACAGAGAATGGTTCTATTTTCATTGGTCATCCTCTAGATTTTGATGAAGAAGTTTATTTTGAACAATTACATCATCTAAGAGGTACGATTGATGATATGCATCAAGATACAATCCGTGATGAAGTACGCAAGATTGTCTCTACTTATCATCCAGAATTAGGAGGAAAATAATGGAACAGAATACAAGAGATATACATGGTATCAAGTTCATCAGAGATGAAGATTTCATTTTAAGAGAAATTGCTGGGGAAGCAGTACTTGTACCAGTAGGAGAAAATACAGAATTATCTAACTCTATTATTTCATTGAATGAAACAAGTGTCTTTTTATGGAAACTCTTTGATCATCCAGTGACTTATGATGAAGTATTAGATGAAGTATATAAAGAATATGAAGACCCTGAAGGAACAATCAGAATTGATGTATTGTCATTCATCAATGATTTTGTCGCTCATGGTTTAATTAAGGAAGTTGAATAATCAACCTCCTTTTATTTTACATATATTTATTGTGAAAATATGTGATAGATTTAGGTAATTGTGTAAATTATTTTTTTGTGTTAACATGACGATGTAAGGAATTTCATTATGAAAGGAGAAAATCAAATGAATCAGTCACAAAGCGTATTAGATTGCATTACTGTCCTTTATGATCAATTATTTGATGCAGAAAAGAAGATTGCGAAGTTCATACTTAATAATCCTAAAAAAGTAGTTGATATGACTGTATCTGAACTTGCAGAAATAAGTGATGTGTCTATTGCATCTGTATCAAGATTTTGTCGTAAGGTGGGTTTAAAAGGTTTTGCTCAGTTAAAAATATCTTTAGCTCAGGAACTTGTAGATACACATAAGAGTGGAGAAGTATCTAATGATATTTCAGTAGATAATATTCCACAGTCTTTACAGAATATTCTCGCAAATAAGATTACTGAACTCAAACAGACAGTAAATCAGATCAATACAGACGAATTTAAAGCGATTTTAGAGGGTATTAGAGATTCATCTAGAGTGCAGGTGATAGCAGTAGGAAATACGATTCCTGTAGCCATTGATGCAGCTTTTAAGTTCAATGAATTAGGTATACCAACAACTGCAGGAACGATCTGGGAAACTCAGCTCTCTTACTCTTTTACTTTAGGTAAGGGAGATGTCTTAATAGCCATCAGTAACTCTGGAGAATCCGATAAAGTATTAGAAGCAGTTAAAATCGCAAATAACAATAAAGCAATGACAATAGGTATTACTAATAGTCCTCACTCAGCGATTGGTGAAGAAGTACAATATCATATAACAACTGCCACACGTGAAAAACTTTTCCTTGATGAATTCTGTTTCTCTAGAGTTTCAGCAAGTACAGTGATAGAGATTATCTTCTTGTTCTTGACAGAAATGATAGAAAACTCACATAAATCCATGATCAAGTGTGAAGAAATGTTTGCGGTAGATAAAAGATAATAACAGGATGGACAGTCTAGATGGTTGTCTGTTTTTGTATGATGTGAGCGACTTGTGAACGTATAATAGCTATAATTTAATTGAAATTCGGCAAAATAACAAAAAGCCGAATATCGTTTAAAAAAAGCGTATTCAACTATTAACAAAGAACGAATAATCTATCATTGAGTAAATAGTGAATGAGGACTATAATCTTTTTTAAGATTATAAGAATAATGGTATTAAGACAAACTATTAAATGTCAATAAATAGTTAAATTTTCTAGAATTTATTGATTTTATAGGCATTTGTCTTGGTTTAGAGGTGAATCCTCTATAAAAATCCTCTTTCTTTTCTAAAAAAGAGTACACTTAAAAGAACTTTCCAACGAAAAAAACAGTTGAAAGCTCTTACATTAAACTTTTACTTACTGTTAAGCAGGTATCATTTCATCTGTTTTGATGTAGACAAATCTATGTAGTTCACCATTAATATCAGAATACTGATAAATCTGTTTTCTAGTATTTTTAGGAAAGTCTAATGATATTGAATTGAAGAACGTATCTCGGGTTTCTTCTGGTAATCTCATGATATGATCATGTAAGATTACAAAACTGCTTTTATTTTTCATAATTGAATAGATATATCGTGCAATCTTGTTTGCGATTGCAATGTTAGCCAGCTTATGTCTTTTCTTGTTTCCATTCTTTATTCTTTCAAACTGATGTTTGAGAACAGGATTATGACGTCTGGCAAACTCAGCAATCATATAAATTGCATGTCTAAGATATCTAGAACCTTTTTTAGAGATCTTGCCCATAGTTTCTACAGATGTCCCAGAGCGTTTGTTTCTTGGGCTTGTTCCTGAATAAGAAACAAAACAGTCTGCGTTTTTAAATCTTCTTATATTACCAGTTTCAGCAATAACAGTTGCAGCAGTTATAGGACCGCATCCTGTAATTGTAAGAAGCAGTTTATAAGCTGGATTTAAAGAAGCAATATCTTTAATATATCTTTCAATTGATTTGAGCTGACCTTTTATATTTTTAATGTTTTCAACAAGGTCTAGAATGATACTTTTTCCATAGGAAGAAATATCATCAGGAACTAAAGTATCCTGACATAGTTCAAAGAGCTTATCTACTTTATCCATTGAACAACGATGCTTGGTTGCTTCATAAACGACGTCAAACACTTCAACTCTAGAAGCATTTATGATATCATGTGTCGTAGGATATGAAGATAAGACAGCGATAAAAGCAGCTGATTTAGGTTCGAAAACATATTGAAGTTCAGGAAACAAACAATCGCATTGGGCAATGAGACGGTTGATTTCTTGAGAATAGATTTTTTTGATCTGATAATGTCTGTGTACTAAAGCTTTCAAATCTTGATATCCGTTTTTATTTTCAAAAACGTTGTCATTGACATATTGAACATCTAAATCAGTGCCAATGATAGTAGAAATAGTTTGAGCATCCAAAGGATCTGATTTAGCGATATTATGAGCAATGCGCCATTGATTGACAAAATCGGTATTAAGAAATTTGATGCTTTCGTTTTCATAAAGATTCGCTTTGATGTAGTCATAGACATTAGTAGAATAGATACCAGTAACTTCTAAGGCAAAACAGATACTGGTACAGTTAACATCAGAATAGCTTCTAACAGTTTCTAAAAAAGAAGCAACTTCTGATTTAACAAACTTAAAAGATAATTTTTTACGCAAGAATTTAGGTTTAACAGATCTACGATCACTGACCTTGAGGATAGCAGCATCTGCTTTACCTTTAGAGACGTCCATGCCAACATAAAGAATATAATTGTTTTCCATAAAATAATGACCTTCTTTCTATGTAATCGGTTTTGAATTGCACCGCTAAAGCAAGACAAACGCAACCTCGCAAATACGGAGACAAGTGTAGAAACACTGCTGCAACAAACTAATTCGGGTATAAAGTGATGTCAAGTCTAAAGGATTAAGTCTTTTTGAAGTGGACGTACATGAAGTAGCCACAGGGGGAAAGAATAAAACCTTCATTCAAAACAAAACTATTATCTTAAAATTAGAATGTACAATCAATAATGAATCGATAGAGTTCATTAACTGATTACGTACATATTATACGAGGGGAAATAAAATGGGAATGAAAGATTTATCACAAGAAGATGTCATGGGATTACTAGATACTTGTTATACGAAATGTCTTGACGGTATACCAAAGGTCAGTCCTAGAATAGAGGATATGGCTAATGATTATTTAATTAAATATGACAGTACAGAAGATGCTTGTAAAGCGATGCTGAAAAATCAAATTACAAAATGTACAACTTCAGGGGTTGTGACAGGATTTGGTGGTGTTATCACAATGCCATTAACTTTGCCTGCAAATGTAGGAAATGTCATGTATGTTCAAATGAGAATGATTGCTTGCACAGCTTATATGGCAGGGTTTGATTTGAATAGTGATCAGACACAAACTTTCGTCTATGCCTGTCTAGCTGGAGTGGCAGTGAATGGTTTATTGAAAAAGGCAGGAATTAGTTTTGGACTCAAACTCGCAACAGGCGTTGTCAAGAAGATACCAGGTAAATTATTGACTAAAATTAATCAAAAGGTAGGTTTCAGATTCATTACGAAGTTTGGTACAAAAGGCGTTGTGAATCTTGGAAAGATGATTCCAGGGGTAGGTGCCATTGTTGGCGGTGGACTGTATTTTGTAGAAACAAAGGTCATTGCTGATCGTGCTTATAGATGGTTTATGTTAGGAGATTATTCTATTAAGGGAAAAGAAAATGATACTCTAGTTGACTAATGAGTCTAAGATATTTAGGAACCGATAACACATATAGTATGACGATGATGTTTTTGCATCTAATCGTCATACTTTTTTGTTTTTATCAATTTTATAATTGTGTAAAATATTTACGTGAAACATATTGACAAAGAAAACCTTTACATAATATAATGAAGACGGAAAAATATTTTTACAGAAAAAGGAGACCATGTAAATGATTTACACAATTACATTTAATCCAGCATTAGATTATGTTATCACAGTTGATCATTTCCAGAAGGGAATTGTCAATAGAGTATGTGAAGAACATATCTTCTGTGGAGGTAAGGGTATTAATGTTTCAGCCATCCTTAAGGAACTTGGTTATGAATCTCAGGCTTTAGGGTTTGTAGCAGGTTTTACTGGTGATGAAATTGTACATCGTGCGAAGAGTGAGTATGATATCAATACTGATTTCATCAAGGTTGAAAAAGGTATGTCACGTATTAATGTAAAGATGCGTAGTGATGAAGAAACAGAAATCAATGGTATGGGACCTACGATCACTGATGAAGATGTAGCAAAGCTTTTTGAAAAGCTTGATACATTAAAAGAAGGAGATGTCCTTGTTCTTTCTGGTTCTATTCCTAAGTGCATCAGTCCTAGAATCTATGAAGAAATTCTAGAAAGATTACAGAACAAAGGTATCTTATTTGTCGTTGATGCAACGGGACAGTTACTAGTGAATGTATTGGCTTATCATCCATTCTTAATTAAGCCAAACAATCATGAGATTGAAGAAATCTTTGATGTAAAACTAGAAACTGAAGAAGATCTAGTCGTGTATGCGAATAAGCTACAGGAAATGGGTGCACGTAATGTCTTGATTTCACTTGCAGGTGATGGTTCTTTACTTGTAGATGAAAATGGTGGAACACACCGTTTAGGTGTCTGCAAAGGTACAGTAAAGAATTCAGTTGGTGCAGGTGATTCTATGGTAGCTGGTTTTGTGGCTGGTTATCTCAATAATGGGGATTATGATGAAGCATTGGCTTTAGGTACAGCATGTGGTGGAGCAACTGCTTTCTCATATTCATTAGCAAAAAGAGACTTCATTGATGAATGTCTCGCACAATTGAAGGGAGAATAACATGAAAATTACTGAGTTATTGGACTTAAAGGGCATTGAACTTGGTGTCTCTGTAGGTTCAAAAGAAGAAGCGATTAATAAGCTTGTTGACTTAATGTGTGCAACTGGTAAGATTTCAGACAAAGATGCATACAAAGAAGGTATCTTAGCACGTGAAGCATTAACTTCTACTGGTATTGGTGAAGGAATTGCTATTCCTCACGCACAGGTAGCAGCCGTTAAAGCTCCAGGGTTAGCAGCAATGACTGTGCCTGATGGTGTAGACTATGAATCATTAGATGGTCAGCCTGCTCACCTATTCTTTATGATTGCGGCACCTGCAGATGGTGGAAGCACTCATTTACAGGCATTAGCTAAACTATCAGCACTATTAATGGATGAAGGTTTCCGTCAGGATTTATTAAATGCGAAGACTCCAGAAGAATTCTTAAGCATGATCGATATGAAGGAAGCAGAAAAAGATGCTGAAGAAGCTGCAGAAGCAGCTGCACCAGTAACTACTGGTTATAAAGTATTAGCTGTTACTGCATGTCCTACAGGTATTGCTCATACTTTCATGGCTGCAGAAAACTTAACTAAAGCAGGTGAAAAGCTTGGTGTACCACTAAAAGCTGAAACAAACGGTTCTGAAGGTGTCGGAAATGCGTTAACTGCAGAAGAAATCGCAGCATGTGATGGTATTATCGTTGCTGCAGATAAGAATGTAGAAATGGCTCGTTTTGATGGTAAGCCAGTTCTTACAGTACCTGTTACTGAAGGTATTCGTCATCCTGAAGAATTAATCAATAAGATTGAAAACGGTGAAGCACCAATCTATCATGCAAGTGCAGATGCTAAAGAAGCAGCTGCTTCAGGTGAAAGTGCTGGTAGAAGCTTCTATAAGCACTTAATGAATGGTGTATCTCATATGTTACCATTCGTTGTAGCTGGTGGTATCATGATTGCCATCTCATTCTTAGTAGATGATAAGAGCGCAGGAGCTAAGTTTGGTTCATCAACTCCTCTTGCTGCTTGGTTCAATAATATGGGTAACGTATCATTTGGTATGATGTTACCAATCCTTTCTGGATTTATCGCAATGTCAATTGCAGACCGTCCAGGTTTAGCTGTAGGTTTCGCAGGTGGTTTACTTGCAAAATCTGGTGCTACTTTCTTAGATCCTAGTGCTGCAAAAGTTGCTGCAACTCCAGGTTTCTTAGGAGCATTATTATATGGTTTCGTAGCTGGTTATATCATTCTATTCTTAAAGAAGTTATTTAAAGGCTTACCAAAATCATTAGATGGTGTTAAACCTATTCTTTTATACCCATTACTTGGTGTATTCTGTATGGCTGTATTTGCAAGTGCCATCAACCCATTAATGTCTATCATTAACCAGGCTTTAACTAACTTCCTTAGTGGTTTAGGTAACTATGGTATTATTCTTGGTGTTGTAGCAGGTGGTATGATGTCTATCGATATGGGTGGACCATTCAACAAGGCCGCTTATGTAACAGCAACTGGTTTACTTGCAAGTGGTAACTATATCTTAATGGCTGCTGTTATGGCTGGTGGTATGGTACCTCCTCTAGCAATCGCTTTATCTACTACATTCTTCAAGAATAAGTGGACTGAAGACGAAAGAAATGCTGGTTTAGTAAACTATATCATGGGATTATCTTTCATTTCTGAAGGGGCTATTCCATTTGCAGCCAATGATCCAATCCATGTTATTCCATCATGCGTTATTGGTTCAGCTGTCGCTGGTGGTTTATCAGTCGCATTCAATTGTCAGTTAAGAGCACCTCATGGTGGTGTATTCGTTATCGCAACTGTAAGCAACTGGCCATTATACTTACTTGCTATTGCAGCAGGTTCAGTAGTAGGATGCTTAATTCTTTCTGCATTAAAGAAAGCTAAATAGTTATAAATTAGTGGCGAAAAACCCATAGGCTTGCCTATGGGATGAAAGCCACATAATTTTTACTATAGATAGAGACAGATGTATTTCAGAATTTGAAAAGTATTACAGTAAAGAAGAAGCCTTAATTAAAAGAATTAAGATTAATAGAATCAAAGTATTGAATATTGGAATCAAAATAGCATAAAATAAACATCAGGGAGATTGATTATACTTCCTTATCGAAAGATAGAAATTTACCGTTAATGTGGTCGTTGGACTGCTTGGTAATAAAAGTTCTTGCTCAAATAGATTTATACTTGTATTCCAAAGTCTGAAAATGATGTACGATTACAAGCTAAACTTGACAGTAAGAACCCCACGAGCTTGCCCGTGGTAGTAGTCAGTATGAAGTGTCGGGTAAAACTGACACTTTTATTATGCATTAACGGTCAAAATGTAAAAAATGTTATGAAGATGTGTAAAGAGTAGTGAAAAGGTGTTGTAAAAAGAAGGGGGTATGGTAGAATACTATTTGTCTGTCGAAAGAAGAACAGAATATTGAAATGGGGAGGGGGGGAAAATAAATATGAAGAAATGGTTAACACCTAGCGCTATTCAGGAAGACCTTATGGCTGATGCTGCAGTTGCAGTAACATCATGTGGTAGTTATAATGCGACTACATATTGTGCTATTCCAGGTAAAGATGCTTATCATGTAAATGATGGTGACGATTATAGAAAAGACAGCAACGGTCTTTGGCATAAGGATGCTTGTGTAAAACCCGGTACAGGAAATATCTCAAAGGGTACTGGTATGGAAGGCGGCTGGTTTGGAAGCTCAATCTCCAATATTAAAATTGGTTCTAAGGTTGATGATTTAACTGCTGCTGTAGATTCAAATATTGGAAGCTATACTTCATCAACATTTGAAGTTGGTGGTGATTATAAAGCTTCTTGGGAAAGTAAAGACTGGTTTGGTAGAGTATATAAACATTATGGTTTTGTACATGTAAATAGTGTTGATGGCTTTAATCCAGCACACCCAAATAGATCTTAAACTATAAAACATGTCAACCGAAATTGATAATGTCTCAAAAATAATCAAACATTAGCACCACAACGGTGCTTTTGTTTTGCAGCATAAT
>NZ_RCYB01000072.1 GCF_004168205.1 Catenibacterium sp. co_0103 | reverse complement strand
GAAGTGAGTGAAGTTTGCATCAGAGAAATCATTGATATAAAGAGAGATGATCTTATTCTTTATATCCAAAGGAACTGTAGAAGCAGGCAGTCTTCCACGGTTGCCATGCACGAAACCCTTCTTTCCCTGTTCTTTATATTTAATGATAAGTCTATTGATGGTTCTTACAGTACAGCCAAGCTTAGTAGCTGCTCTCTTCTTGTTTCCATTTGTGTCTACAAGCTTCTTAATTATTTCATACTTATTCTGTTCATTCATTCTCAATTCAACCTTTCTCATAATAACCTCCCACGGAGGTTATAGTTTAACACGGCAAGTTGATATTGTCCCAATTGGGACAATATCAACTTGGATACATTGAGACATTATCACATTGGAATCAGACATTCTATTTTTATATAATGAAAATACTTGTTTTATAACAATCTTTTCACTATAATGACATTAGTTATATGACTGACGGAAGTGGAATTGACCACAGGGAGTATAATAAATCAAATGAAGAAGCCGACCGTCTGGGCAAAGAAGCCTGGAGTATGTGTCGGCTTCTTTTTTTGGAGGAATCTATGAAAGAATTAGAATTAAAGTATGGCTGTAACCCTAATCAGAAACCTGCTAAGGTATTTATGGAAGAAGGAGAACTTCCTTTTACTGTCTTAAATGGTAAACCTGGTTATATCAACTTATTAGATGCTTTTAATAGCTGGCAGTTAGTGAAGGAATTAAAGGAAGCAACTCATATGAGCTGTGCTGCAAGTTTTAAGCATGTATCTCCTGCTGGTGTAGCTATTGGGACACCTTTAACTGAAGTAGAAAGACAGATGTATTTTGTAAAGGAAAGTGCCGAAGTGTTAAGTCCTATCGCAAATGCCTATATTAAAGCAAGAGGTAGTGACCGTATGAGTTCATATGGTGATTTCTGTGCTCTTTCTGATGTATGTGATGAAGTAACTGCTAAGCTTATTAATCGTGAAGTCAGTGATGGTATTATTGCCCCTGGTTATACAAAAGAAGCATTAGAAATACTTAAGAAGAAAAGAAGAGGCACTTATTGTGTATTACAGATGGATCCTCACTATGTACCTAATCCAGTAGAAATTAAGCAAGTATTTGGTATTACATTCCAGCAAGGTAGAAATAACTGTGTGATTAATGAAGAAATGTTTAAGGATGTTGTATCTAAAAATAAAGATATCCCTGAACATGCGTTACATGACTTAATCCTTTCTATGATTACATTAAAATATACACAGTCTAATTCCGTATGTTATGTCAAGAATGGTCAGGCTATTGGTATTGGAGCTGGTCAGCAGTCTCGTATTCATTGTACAAGACTTGCTGGTAATAAGGCAGATGTATGGTTCTTACGTCAGCATCCTAAGGTATTAAGTTTACAGTTTGCTGATGGTTTAAAACGTGCTGAAAAGGATAATACAATTGATGCATATGTATCAGATGATTATGAAGATGTGCTAGGTGATGATGTATGGCAGAACTATTTCAAAGTAAAGCCAGAAGTATTCACTAGAGAAGAAAAGAAAGAATGGTTAAAGAAGAATACAGATGTCGTACTAGGTAGTGATGCATTCTTCCCATTTGGAGATAATATTGAACGTGCTCATAAAAGTGGTGTGAAGTATGTAGGTGAACCAGGTGGTTCTATCCGTGATGATCATGTTATCGATACTTGTGATAAGTATGATATGGTACTCGCATTTACTCATCAAAGATTATTCCATCATTAATCCCCTACTTTTGTTGTAACTGTGTTATAATGCACTTTATGAAAATTAATGAGAATGTAAAAATTAAAGAACTCACTACAATGCGCCTAGGCGGTCTAGCGCGTTATGTGATTGAATTAGAGACCGTAGAAGATGCAGAAAAAGCTTACTTATTTGCGAAAGAACGTCAATTACCTGTATTTATTCTAGGTACAGGAAGTAATGTAATTGGAAAAGATGAAGGTTTCAAGGGGGTTATTCTTTTAAACCGTATTAAAGGTATACGTTTTATTGATGAATTGACGATTGACGCAATGGGTGGAGAACTACTTGATGATTTAGTTGCTTTTACTACAAAAAAGAATTTATCTGGTATTGAAGCATTAAGTGCTATTCCTGGTACTGTCGGTGCTGCACCTGTCCAAAATGTAGGTGCTTATGGTCAGGAAATAGAACAGGTATTAGAGTCTGTGCATGCTTATGATTTAAAGGAAGAGAAGTATGTCACTATTAAGAAAGAAGATATGAATCTAGGTTATAGACAAAGCATCTTTAATCAGGGTAAAGATGCTGGACGTTATTTGATTATCTCTATAAGAATTCATTTAAGTCATGATAGACTTACTCCTCCTTTCTATACTTCTTTACAAAGTTATGTAGAAGAACATCAGATTACTGATTTTTCTCCTAAATCTATTAGAGAGATGGTTACTGAAATACGTTGGTCTAAGTTACCTAAACCAGAAGAAATGGCAAGTTCTGGATCATTCTTTAAGAATGTATATTTAGATGATCAGGAAGCAGAACGTTTAAGAAATATGAATGTTCCTGTCTGGGAAGGTAATAAAGTCCCTTCTGGATGGTTAATAGACCATGCTGGATTAAAGGGTAAATCATTTTATGGTATGCGTGTATCAGAAGAAGCTGCACTGATCTTAATTAATGAAAGTGCACAAAGCTATGCTCACTTAAAACAGGCAAGAGAAGAAATTGTTTCTATTATTGAAAAGAAATATGGTCTAACTCTAAAACAGGAACCTGTTGAACTGGAATAAGATTTATTCCAGTTTTTTTGTGTTCTTTCTTATGATATAATTAGTTAGATTAGGAGGAATTGCTATGTTATTTATCACTGACAATGAATTTGAACGTGTTGTATCTAGAGCACGTAACCGTGATATTGCACGAGAATATTATCGAAGAGATTATGTTGTAAATGTTTCTATCACTATAGATAATCGTGGTTATTATCATATATCTGGTAAAGTTATGATTAATGGTAATATCTATCTTCCCCGTGTTCTTGTGAATCCCAATTCTAAAATAGTATCAACAGACTGTAATTGTATATATGCTGATGAATATACGGCCTGTGGACATATAGGAGCCCTTATTTTAAAGGTTCAGGAGTTATCTCCCAATACATTCCCTTATCGTTATGCTGTTGATTTAGAAAAGCGTGCACAGGAAGAAAAGAAAAGTGCTATGAGAGAACGTCTTTTATGGGAACAGCAGATGGCTGAATTTAGAAGAATGGAAAGAGAAAAGGAAACCAATGCATTGACTGATTATATTAAGAATCAGTTAGTCAATCAGTTTACACCTGTAAGTTCTAAACCCGTTCATTTAAAGCTGCTTCGTGCAGATGGATGGAATTTTAATATCACATTTAAGGTAGGACGTGAAAGAGATTATATTGTAAAGAGTATTCCTAACTTTGTATCACAAATGCAAAATAATGAATATCATGCTTATGGAAAGACGTTATCTTTTGTTCATAATCCTGATATTCTAGATGAACCATCTAAAAAGATTTACCAATTCATTCTGAGATTCTATCATTCTCATCTTGCTAATAATAATACGTTATTTATTGACAATGAGAATATTGATGCTTTATGGGAGTTACTTACAACTATTCCTGCATCTTTACATGCTTTTAAATGTATAGAGGGTGAATTACATCCTATGGTATCAGTGACTAAAGATAAACATGATACAATTCTAGAACTAGAAACAAATATAGCACCTTATTTTTCTGGAAAAAAATGTTTATATCAATATACACCTTCAGAATTCACTATCACTCGTTATCCTTTCGATAAACAGGGTGTTACTATTGAGTTATTGAATCGTTTTGATACATTACAGCGTCTTTATGTAGCGCATGAACAGTTAGAAAACTTTACTCGTTATATTATTTCTCCTACAAAGAAATATATTGAGTATGTAGGTTTAGAGGATACAATCCAAGAAGAATCACATCTAGAAATCTATGCAGATGTAGATGAAGATGAATATGCTTTAGTTAGCCTAATTGGAACATATGAGGATGGAACACATGATCTTCTTAAAGAAGATGTACCTCATTCTTTAAAAGCAGATCTCATTATTAGTTTCTTAGAGAAATATAATCCTGATGATATGTCAGGACCTATGCGTTTTGATACACATCGCGATGAAACAATAGATATGATTCATGATGGTTTAGGACATCTTAATAAGATGACAGATGTTTATGTATCTGATTCTTTACAAGCGATTGGTTCTAAGAAGTCTATGAACTTATCTGTTGGTATTAAGGTCTCTCATAATCTATTAGAAATGGACTTAGATTCTTTAGATGTGCCTAAAGAAGAATTAGCTAATATTATTGCAAGTCATAGGAAAAAGAAACGTTATCATCGTTTAAAGAATGGTCAGTTATTATATATTGATACACATGAATTAGATGAGTTAGGTAATATGATGGATCAGTATCATATTCTACCTAAAGATATTTCTGAAGATGGTACAATTGATTTAAATCTAAATAGAGCACATCAAATGGACTTAGCAACACAGGACTTCCAGTATGTACAGGTCAATCGTGAAGAATCATTTAAGGATGTATTGGATCATTTAAAGAACTATACACATCATAAACATGCATTAAATGAACGCTATGATGCCATCTTAAGAGATTATCAGAAAGAAGGTTTCCAATGGCTTTCTACTATGAATGATCTACATTTTGGTGGTATTCTTGCAGATGATATGGGTTTAGGTAAAACAATCCAGATTATGAGTTTATTAGAAAGTAATGAACATCACTTTTCTATTATCATTTGTCCTGCTTCATTGATTTTAAACTGGTTGGATGAGTTTAATAAGTTCTCTTCTCATTTAAAGGTGACTTGTGTAATGGGAAGTGCAAAGGAACGTAAAGAGATTATTAAAAACTATAAGCAGTTTGATGTGATGATTACTTCTTATGATTATATTCGTAAGGATTATGAACAATATAAGGATATTGTATTTGATTTTATTGTTTTAGATGAAGCACAGTATATTAAGAATCAGAAGACTAAGAATGCGATTGCAGTTAAATCACTAGAAGGTAAACAACGCTATGCATTAACTGGTACACCTATTGAAAACTCACTTGCTGAATTGTGGTCCATCTTTGATTTCTTAAATAAAGACTATTTATATAACTATCGTTATTTTAAATCTCATTATGAAGCACCTATTGTAAAGGATCATGATGAAGAGGTTCAGACACAATTGCAGAAGATGATTTCACCTTTTGTATTAAGACGTACGAAAAATGAAGTATTAAAAGATTTACCTGATAAGATTGAAAATACTGTACTTGTAGACTTCAGTGAAGATGAAAAGAAGCTCTATTTAGCTCATTTAGCACAGGCTAATCAGTTGTTAAAGACTTTAGATGGTTCTAAGGACCGTATTCAGATTCTTGCGATGTTGACAAAGTTAAGACAGATCTGTTGTGAACCTCGTATTGTCTTTGATGATGTAAAACATATGTCTTCTAAGATGGAAGCATGTTTAAATATTATTCAGACATATAAAGATAATAACAAGAAGATTATTGTATTCTCATCATTTAAGAGCTTATTGAATCTTCTTGCTAAAGAATTAGATAAGAGTAAGACATCTTATTATATGTTGACTGGTGATACTGATAAAGCAGATCGTAAAGGTTTAGTAGATGCTTATCAGAATGATGATACAACAGTCTTCTTAATTAGTTTAAAAGCAGGAGGTACTGGTTTAAACCTTACTGCAGCAGAAGGTGTTATTCACTTTGACCCTTGGTGGAATATGTCTGCACAGAACCAGGCAACAGATAGAGCATATCGTATTGGACAGAAGAATAAAGTATTTGTATATAAGTTGATTATGGCTGATTCTATTGAAGAAAAGATTCAGACATTACAGGCAGCTAAGAAGGATTTAGCTGATCGTTTTGTGGAAGGTAACAGTGGTTCTATTACGACTATGAGTGGTGAAGAAATCATGAGTTTATTTAGTGTGGATTAACATGAAGAAGATGACTATGGCCGATATTGCAAAAGTTGCAGGTGTGTCTAAAACAACTGTTTCTCGTTATTTTAATGGCGGCTATGTAAAAGAAGAAACACGGCAGAAGATAGAGAAGATTGTAAAAGAATACGATTATGAACCTAATGTGCTTGCTGCAAATTTAAAAGCCAACAAGACACATACTGTGGGTATTGTATGCCCTACTCTTACTTCATATGCTTCTAGTCGTATGATGATGAATATTGATCAGTTCTTAAAGAAGCATCATTATACGACAATCATCATTAATACTAATCATGATGAGCTCGATGAAATCAAGTCCATTACTAAACTTATACAATTAAGAGTGGATGGTATTATTCTCCTTGCCACTTCTATCACAATGGCACATAGAGATATTGCCTCTAAGAGTTCTGTTCCTATTGTCTTTATGGCTCAGGCTTATGATGATGGTGTGAGTGTTATTAACAATGATTATGAAGCAGGCTATAAGATAGGTGAGTATATTTATTCTAATGGTCATAAGAATGTTGTATATGCAGGAGTAAACCGAAAAGATGTAGCTGTAGGAGTGATTCGTAGACAGGGTGTTTATGATGGATTACAGGATGTACATCCTCATTTTCTAGAAACAGACTTCTCTGCTGAAAAGACGATGGATAAACTTAATGATTATTTAAAGAATCATACATGCCCTACTGCCATCATCTGTGCAACAGATACAATTGCGATGGGATGTATGAAGGTTCTAAAAGATCACGGTTTACGTATTCCTGAGGATGTTTCAGTGACTGGATTTGGTGGTTATTGGACTTCTACTGTAATGTCCCCAGCTCTTACAACTATTAAGTTCCATTATGCTCATGCTGGTCAGATGGCTGGACAGATTATTCTTGATATGATTGAAGAAAAAGAGGTCGAACGTGCTACACTTATTGACTTCACATTTATAGAAGGAGAAAGCGTCAGAAGTATCTGATGCTTTTTTTTTGAAAAAAATGTGGTATCGGTTTCATATTTTTGCTGACAAGTGTTTACGCTTAATATATGATACAGATGTGGAATCGGTAACACACCGATAAAGGAGGAAATTTCAATGGACTACAATAAAGTCGCAAAAGAAGTCATCTCCCATGTTGGCGGACCTAAGAACATCAAAAAGGCATTTCATTGTGCTACACGTTTAAGATTGATGTTGAAGGATCCATCATTGGCAGATGAAAAAGCTTTAGAATCTGTAGATGGAGTTAAGGGAACATTCCTTGTCCAGGAACAGTTCCAGATCATCTTCGGAAGTGGTACTGTGAACCTTGTCACAGATGAAGTATTAAAAGAATTAGGTATGGACTCTCAAGATCAGGCTGATGAAGAGATTGTAGAAAAGAAGGGAAATCTAATCAGCCGTGCTGTTAAGACATTAAGTGATATCTTCGTACCTATCGTTCCAGCCATCGTTGCTGGTGGTTTATTGATGGGGATCAATAACGTATTAACTGCACAGGGATTATTCTTTGCGAATAAGAGTTTGATTGAAGCTTATCCAATGTGGAAAGACTTTGCGACAATCATTAACTTATTCTCTAATGCAGCATTCACATTCCTTCCAATTCTTGTTGGATTTAGTGCTACTAAGAAATTTGGTGGTAACCCATATCTTGGTGCTGTCATGGGTATGATCATGGTACACCCTGATTTATTAAACTGTTACAACTATGGTAAAGTAGCAACACCTTTCTGGAACCTATTTGGTTTAAAGGTTGCTGCAGTAGGTTATCAAGGAACAGTTCTTCCTATCTTATTTGTATCTTGGTTAATTGCAAAGTTAGAAACTAAGTTACATAAAATTACCCCTTCTTGGTTAGATAACTTAACGACACCATTATTATCCGTATTAATTACTGGATTTATTACATTCCTAGCTGTTGGTCCTGTATTAAGAGAAGCAGGTAATGTACTTGCAAATGGATTACAGTGGTTATATTTCTCATTAGGCCCTGTTGGTGGAGCAATCTTTGGTTTCTTATATGCACCTATCGTTATTACTGGTATGCACCAGAGCTTTATCGCAATCGAAACACAGTTGCTTGCAAGTGCAGCACATAGAACATTCATCTTCCCTATCGCAGCAATGAGTAACGTTGCTCAGGGTGCTGCAGTATTAGCTGTATTCTTCTTATCTAAAGATCCTAAACAGAAATCACTATGTAGTGCATCTGGTATTTCAGCATTACTTGGTATTACTGAACCTGCAATGTTCGGTGTTAACTTAAAACTTAAATATCCATTCATTGGTGCTATCTGTGGTTCTGCTGTTGGTTCAGCTTGGATTGCAGGCACTAAGACTCTTGCAAGTGCTGTAGGTACTGCTGGTATTCCTGGTTTCCTTTCTATTCCACCAGAAAGCTGGGGTAACTATGGTATTGGTATGGTTCTTGCAATCGTAGTGGCATTCATTGTTACTTGTATCCTGCACAAAAGAAATGTAGAAGGTAAAACTCCTGCTAAAAACGAAAACTTTGCTGCACCTATGAAAGGCACAGTCGCTTCTATTACCGAATGTCCCGATCCAACATTCGCTTCTAAAGCTATGGGTGATGGTTTCGTCGTATTCCCAGAAGATGGTAAGTTTTATGCACCAGCGAATGCTGAAGTGACTATGACTTTCCCTACTAAGCATGCATTTGGTTTAATGACAAATGATGGTACAGAAATTCTTGTACATATTGGTTTAGATACTGTTGAATTAAATGGTGAACCTTTCACTATGCACGTTAAAAAAGGTGACAAAGTAAAGAAAGGTCAGTTACTCGTTGATGTTGATTTAAAGGCTATTGAAGCAGCTGGTAAAGAAACTGCGACTGCAGTAATTATTACAAATGGCAAAGCAGTGAACTTAATTAAGAGTGGTGCTGTTGATGCTAAAACAGATGTTGTAGAAATAGCGAATCCAGTTGTAGAAGTTAAGGCTGCATAAGGAGATTCTTATGAAGGAAATGTACAAACTAAAATATCATCTAGAACCTATATCTGGATGGATGAATGATCCTAATGGTCTTGTAGAAAAAGATGGAGTATATCACATCTATTATCAGTATTCTTACGAACCTGAAGGTGGATTAAAGTATTGGAAACAATTCACCACTAAAGATTTCCTTCACTATCAGGATGAGGGGATTGCCCTCTCTCCTGATCATCCTCATGATCAGGGTGGTGCTTATTCTGGGTGCTGCTTCAATGATCATGGATTATTACGTTATTTCTATACTGGTAATGTAAAGCTGCCTGGTGATTATGATTATATCAATGCAGGTAGAGAACATAATGTGATGAAGGTTGATTCACAGGATGGGCTTGTATTAGATCATAAGGAAGTTGTGCTTTACAACAAGGATTATCCTCAAAACATGTCTTGTCATGTAAGAGATCCCTACGTTTATGAAAATGATGGTATGTATTATATGGTTCTAGGAGCAAGAACCCTTGATTCACATGGTTGTGTGATTTTATATTCATCAAAAGATTTAAAGAAATGGGATTACATGAAAACTGTTGACTACCATAAACCTTTTGGTTATATGTGGGAATGTCCGAATTATTTAAGTTTTGAAAAGAAGAAGTTCTTATTCTGTTGTCCTCAGGGACTAGAAAGCCATAACTATGATTATGAAGCTATTTATCAAAATGGATACTTTCCTCTTACAGCAGATTTAGAGAAGGATTGCGTTTTAGAGGACTTTATCGAGTTTGATCATGGGTTTGATATCTATGCCCAGCAGTTCTTCAAAGATGAAAAAGGTCGTATGATCATGGCAGGTTGGATGGGGCTTCCTGATATTGATTATACAAATCCTACCATAGAAGAAGGACGTCAACATGCCTTCACTCTCTTTAGAGAGATTACTGAGCATGAAGGTAGACTCTATCAGTTTCCTATTGAAGAATATAAGTCTTTAAGAGAAGAGAAGAAAGAAGTACATGGAACATCTCTTACAATGAATACGTCTTGCTTTGAATGTCATATAACTGACCTCCCTCAGTCATTCAAACTTCATTTAAGAGGTGTAAATATGAATTATGAAGATGGTCTTCTCACTATCGATATGAATAAAAGCGGTTCAGGTCGTGGTGTGAAACACATTAAAATTCCTGAAATGAATAATATGACTTTGTTTAGCGACACATCTTCCTTAGAGTTATTCATCAATGATGGTGCTTATGCCTTTACTACACGCATTTACAACAATTCAGATACTATTGAAATTATAAGTAATAAAAAAATTGATATGACTGCTTATCAATTAAAAGCTATTGACTAAGAAGGTAATTTAAAATAACTAGGGGTTTCCTAAATTTTAATTATCACGCAGTAAGGGGTGAATCTCACCCCTTATTTCTT
>NZ_RCYB01000071.1 GCF_004168205.1 Catenibacterium sp. co_0103 | reverse complement strand
ATTTTTTCTAAATTATTCAAACTTGTTTTTAAGTTTGTCTTTTTTTATACGTTTTGATTGATTTTTGTTTCACACTTATACCTCCTATTTTTTCTTCAAGATATTTTTCAAGCCTAATACCGTTCCTAATATACCTGCGCTTGATCTCTTCTTATTAAAAATACCACTTACCACGTTGATAGGTTCATTGAGCTTATCCATTTTATAGTTGATATCATCCACTGTGACATTTACTTTAGAAACAGTTGTTTCTAAATGCTGAGCCAAATGACTGACATCTTTTAAAGTTGTAAGTGCATGGATAAGAAATACTCCTAGAGACACTAATGCAAATACACCAGCGAGCACTAGAATACATAGACAAATTGTTAAGATATCCATGGGATCTCCTCATATGCCTTTTCTTTTTCCTTAATAACTAATTCCTCTAATTTATAAATATCCTTAGGACTCATAAATAAGAATACTGCATTATCATATTGAGCTAATTCTTTTGCACCTGCTTCATCTTCAGTCACTACCTTAGAACGAGGTAGGTTCTTAGTAATAACACTGACATCAATATCGATTCCTGGTTCTTTTGGCGCATTTTTAGGGAAATCCACAAAATATGGATGATCAACTGTATCCATGACTCGTGCATAATCCTTCGCAAATCTTAAGCCACGAGAATATCTATCTGGCTGATAAACCGCAACAATCTGCTTGCCAGGGAAACGTGTTCTTGTTTCTTCAATTACATATTTAATAGCTGTTGGATGATGTGCATAGTCATCAACATATACATTATTGCCTACTTCCTTCACTGCATAACGTCTCTTAGTTCCCTTAAATGTACTTAACTGACTCTGCATATAATCAAAGTCCATACCTTCAAGATAACCTAAAGTAATAACACCTAATGTGTTATAAAGTGTATGCATACCATAGAATGGTAGAGTGAAATGTCCAAAAAGATCACCATAGATATATACATCAAATGAAAGACCTTTTTCATTATTAATCACATTTTTAGCCTGAACATCATTACCGTCTTTTACACCGAATTTTACAACTCTCTTTGTATAATTCAAATGTGGAAGATGAGGATCATCACCCCAGATGACAATAGCCTTTTTAGCCTGGTTGGCATATTTTTCAAAAGACTGTTCATACTGTTTCATTGACTTGAAATAGTCTACATGGTCCATTTCAATGTTGTTGATATAAGCATAATCTGGATGGTACCATAAGAAATGATCTTTATATTCGCAGCATTCAGCAACGAAATACTTAGCTCCCTTAGTAGCATAACCAGTACCATCACCAATTAATACATTTGTCTTATCATAATCTTTAAATAAATGATAAGCCATACCTGTAGTAGAAGTCTTACCATGTGTACCTGCAATACCGATAGTAATATGATCATCCATAAGCTTAGCTAGGAAATCATAATAGTGATGAATTGTTACATTAGGATTGTCTTCTGCAGCAGCCACTTCTTCATTAGAACGGTCAAATGCATTCCCTACAATAACATCCATACCGTCTTTAATATTGTCTTTATTAAATGAATAAATAGGAATATGTCTTTCTCTTAAGCCATCTTCAAGGAAGATATACTTATCAATATCACTTCCTGCGACTTCATAACCTAAATCATATAAAATTCTTGCAAGAGAAGCCATTCCTGAACCTTTAATACCTATAAAATAATACATATATTTTGTCACCTCGATAATATATTAACACAAATTAAATAATGATTACATAGATATCACTTAAAAATGAAAGTATTTTCATAAATTGGTAAGAAAAGGATCGTCTATCCTAAAAGTTGGTGTATCAAATATCTCACTTTCACCCAAATGAATAGTCAATACCTGTTCAATAGTGAGCCCAATAGTTTCACCATCTTTAAATACCACATTGTTCATAATAACATAGAGTGCAGTGTCTTTAATGAAGTCTAATACAGCCATAGGTTCACCAATAGAAGAGACTTCTATTTCATGATAGCCGAGTTTTTCAAGACCATCTGTATAAGCCCCTACCCCATTTTCTAATGGATATAAACCAAACCAGATGACGTTATAAATAGGAAACATATCCTGATCAATCATCTTGGCCATTGTTTGATAAAAAGATGGTTCATAGATGACATCATTCATATAAACTCCTACAACATTCTCATCAATATTTGAACATACTTCTTCTACAAACAAAGGACAGTCTGTCTGAATAGTTTCAATTGTCTTATGGATATGAATCATTCCAGTATGGTTTTTAGTATATGCATCTGCTTCTTCCCACATAAAGTTACTTAAAGCTGCATTAAGACGTACTTTGTCATCTAATGGTTGATTAATATAATTACTAGTTTCATTGAATGGTTCTTTTACTAATAAAAATGCGTCTAATTCCATCTTTACTCTCCCTCAAACAATAAGTCTTCTAACTCTTTTACAGACTCAACATAATAAGTACATTTATTCTTGATATCTTCTTTAATTTCCTTGATATCATGAGCCCATCCAGCTCCACATGCATCAATATGCGCGTCTCGTGCCATCTGTACGCCTGGTAATAAGTCATCTACAAGCAAGACATCTTCTTTATTTAAATGAAGTTCTTCAATAATGCTTTCAACAGGCCAAATAGATGGTTTACGCTTTTCAGGAGGTAATTCCCAGCCATATATAATAGAAGGCTCTGGTAAATCATTATTCTTATAATCACGAATGATTGTATGCTTCATTGAATGAGAAATAACACAGATAGTGCCACCTTCATTTACATAACGCCATAATAAATCATGAATGCCATCAAAACAGACAGGGGCATGATCACGAATATAAGACTGCCAGTTATTTTCCTGTATATGCATTTCTTCTTCAGTGAACTTTAGTATATCAAAACATAATGCAGTGAAACCTGGCTTATAATTATACTTAAAATAATCTTCACAAGTCATAGTAACACCAGGACGCAATTTACTTAATGAGTCTAAGAATGCAGGAAAGTTCACTGTACGTGTGCTATCTACAATTGTATCATCATGATCTAGTATTAAACATTTATATTTCATTTGTTTCTCCTTTTTGATATGCAAGACATGTTATTCCTTGCGTATTGACTATTTTTCCACACTGTTTAAATCCACAAGATTCTAATAAATTCTGCATAGGGATATTTTTGATTCCAGTATCCATCTTTAAATTAGGAATCTGACTATAAGCCCAGTTCAAGATAAACTTGCAGGCCCCTTTTACAATATGTGCAGAAACAACACGATGTACCACACCATAAGGTGCATCATTGAGCCATTGTCCCTCGATTTCCTTATAAGCTTGATCTTCTTCTATCGCATAATAGAAAACAGCCGCAATTTGATTTTCATACATGCATAAATACATCTTATCTATATCTTTAGTAATCAACTCTTTTGAAGGATAACCTACAGGCCACTGATCTTTATTGCCATGATTATCCATAAATATCTTTGCATCTTTGTAAAGACTCATTATTTCAACTATATGAGCCCTATCTGCTTTTTTTATTTCCATAGTTAACCCCTCTGATTTATATCATAACACAAAAAAGGGTCTGAAAAAATCCAGACCCCCATATTACACAATTTCTACTATTGTTCTTTCTATTGTAACAGATGAATTCTCATCAAAATCATTCAATATATCTTTACCATCATCTATCACATTCTACGTATCACGTTCTTTATGGATTTCAATTTCCATTGAAAACCAACAATCCTGTTTTTCAAAACAGATTTCAAAATTTTCATAGCAGAAGACAATAGCTTTCGTTTCCCACATATCATAATTTTTAGAAAAAGTATGATCATTGACTAGAATGATTTTCTGTACTACCTCATCAATATATGTTTCTTTGATATCATTATTAAACCTTGATTCTACTGCTGTCCAATTGGATGTAGAAATACTTAGTATTGTTGCTTCACCATCTAATCCAAAATAATCTAACGCCTCATAATCGTTCACTAATTTAAATACCTGTTGATTAATCTCAAATCCCAAAATACCTGTCCCAGAATCTGTAATGATGAAATCTGCATGTTTGTATTTTGTGAAAGTTTTTCCTATTAATGATTTGATCAACTCTGTGTCAAACCTGAAATCATACTGTTTTATTATTATTTTCCTTTTCAAAAAGAGACTAGTTCTTATTATGTGCTAATCTTATCATGTTTTCATCTAATGTCGTACGTGGATTTTCCAAATTATATTTTTTGGCCCAATCTTTATAATGCTGATCCATGTATTCCTTCAATTCATTAATCGATTTTGTTTTGAATAAATCAATAAGATTCACATCATCAATAACCTTGATGATTTCATCTAATTTCATAATAAACTTCGATGCATTCTCAAGATCAAGACTTTCAAATAAATAAGTATTTGTAGTAGTCACAACATTCAAATCTACATAATAATTAAAATAAATTTTATATCTAATTTGCGATTATCCGCATAAACACTATACTTTCAAGCACTTTGAAGTATAGAAAATTATTTAATTTACCACGAATTTACCACAATTGAATGAGCCTTGATATGACAATAAAATAGCACTAAAAAGACACCCTTTACACCTGAGTGGTGTCTTTTGTTAAAAAGCAGTCAATCCTAAGACTAACTGCTTTGTGTGTATGGATATAAAGTTGTCAAACTGGGATTGTATGTTGGAAATTATTCTACATCAATCACATCATCTTCACCTATTTCTATGAAAGTGGTGCTACTATCTGTTGAAACGTTTTTAGATACTGACATATTAAATATTATCAAGAGGATATTCAATAGCACAATTACTAGGAATATAACCCCAGCAATTTTCCAAATTTTTTTGCTACGCCTATTCTTAATTGCCATCTGTTCACTGATTTTTGCAAGTTGTTCTGCGATGACATCATTATCATCTTCATCAGGTATTGTTCCTCCAAGCAATACAAATTAACATTATAGTTGCATTACTCTTATATTGATGTAAAACTTAATATTCTATTGTTCCCAATATCACATAGAACCGAATTTACTACCACTATCTTATTTAAAAATGAAAATATCTTCTATCGGTGCATTGAGAACCCGTGAAATATCAATCGCCAGTTTTAGAGATGGATTGTATTGTGCTTTTTCCAACCTCATAATTGTTTCTCTACGAACCCCGACTTTTTCTGCCAGTTGTTCTTGTGTTAAACCTTGTGCTACACGATATACCTTTAAGTTGCACATGAAATCTTCTACCATGACTTATTCTCCTTTTTCGTAGCGGTATAATAAATAGTTGCTAAGAAAAATGACTAAAGCATAGATAAGTGAAACAGAAATGAGCATAAAAATTGCACACCATTCCACATTACGAGAAAACATTCCTATTGCCATAAGCCAAATGACTATAAAGAGAAGTTTAAATCCTACTTTATAGGCGTTTATTTCTGCTTTTCTTTTATTTTCTAAAAAAAGTTCATCTTCTAAAGTGTGAGAAAGTTTTCCTTCAAAGAAAAAGCCGAAAAAGCCAAAAAATATAAAGAATACAAAAGGATATATTTTCCCATATTCAAAATAAGTCCAAAAACCGCTAAAACCTAGAAATCCAAATATTCCACACAGTCCCCAATATGAAGATACTGTTCTTGAATAGTTTTTGTCTTTAAAATTTTTAGAAAAGGCGTTTTTAAAGAAGATAACTGTTACATATAAGACATAAATAGCTATCAAAGCACCGACTATCAACATTGGTATATCCTTTATGGAAAATACATAATTAGACATATCCATGTTTTTAACCCAGCGTGCGTCGTTAAATAATAAAGAGTAAATTATCCCTGCAATCAGTAATATTACACACCCTACTCCCATAAAGATAACTTGTTTCATTTGTTTTTTTGTCATAATCATCCCTCTTTTCAATGTGATGTTTTTGTATCTTTATAAGACAAATATATCACTTAATATAAATGGTGTCAACAAGAAAATGATACAAATACATCTCATATCGTTTTTATATAATTTACTACAAATCAGATTTTGTCCCTTTCTTCCTCTTGTCTGCCACAAACAGTAAAGGAAAAGCCCTGTCAAGAGCCTTGCCACCATTGGTGGTGCTTTGCACTCTTTACTGGGCTTTTTGTTTGCTGTATCTTCTACAAAGAGGAAAAGGGTTACTCGTCCTCATCATCAAAATCGTTATTTTTCAATACTTCCCGTAATAATTCCATATCTTCTTTTGAATTGGGGTTTATCATTTTTACGACTTGATAAGGTGTCCTATATTTATGTCCCTCTATGCTTTCACCGAACATATCCATGCTGTATAAATCATCATAGTGGTCTAACAGTTTTTGAAACTTCAAATGCTGGATAAATTCTTTGATTGGATAAAGGTCGGACGCTACAATGCTTTTTCCGTTGATGTAGTCGGTAATATATTCCCGTAACTTTTTCAACTCATATTCCAGCCATTCTTCTTCGCTGTCAAAGAAGTTGTCATAATGCCCATGTTTTAATTCTGCATTTAGTCGTTCTTCAATTCTTAAAAACTGGCAGACTTCCTTTTCGGCTTGATTAACATACTTCCATTCTCCCGACAGTAATTCATTTGGGGTTACACCCAGCACGTCCATTATCTTTTCTAATGTATCAAAGGTAGGATAATTCACACCACGTTCAATCTTGGAAAGGCTCTGCATATTGATACCGATTTTGTCCGCAAGTTCCTGTTGTTTCATTCCTCTGTATTTTCTTATGGTTTGTATGTTCTCTCCTAAGAAACTGATTTTCTTTTCATAATGCTCCATAACTTAGTATAACCGCTCCTTTCGTTGCTTTTTTTGACGTTTATAAGCATATCATACTTAATCTATATCCAAAAGTCAACAAAAACTTCTTGACAAGTAATTCTAATGGCGTTATTATCGTGTTAGATAGAGCGATTAAGCACGCTAGGGTCAATCACACGCTTGAGTAAGCATATAGAATAGATATTTTCACTTTGATAGCATGAATAGGCATGGACTATCAGACTGAAAATCGGATTTCTGACTGGGCTGTTCCGTTTAGCCACGAGCCTTACAAGGCTCGTGAGCGTTAAGAACGGGGCAGACACAGGAAGAAAGGGAACGCCTTTAGGCGTTCGTAAAGGGCGTATATGTAACACCGCCCTGCGCATACATGTCATAGTACCTAGAAACTGTGATAAATAAAGGAAAAAACACGATTTTTACCTCGCAAAAAAACGGGAAGTACGAAAGGAGTAATGCACTATAACTACACACAAAAATTTATCCGTTAAGATTGATTACATCAGCATTGTATTTGATACTGCAACCGCAGAAGATGTTATCATGCACATTTTAGGTTTACCGACTGACATTTTCAATGTCTATCCGGCAAGCGTTAAATTCAAGACCTATCAGGCACGCTGGCAGATTGGAGATATTTATGTATCGGGGGACGCAAGAAAGACAGAGGACAATCCACAAGGGCTAGGCTGTTATCTTGTTATGACTGGCAGAGGTTGTGATGATATTTTCCGTATTCTCGACAGTAGGAATTATACCTTTGGGGATATGTTCCGACGCTGTGAGCGAAGATACGGACTGGATAACTTCCATTTCACAAGACTTGATATTGCCATTGATGATAGGAACGAAAAGCCATTCTTTACCATAGAGCAGATAAAGAAGAAATGTGAAAAAGAGGAATTTATCTCGAATAGTGAGGGCTACCACTTTGACGAAAGCAAGTTTGATGATTTCGACACTGCAAAGACCGTTTATATCGGTGCTGGAAAATCGGGATTGTCCTACCGCTTTTATGATAAGGATAAGGAAGTCTGTTCAAAACATAATAAGACACTTGATGAAGTTGGCAGTTGGAAACGGACAGAAATGCAACTGCGTGATGATAAGGCTCATGTTTTTGCCATGACATTCAAAGACAGACCGCTGGAACTTGGGGAACTGGCTTTCGGACTGCTGGCAAACAACCTACGCTTTGTCGTACCAAACAGAAACGAAAGTAATAAAAGCAGATGGAAAATGTGTCGATTTTGGGAACGCTTTTTGGGGGCTGTGGAAGTCTTGGAACTGCAAGTACCAAAACAGCATAATTCCCTTGAGGAAACACAGCAATGGCTCACAGAGGGTGGCGTGATTTCCGCTGTCAAAAGTTTTTATTTCTTAGAAGAACATGACGCATTAGGTGGACTGGAAAAAGTAGGAACTATGCTTGATAGGGCAAGATACAGCAATTCCCTTTCCAGTAAATTAACCGCCCATTTACAGAGGATAAACCGCACCGACCTTATCCCCTATATCCAGTATGACACGAAACATGGGAAAGGGGGTATCTGATGAACAACAACGATATTCCCGTATGGGAAAAATACACCCTTACCATTGAAGAAGCGTCAAAGTATTTCCGTATCGGAGAAAACAAGTTAAGACGATTGGCAGAGGAAAACAAGGACGCTGGCTGGCTCATTATGAATGGCAACCGCATACAGATTAAACGCCGACAGTTTGAAAAGGTTATTGACAAATTGGACGCAATCTAATGCAAATGAGCCTTGTATGTGTTATGATGAACACAAGTCATATCAAGGCTCTTTCCAACAAGGAAAGGAGCAGACACCATGAAAGAAAAAAGACGGGATAACAAAGGTCGTATCCTGCATACTGGAGAGAGCCAACGAACAGACGGAAAATACTTATATAAATATGTGGACGCATTTGGAAACACAAAATATGTGTATGCTTGGAGATTGACACCCACAGACCCGACACCAAAGGGAAAACGGGAAAAACCCTCACTTCGAGAACTGGAACAGCAGATAAGACGGGATATTGAGGACGGTATCGACAGCACAGGCAAGAAAATGACGCTTTGCCAACTTTATGCCAAACAGAACGCACAAAGGGCAAATGTGAAGAAAAGCACACAGAAACAACGGGAACAACTCATGCGGTTATTGAAAGAGGACAAGTTAGGTGCTAGGAGTATTGATACAATCAAGCCCTCTGACGCTAAAGAATGGGCGTTACGCATGAAAGACAAAGGCTTTTCCTACAATACCATTAACAACCATAAACGCTCGTTAAAAGCGTCATTCTATATCGCCATACAAGACGATTGCGTAAGGAAAAATCCCTTTGATTTCAAGTTAAGTGAAGTCCTAGAAAATGATACCAAAGAGAAAGTCGCATTGACAGAGGAACAGGAACAAGCCTTACTCTCATTTATCAAGACAGACAATGTGTATCACAACCATTATGATGATGTGCTGATACTGTTAAAGACTGGACTTCGTATCTCGGAACTGTGCGGACTGACAGTAGCTGATATTGATTTCAAGAATGAAGTTGTAATTATCGACCACCAGTTACTAAAGAGCAAGGAACAGGGCTATTATATTGAAACGCCTAAGACGAAAAGCGGAATAAGACAAGTGCCATTAAGTAGAGAAACAATACAGGCATTTCAACGAGTTATGAAGAAACGCCCAAAGGCAGAACCATTTGTGATAGACGGACAGAGCAATTTCTTATTTGTCAATCATAAAGGCAAGCCCAAAGTTGCGATTGATTACAACGCCTTATTTGTCCGTATGGTAAAGAAATATAACAAGCACCACAAGGACAATCCCTTGCCACATATCACACCGCATACGCTACGCCATACATTCTGCACAAGACTGGCAAGCAAGAACATGAACCCAAAAGATTTACAGTATATCATGGGACATTCAAACATTAGTATCACAATGAACTGGTACGCTCATGCGTCCATAGATACCGCAAAATCAGAGGTTCAGCGTCTAATCGCATAGAAGTATTTACCACGATTTTAACCACGATTGACAGGGAAAATATAAGAAGATAGACCTAGATATGCGAGGTTTACCACAAAAGCAAAATGCCCGTAGAGCCGATAAAATAAGGCTTTGCGGACATTTAGGAAGATATAAAAAGATAGTCAAAAAGACATATATAATTTAAAATAAACACTAAATACTCCCGCATTACGTTGTGCCATGAACCCTTTCATTCCATGTTTTAAAAGTCCAACAGAGGGATTATAGATTCTATTAATAGGTAAAATCTTAATGCTTATAATACTACTGCAAGGAATCAAAATATCTTCTTTCAATTCATTTCTAAAAACTAAATTATTCTCTTCTAATAAAAGTTGTGGGACATCATCAGTTATACTTCTTAGTAAAAATTGTGCTTGTCTACGATTATTGTTCATTGTAAAACACCCCCTTATATTCAATACATAATCATATACAACCTTTATATAACTAATTATATACATATATATCGATGTATCCTCAATTGTAAAATGAAACTGGAATTAAGGAATTGGGATAAAGGGGCATGCCCCTTTATCCCAATTCGCGCGGCCGCAGGCCCCTATTCTCAATTTTTTTATAAAAAAAGTCCATAGAAATCGTATTATATAGTTACCACACTTTATAAGGAGATTTCTATGAACATCATTAATATATCACAAAAAGCAAAAAATAAACACCTTAATTTTTCTCATTATGAATTCATCATCAATTCTTTGATTCAG
>NZ_RCYB01000070.1 GCF_004168205.1 Catenibacterium sp. co_0103 | reverse complement strand
ACGAAATGAAAAAAAGATACCCACAAGGTGGGTATCACAACTGTCAGGTTGTTGTCCTCCTTATGGGTACCATTTTAAATTTCTGAATGGCTTTTTTTAGTTAAAAGCTTTTTTTCTTAGTATCATATAAGTAATAAGATGTGCTGCTGCAGTAACAACCCATGTTACTGGATATGATAAATAAATAGAATTAAGTGTATGGAAATATTGGAAGATAGTAAGAATCCATAAGACTCTTAGTCCACATGCACCTATTAAAGATACAATCATAGGAATAGTAGAATAGCCTAAACCTCTTAATGAACCAACTATGACATCCATCCAGCCACAGATGAAATAAGGGACACATATATACAATAATCTTTCATGTCCATAGGCAATAGCTTGTACATCTGTTGTATAGATACGAATGAGTTCATCCGCAAAGAAGTAGACAAGATTACCTAAAACAAGTCCTACAACTGTGACTATTCCAATACATAATGCAAGGACTCTATCGACTCTCTTTCTATCATTAATACCATAGTTCTGACTTGTGAAAGTGACACACGCCTGATAGATGGCATTCATAGACTGATAAACAAATCCTTCAAGTGATCCTGCTGCGGCATTGCCTGCCATCGCAATAGAACCAAATGAGTTAATAGATGACTGAATCAGAATATTAGAAATAGAGAAGATAGCACCCTGTAATCCCGCAGGTAAACCAATCTTGAATATCTGAATCACTTTATCTTTATGAAACTTTAAAGCATGAATATCTAAATGAATGACAGTACTTGTTTTCATCAAGCAGTTAATAATAAGAATTGACGAAACAAGTTCAGCCGTAAATGTCGCAAGTGCGACACCAGCTACATCCATCTTGAATATAATAACGAATATTAAGTTTAATATGACATTCACAACACCCGCTATAATAAGGAATATAAGTGGTCTTTTTGTATCACCAATGGCACGTAATATGGCAGCACCAAAGTTATAAAGTGCAACAAAGGGCATACTTACAAAATAGATACGTAAATAGGTTGTTGCAAGATTGATGACATCATCAGGTGATCCCATCGCCTCTAGAATTATTCTTGCGCATGTCACACCAATAATCGCAAAGACCAAGCCAAAGACAATTGCGAGTAGTATGGCAGAGTGTACTGTTTCATGGGTATCTTTGTCTCTTTGTGAGGCAATAAAACGTGCGACAAGTACATTGACCCCGACAGATAAACCAATAAATAAACTCACTAATAGATTGACAACAGAAGATGTAGAACCTACTGCCGCAATAGAACGTGGACCAGCAAACTGTCCTACCACAATAACATCTGCTGCATTAAATAATAACTGCAGCACCCCTGAAAACATTAATGGTATAGAAAATATTAAGATCTTACCAAGTAATGGACCGTGCGTCATGTCCATTTGATATTGATCTTTCTTCATGGAATCCCCTCCTCATGACTATAGTCTAACACAATAAAAAGAAAGTCGTTGAGAAGTTTCAAAAAGTGTAAATGAAAGTAACACTTTTTTTTTAGAGAACCATTCGTTATAATTGTTTTGGAAAGAGGGGAGTGAAAAAATGATATTTCACGAAGTTGAATTATCTCATACTAAAGAAATTATGGATTCATATGAAGTGAATCCTATTATTGCGAAATATGTAGAACATAGAGGCTTCACAAAAGAAGACTATGAAGCACTCAACACACCATTCTATTATAACTTTACAGATTTAGAGAATGGTGAAACAGCATTGAATCTCATTAAAGAAGCATGTGCTTCTAAGTCTAAGATTCATATTTGTATCATGAGTACAGAACTACATCATTTATTAGAAAGTGCAATGATTTTCCTGGGTGTCTTAATGGCTAAAGGGAAATCAGCTTTTGAATTTTTTGATGGTCCTCAAGATGATTTTGGGCCTGGTCTTCATATTATCTTAGGCAATCAGTTAGAAGTAAGAGATGGTGACAATGTATATCCATTAGTACCTGGTGGTCACTATAAGGATGAAGATGTTGCACAGAGTTTACTTGTATTACAGCTTATTAATACATTACTTGGTAAAGAAAATCAGTATTTAGCTTCTCTTGCAGGTATTGGTATTCAGGCTGAAGAAGTTCCTCTACGTAACTCTAACCGTTATCATTTAAAGAAGACTTTAGGTTTATTAAATGATTGTCGTTTTGATGCGATTGAGTTTGTTGCTTTAACGCCTAAGACAAGACAGAAAAACAATATGCGTCAAAGAGAATTCAAGAAGACATATAATGAAAGTGTTATGTCTGGTTCTATCACAAATAAGATGGCACATTATCTTAGTTCTTTAAATAATGCGAAGAAGATGGTTAAGTACCTTATTTATGGTTGTCCTGGTACAGGTAAGTTCCGTTCTGTTGCACCTATTGCGGATGAAATTAATGCAGGATACTTTATTAGTGATGAATTCCATGATGATGATCGAGTAAGAGATGTGATTCCATTAGAAATTTCAGACTTATCTAAGACAAATATAGAAGAATACTTACAGGTATTATCACCATTTGGAAATGGACAGGAAAAGACTCCTATCTCTATTGAAGGTTTAGTCATTCATGAAGCACCTGTAAAAGATTATTTTGATCATATCAAGTTAAGTTTCTTTATTCCTAATGTAGGTGGTATTGATACAATCATCTATAATCCAAACTATAAAATTAAGCAGTTTAAACAAGGTCAGAAAGTAAAGATTGTAGGTACATTATCTATTAATGACTTTACTAGCCTTATGACAATTAACGCAGTACAAGTGGACATTCTTGATTAAGAATGTCTTTTTTTGTGTATAATTATAAGAAAGGAGTGAACATATATGACAATAAGAGACATCATAGACTTATTAGAGTCACAAGCTGAATGGGTGAATAGAAGCTGTACAAGAGATCGTATATTGTTTGGGGATGATCAAACAGAAATAAGTAAAGTCATTACTTGTTGGGTTGCGACTAATAAAGTGATTCAATATGCAATAGAACATGATATACATTTTATTATTTCACATGAGAATCCCTTCTATCTCGCATCTACATCGTTACCTACACTTATATATAAAGCACAAAAAGAAAAAGAAGCATTATTAAAGGAAAATAATATTACTATTTATAGATGTCATGATTTATGGGATGTCTATCCCGAATATGGCATTAGAGATAGCTGGGCTAACACATTAGATCTAGATTTTGAAGAATCACATGATCATTCTTACTATAGATATACTCATGATATCAATATGACAGTAGAAGAATGTGCACAGCATATTATTAATAGAATAAAACCTTACCACCAGCAAGGTATAGAAATGATAGGAGATAAGACGCAAATAATACATAGATTAGGCATAGGTACAGGTGCTTGTACAGATGTATTTGAAATGTATGAAGAAGGTGCAGATGCATGTTTAGTCAGTGATGATGGTGTGAGTAACTGGATAGGTGTCCAGTGGGCAGTAGATCATGATATTCCACTTATAGTGATTAATCATATGACATGTGAAGCACCAGGTATGGAACATATGGTAGAGTATTTATCTAAACAGTTTCCAGAAGTGACTTTTACCTTTGTATCCAATGATTATGGTATATATCATATGGATGTATAAGCATTTTTAAGCACGAATTTGAAAAAAATGAAGTATAAAAACAATTCATGATATGATAACTGTAGGGGAGGGATACGATGAATTGTTTTTTTAATGCCTTATTCATGTTTATTAATAATCCAGAAGTACGTGATATCAACTATCAGATTGCCTTAGGACTATTAGAGAATGGACATGAATTAGATTATTTAACTATTAATGAACTCGCAGAAAGATGTTTTGTTTCTACTTCTAGCTTAAATCGATTCTTTCGTATTTATGGCTATAAGAAGTATATGATCTTTAAAGCATTATTTTCTAGTCATATGCGTATTCGCTATGTACAGATACAAAATAGAATCAATGATAAAGATTATGAGATGCTTCATAAGGTATTTTCTAGTATTCTTAAATCAGAAGATTATGAAAGACTCATAGATATGTCATGGATTAAAGAAGTATGTGAGATGATTTATAATAGTAAAAGAGTAATACTTATAGGTTCTGATGAGATGGCTAGTTACTTTTCTAGAATGCAGATAGATTTCTATGTAATGGGGAAGCTTGTTGTAAAAGATAGTATATATAAAACAAACTTCTTTACTCCTGAGAAAGATGATTGTGTCATATTATTAAGTATGGAAGGAAGAATTGTAGACTTAAATCCTTGGTTACTTAATAAAATGAAAGAGAATAATCCAAAGATGATTACTATAGGACATTATGATTATTTGCAGGATGCTTATGGTCTTACAATTCCTCAAGGCTTAGATGAAGTATTAGAGAATATGATCCTGGATTATTATATACAAGAAATTACATACTATTATGCGGAGAATTACTTATGATATTAGAACAGTTGAATATGTTAGATAGTATATCGGATAGAGAAAGCCATACTTATCGTATTACACATTATCTATTAGAAAATCGTCATTCTATTATTGAATATAAAGTAAATGATATATTAAAAGACTTAGATATTTCTAAATCAACATTGAGACGTTATTCTATTGATTTGGGCTATAAGAATTTTACTGCTGTTCAATATCAGCTGTATTATGAGTTGTCTACGAGACCACTTTATCGTTCCTGCCAGTATGATGAGTCACTTTGGGATAAGATTAAAGATAAGAAAAGAATCGTTGTTTTAGGAGATGAGAGTTCTCTTGCACCATTACTTGTCTATAAGCAGATTTTCCGAGATACAAAAATACCTATAGATTTTCAGCTGTATCAATCTCTTCCTATGAAACAGCTGATACAGCTTAATGTGACATCGGATGATATTGTATTCTTTGTCTCTCTTTTTCATTCTAATCTAGGATTTGAATTAGGATATCTTGATGAATATATTACTTTAATGGAATCATTGGAACAAAGAAATATAGAACATATCTACATAGGGAAAGTCGCAAAGAAGAAGGAATTAAATGAAAACTATATAGAAATTGATGAGAGATGTATAGCAGATAGAATACATCATCTCTGTATGATTTTTGAAAATATATATGGAATCTTAGATAATATACAAATGTAGTTCTATTTATGAACCCTTTCTGTTTTAAAAAAATAATGGTTATAAAATAAAAACTAAAAACGTTTTATGCAATCGATTTCATATGCTCTTTCTGATATATTAATTACAGGAGGAAATGGACATGAAACAGATGAAACATGTATTTTCAGTTGTTGTAAGTGTTGCAATGATGGTTGCAATGGTGTTTGTAGTTCCTGTTCAGGCAGCAGGTAATTATGTAGCTCAGTTATATGGTAAAGTCACAGATGCTGGGCAGGTAGTCAATAAAGTTGTAATTGACTACGGTGATGGTGTAAAAGTATCTGGCGCTGATAAAGATACTTATACAGTTCATGCAACTAACTATGTACAGATTGGTTCAAATAACGGGAAAGTTTATAGTGATGCTGATCGTACTATTGAAAAGGTAGAAGTTGCAGGTGGTAAGGTAACACTTTATATGAATGAATCAGAAGGTGCTACTTTAACTTGGTTATCTGAAAGTAGAAACTATCCAGGTAAGATTAATTATACTATTGCTCAGAATGAAGCTTTAAAAGCAACTTCAGTAGATGGTAGAGACTTAGAAGATATCACTGGAGAAATCACTTGTGATAATACTGTTATTGATGAAGAAACAGCAAAGTTCACTTCAGTTAAAGGCTCTCAGGGAATCAACTATCAGTTCCATGAAGCAAAAGGTGCTGATAAGTTAGTTGTTTGGTTCCATGGTAATGGTGAAGGGGACTTAGAAGGTTATAATACTCAGAATAACGTTGCTCAGATGCTTGCAAATAGAGGTACTGTTGCTTGGGCTACTGATGAAGCTCAGAACATCTTTGGTGGTGCTCATGTAATGAGTTTCCAAGCACCAGCTACTTGGTACTATGCTCAAAGAGATAATTTATTAGAAAAAGCTAAAACAGAAATCGAAGAAGTTATTAAGAAATACAATATTAACCCTAATAAGGTTGTAGTAAGTGGATGTTCAGCTGGTGGTTATATGACTACTAGAATGTTGATTGCATATCCTGATTTATTCTCTGCAGCTATGATCAACTGTCCAGCATTAGATACAGCTGCAATTAGAGGTGGAGAAACTCCTACTGATGAAGAATTAGCTAGCCTTAAGAATTCTAAGACAGCTATCTGGTTAGTACAGGGTAAGACAGACTCTAGCGTTAAGTCAGAAGTATGTTCACAGAGAATCTTTAAAATCTTAACTGATGGTGCTGAATTAACTACTACTCGAGTAGAACAGGAATTCAATTCAAGCTTCACTACTAGTGAAACTAAAGATGGTAAATATAAATTATCATTATATGATACAGTAGATTTAGAAGATAAAGTTGACTCATTAGGTGAAACTAGACCTTGTGGTAAACTTAAATTTGAAGAAGATTATAATTTAGATGGTGTGAAAGAAACAGTTAAATACAGTGACCATTGGTCTTGGATTTATACTTTAAGAAATAACCCATCTGATGCATCAGGTACTCATATCTGGAATTGGGCAGCTACATATATGAAAGATGCTACTCCAGTAGAACCTGAAAAGCCTACTACTCCAGAAAACAAACCATCAACAGATAAAACAGATAAGACAGACACAACAAACAAAACAGATACAACAAACAAAACTGAAACTACTACTAAGAAGGATCCAGTAAAGACTGGTGATACAACTACATTTGCAGCATATATCGCAATGTTTGTAGTAGCCGCTTTTGGAATCATTCTTATTAGAAGAAAAAGAGCTTAATACGCACTAAAGCAGGTCCGAGGGGACCTGCTTTTTAATACTCTTTACTAGCTGCAATTAGATAATGTCTCGCATTCGCACTTCTTACTTGTTTTGCACGTTGTAGTAGACATTCTTTTTTTAGTTCTTTATTGTCTATGAGTTCTAATAATTGTAAGGCTATTTGATATTGTGAATGAGACATACAGTCTTTAATCTTCTCTAATAGTTTTTCTTCACCAATAAGATCTAATAATACACTATTATATTCTTGATTGCTGACAGGTAATAAATGGATAGGATCACCATCAAACCATCCTACATAGCCTGTATAAACACTTTTAACAGCCCATTCTACAGTTCCATAATATTCCTGCAGGTAAGGTGAGTTCTTAAGTTCTTCTGGTAATGAAACAGTTTGTACTGTTTCATCTAGAGTAAGACCTTTATTAATACAGTCTAGGGTATTAAAGAGAATATATTCGATAGCTTCTTTAAACTGACCTACTTGGTTCTGGATTAATTCTTTGTTTAATAAAGGATGTATATGCCCTGGTAATAGAACTTTTGCATCAAAAGAAAGAATAAGGTCTAAAGAATCAATCCATGTAGCAAGGTCTCTGTATTGTGTACCTCTAATAGCATATAATGCTGGAAAAACAGCATAATAGTTATCACCCGTACAGAGAACCTGATCATCATTGATCCAGATACAGATTTGATCATCAGTTTCTCCTGGTGCTCTATATAACTCTAGATGTATACCATCAATATCTCTTATGACTTTATCTTCAGTATATAAAGTAGTAGGAGAGATAAAATCATAGCATCCATGACCAGTAACCTTACCTTCTCTTATACCAATACCTTGGCATATTGCTTCTTCATTTGTAAGAGTATATCCATGTTGATATGTTCCTCTTTTTCTTAATCCTTCATCAATCTTTTCATAATACTTTAAAGGTGTTTTAAATGGTGTAAAAGCTATGATTTCTTCTACAGTATCTCTAAAAGTACCTGCACCACCTCTATGGTCTGGATGACCATGAGTATAGATTAATGTTTTCACTGGTTTATCTGTATACTTTCTTAAGTCATTCAATAAGTCTTGTGAATATTCATTAGAGTCTAGAGTATCTATTAAGATAACAGAACTATTACCTATAATAGCAGTTGCATTACTATGACCATAGGAATAGAAGAATAGAATGTGATCATTGATTTCATAGAAATGTTTTTTAAATGTTTCTTGTGTATGTTTGATTAATAGTTGTTCACTCATGTTAAATACCCTCCTATATGTATTCTACTAGAGAATTAGATAGGAGGGTAGTAGGCACTTTGAGGTAAGTATTAGAGGCTCATGATTTCATTCGTTAGTTTGCTGAAGGTAGATTATATTTAAAAAGATTTTTTATGTGCTATGATTTTGAGAAATCACAATAAATGATTCAATGAAATAATGAGAAAAAGTATCAATATAATAAAATAATGATATTAAGCGTGGAATTTAGTTTATTAAGCCCAATTAATGAGAAAATTCCCATTTATCATCAAAATATATTGACACTATTTCACAACAAGAATATAATCATATATGTAAACTCTTACAAGTGATAGAAAGGACATTGTTTATGGAAAAATTAAAAGCTTTTTTTGACAAGTTTCAAAAAGTGATGGAAGAAAAAGTTGTACCAGTAGCAACAAAGATTGCTTCACAAAGACATCTTGCCGCATTAAGAGATGGTCTTACAATTTTAATTCCACTTACAGTTATTGGTGGTATTTCACTTATGATTGCGAACCCACCAGTTGATTTAGAGGTTATGAAACCTACTAATTTCTTCTTTAGTTTTTTAATCGCATGGAAGACATGGGCTACTCAGTGGTCTTCAATTCTTACAATTCCATTTAACTTAACAATTGGAATCATCTCTGTATATGTAGTGCTTGGTGTATCATATCGTTTAGCACAGCATTATGAAATGGAAGCTTTCCCAAATGCGATTACAGCATTATTTACTTTCTTATGTATTGCAGCAGTTCCACAGACTATTAAAGATGGTAGTTATATCAATTTAAGTGGTCTTGGTTCTGGTTCTATGTTTGCAGCTATTATCGTTGCACTTGTTGTAATTGAAATTAACCACTTCATGATTGAGAAAAATATCAAAATCAAAATGCCAGCCGGTGTGCCACCTATGGTTGCTGGGCCATTCGAAGTCTTATTGCCAATGGTTGTTGATATTTTATTCTTTATCTTCTTAGATCAGGTATGTATTGCAACATTAGGATCAGGTCTTACAAATCTTGTATTTACTGTTTTCTCACCACTTATCTCAGCGACTGCATCACTACCATCTATGTTATTTATTGTATTATTAACAGTAGTATTCTGGTTCTTCGGTATTCATGGTGATAACATGGTAAGTGCTATTACTACACCAATTTTCACTGGTAACTTAGTTGCTAACTTAGCTGCATATAATGCAAACAAAGAAATTCCAAACATTATTGCAGGTAACTTTACATTTATCTTTGGATTAGCTATTGCTTATCTTGCAATTCTATTTAACTTGAACTTTGTATGTAAGAATAAGAGATTACGTTCACTAGGACGTTTAGCAATTCCATCATCAGTATTTAACATCAATGAACCATTAGTATTTGGTGTTCCAACAGTATTAAATATTCTAACATTCATTCCAAGTATGATTTGTGTTGCTATTAATTTAGTTGTTGCATATTTATCAACAGCTGCAGGTCTTATGAGTAAGACATGTATGAGTGTTCCTTGGACTTTACCTGCACCTCTATATGCATTCCTTTCAACTATGGATTATCGTGCTATTATTATTTGGTTTGTCTTATTTGCAATCAACATTATTGTCTTCATTCCATTTATGAAATCTTATGATAAACAGATGGATTTAGAAGATGAGAAATTATCTGAACAGGGAGAATAGGGTTATCCTATTCTCCAGGTTTTTTAAAGGAGGACATATGAGAGTTAGACAAATTTTAGATTTATTAGAATCACACGGTGAGTGGGTCAATAGAAGTTGTACAAGAGACCGTATTCTATTTGGTGATGATCAAAAAGACGTGAATAAAGTAGTTGTTTGCTGGGTTGCTACTAAAGAAATTATTCAGTATGCAATAGAACATGATGTGCATTTTATTATTACACATGAAAATGCATTCTATATGGCATCAACATCACTTCCTACAGCTGTTTATAAAGCACAGAAAGAAAAAGAAGCCTTATTAAAAAAACATGATATTACGTTATATAGATGTCATGATTTATGGGATTTATATCCAGAATATGGTGTAAGAGATTGCTGGGCAAAAGTATTAGATTTAAAATTCGAAGAGTCGCATGATTATTCATTCTTAAGATTTGCGAATGATGTAAATATGACAGTCGAAGAATTAGCACACCATATCATAAAGCAAATCAAGCCTTATTATCAGTATGGCATTGAAGTGATTGGTGATAAGAATAAAAAAATAAATAGATTAGGAATAGGTACTGGAGCATGCACAGATGTTTTTCAAATGTCTGAACATGGAGTTGATGCCTGCTTAGTAAGTGACGATGGTATCAATAACTGGACTGCAGTTCAATGGGCGATGGATAATGACTTACCTCTCATTGTTATTAACCATATGACTTGTGAAGCACCAGGAATTGAATGTCTTGCTAAGTATCTCAATGAACAACTTCAAGAAGTGTCATTTACTTATGTTCCTAACAAATATGGTATTTATCATATAGAAAAATAAGCATCTCTTAATGATATGATGACCTCCCAGTAGACAGTGTAAATAATTAAAAGCACTGTTTGCTGAGGAGGTTTTTCTTATGGGAAGA
>NZ_RCYB01000069.1 GCF_004168205.1 Catenibacterium sp. co_0103 | reverse complement strand
TATTGTTGGAATATTTCTGAGTGAACTGATAAAGAGAAGCTTTCTTAGGCTTTAATACTTTGTTTGACATATGATTATACCTCCATCTAATTTCTAATCTAATTATAGAACAGATGGGAAATTCATGTGTCCGGTTCAGCTTCATGAACGCCGTTTAATCGGTGCTTATGAAATTTAATTTTCACTAACCTGTGGTTTGTGGGTATTCAAAACTTATGATATTAATAAGAATACTTGTATACAATCTATGGATAATGTGATAGAATAGATTCAACCTTCAAAAAGGAGTTGATGATATGGATCAGAATATAAAGGATTGTTTTAAGAAATCATTGGATGAAACAGCTATTCCTGGTGAACTTTATAAGAAGTATTCTGTAAAGAAAGGCTTACGTAATGAAGATGGTACTGGTGTATTAGTTGGTTTGACAAATATATCAGATGTAGTGGGGTACAAGAAGGTTGATGGTGAAAAAGTTGATGACTATGGTACATTGTATTATCGTGGTATCAATGTAAAAGACATTGTGGAAAATGGAAAAGGACGCCGTTTCCTCTATGAAGAAGTATGCTTCTTGATTCTATTTGGCTATTTGCCAAATAGAGAGGAACTGGAACACTTTAAGAAGACGATTAGCGATCATTACAGCTTGCCTGAAAGATACCTAGAATTAAATATTTTGGGCTATCCAGAGAAGAATCTCATGAACAAGCTACAAAGAGAAGTATTGATGCTTTATAGCTATGATGATGATCCAGATAATGTAGGTGTATTAGAAACATTAGATAAGGGAATTGATTTGATTGCGAAGATTCCTGTTATTGTCAGCTATACATATCAATCAAAGGTACATCATTTTGATAAGGGATCTATGATTATTCATCATCAGAATTATGATTATTCTATTGCTGAACAGATTTTATATTTATTAAGAAGAGATGGTACTTTCTCTAATAAGGAAGCAGAAGTACTTAATACTGCACTTATTCTACATGCAGATCATGGTGGAGGTAACAACTCTACATTCACAAATGTTGTTATATCTTCTACTGGTACAGATATTTATTCAGCCATTTCAGGGGCTATTGGTTCATTAAAGGGTCCAAAGCATGGTGGTGCCAACTTAGCGGTTAAGAAGCAGATGGAACTTGTTATTAATGAAATTGGTATACATGCATCAGAACTTCGTATTAGACAAATTGTCCAGGATATCTTAGATGGGGACTTTAATGACCATACAGGACTTATTTATGGTATTGGACATGCCGTTTATACACTAAGTGATCCACGTAGTGAAATCTTAGCTAAACAATGTGAAGAATTATCATATGAAAAATTCAGACATGATGAATATGAATTCTATAGAAAATTCTCAGCTATTGCGATTGAGGAAATCTATAAAAGAAAAGGAATTCATGTTTGTACAAATGTCGATTTCTATAGTGGTTTAGTATATGATATGCTTGGTATTCCTGAAGATCTCTATACATTACTCTTTGTAATTGGAAGAACAGTAGGATGGGTCGCTCATAATATTGAATCTAAGCTTTATAGTGGACGAATTGTTAGACCTGCCACTAAATTTGTGGGAGAACTTAAAGAATATAAAAATATCGAAGATAGATAGGGAAAGTGCGACTAAAATCGCATTTTTTCTTTTGTTTTCAATAAAAACACTACACTTTTGAACCAATAAATGTTACTATCTTTATAAGGATGTTGCCCTCTTAAGGAGAAATATATGGTTGTTTCCTATTTATTGACAATATGTGGTTCTTTAATCATAATTATTGGAGCTGCTGTATTTATTATTGGAAAACACAGCAAATAAACCACTCCGGCTTAATTTTAAAATTAAGTCGGAGTTTTTAGTTTCTTAGTATTTAAGTTTTCACCTAATGCGAGTTGATCCTTATTCTTATTGCGTGTCTACTTCGCCTCTGTCGTATAGGATACTTGCATCCACAACCACTTACATCTGCATTTAGTACATTCTCATCAGCTGTTCTATACTGTCCATGATGTATTCTCTTTCCATTGAAATGGTCTTATCCCATAAGCAAGCTTATGAGGTGTACGATTCTTCCTGCATTACAAGTATGATGCCATTTGATTTACAGAGATATTCAAGCTTATCTTGAAGTATCTCATTGTTACTTTTATCTATATTGGAATCCTTCTGAAATGTTTCGTTATAGCCCACAATAAGTATTCCTATATCATTATCAAGACAGTAATTAATCACAATGCGTGCTGTAGTCTTTGATTCTATTGTTGCGCTTACGCACTATTTTTTTTGATCATCTTATTGCCATAGTTCTGTTTATCCTTGATGGACTATAATCGTGCATTCTACTGTCAATTTTATATATTTTATACTCTCTTTCATTTTGGATTACTCAATTATAAGCACTAAAAAAAGCGCCGAAGCGCTTTTTAATTATTTTACTTTATGAATCCAGTTGAACTTATCTGGAAGTTTACCCCATTGGATACCTGTTAAAGTATCATATAATTTCTGAGTTAATTCACCAGTCTTGAAGTCATTGATAAGAACTTCTTCACCCTTATAACATAATTCACCAACTGGAGAAATAACTGCTGCAGTACCTGTACCCCAAGCTTCTTTTAATGCACCAGTACGTCCTGCTTCCATTAATTCATCAACACTTAGATGACGTTCTTCTACTTTATAGCCCCAGTCACGAAGAATTGTTAACATTGAATCTCTTGTAACACCTGGAAGTACTGAACCTTCAAGAGGTGCAGTCACTACTGTATCGTTGATTAAGAACATGATGTTCATAGAACCAACTTCTTCAACATACTTTCTTTCCTGACCATCTAGCCATAATACCTGAGTATAGCCATGTTCTTCTGCTTTAACCTGAGCAGCAAGTGAACCAGCATAGTTACCACCACATTTAGTGAAACCAGTACCACCCTTAACAGCTCTTACAAATTCATCTTCGATCCAGATCTTAACTGGTGCAACACCTTCAGGATAATAGTTTCCAACTGGTGTTAAGATAATAACGAATTTATATTTATTTGCTGGATGAACACCAACACCTGGTTCAGTTGCAAACATGAATGGACGAATATATAGAGAAGTTTCAGGTGCAGTAGGAATCCAATCCTGTTCATACTTAACAAGAGTTTCTACAGCTTCTACGAATTCTTCTTCTGGTAATTCAGCCATACATAAACGTTTATTTGAGTTTCTCATGCGTTTTGCATTCATTTCTGGACGGAATAACTGAACATTTCCTTCAGGATCACGATAAGCCTTTAAGCCTTCAAAAGTTTCCTGTGCATAGTGAAGGACCATTGTAGCTGGATCCATCTGAATTGGTGCATATGGTACAATACGTGCATCATGCCATCCTTTTTCAGAATCCCAATCATATACAAACATATGATCTGTAAAATATTTACCGAAGCCAAGATTTGACTGATCTGGCTTTTCTTTAAGAGTCTTTGCTCTTTCTACTTTGATTTCCATTATTAAAATCCCCCTTTAGAATTGTTCTCATTATAGTACTATCATTTGCTAGATGCAATACAAAATGAGGAAATAATACAAAACAATTTATATAATTTATGGAAAACAGAAAAATAACACTAAATCACTTTAACCTGCAAACTCTTTTCTAATACTGTAAGAGCGGCTTTTTCTAGGTTTTCATCAAAAGATGCACATCCTTTTGTATCTACTTCAATAACTGCATCAGGAAGCGCACTCTTAATCATAATACAATTAGAAATAACACAAATATCAGTCACTACTCCTACTACTCTTACTTCTTCATAAGCTGTATCCTTTAATAAGTTCGCAAGCATTAAAGATGGGAAAGTATTTTTTTCAATCACTGTATGATTTCTACTTAAAGACTGCAATTCTCCATAAAGTTCATGTCCTTTTGTCTGTGAGATACAGTGAGGAACAGGTAAATTCTTGCCTTCCTGTGTTTCTAGATAGTTATTAAAGTGTGTATCTTTAGTAAACCAGACATCTTCACCTTCTTCTTCATATTTCTTTACTAATGAAATGATATAAGGGGCAATCTTGGTTGCTTTTTCAAATCCAAGTGCACCATCCACAAAATCATTCTGATAATCTACAACAACTAGTAGTTTCTTACTCATAATGAAACCTCCTTTTTTATTTATTATAAACCACTTTCATATGTTATAATAGGGGACAGAGAGGTGTTTTTTTATGGATAAGAATTTATTGGGTATGTATGATTTGAAAATTGAGAGATTAAAGAAAGCATTAGAAAGAAATAACATGACTTGTGAAGTGTTTAATACTGAAGAAGAGCTTCATGATTATTTTAAGACAATTTTCAAGGACCAAAAGGTAGTAGCAGTAGGTGGTTCTATGTCACTAGATGAAATGCATGTATTAGATTTAGTGCGTGCAAGTGATGTGAAGTTCCTTGATCGTTATGCTAAAGGATTAACTAAAGAAAAAATCAATGCGATTCATCATGAAGCATTTAATGCGGATATTTATTTAACGAGTACCAATGCAATGACAACAGATGGCTGTTTATATAATATTGATGGCAATGGTAATAGAGTGGCTGCAATGATCTATGGGCCTAAGGATGTTTATGTAGTTGTTGGTGTCAATAAGATTTTTGAATCAGAAGAAGAAGCCATTGATCATATTAAAAACGTGTCAGCACCGGCAAATGCGATTAGATTACACCGTCAAACAGGATGTGCTGTTGCTGGTAAGTGTGTCAATTGCATGTCAGATCAAAGAATCTGTGCATCTTATGTCAAACTTGCACGTCAGGGAAACAAGGATAGAATTCATGTAATTATTATGAGACAGGAGTTAGGTTATTAATATGAAAGCAGGAATACTATGTCCTATCTCTGCACTACCATCATCTTATGGTGTAGGAGATTTTGGAAAGAACGCATATACATTTGTAGATCAGCTAAAAAAATCAGATGTAAAGATCTGGCAGATTTTACCACTTAATCCTTTAGCATATGGGAATTCACCTTATCAGCCATATTCATCTTATGCGGGTGATGAACTTTATATTGATTTAGAAGATCTAGTTAAAGATGGATTACTTGAAAAAGGTGAATTAAAAACATTTAATAAACAGGCTGAAACAGTGGAATATGAAGCTGTACGTGCACATAAAGAAGACTTATTAAGACTCGCTTATAAAAGATTTGAATTTAATGATGATTTTAAACAGTTTGTAGAAAACAATAAATGGGTTGAGGGTTATGCCTTATTCCGCACTTTTAAATTAACAAATGAGGGAAAGCCATGGACAGAGTGGCATGAGGAATATAAGGAGTTCCCTAAACATCAATCTTTTGAACTGTTACCTTTTGAGAAAGAAATCAATTATCAGGAATTCTTACAGTATTATTTCTTCAAACAATGGTATGCATTAAAAAAATATGCGAATGATCAGGGGATTATGATTATAGGGGATATGCCTATCTATGTAGGATTAGATAGTGCTGATTGCTGGTTAGATCAGGAAGACTTCTTATTAGACGAAGATGGCACACCTTCATTTGTAGCAGGTGTACCACCTGATTATTTTAGTGAATTTGGACAAAGATGGGGTAACCCAATCTATGACTGGGATCATCTAGAAAAGACAAATTTCAAGTTCTGGATTGATAGAATTCATAGTGCGAATAAGCTTTATGATGAAGTACGTATTGATCATTTCCGTGGATTTGATACTTATTGGAAGATTCCAGCATCAGAACCTACTGCAGTAGTAGGGGAATGGGTAGAAGCACCAGGGTATGCACTATTTGACAAATTATTTGAAGAATATCCAGATACACATATTCTTGCAGAAGATCTAGGATTATTAAGAGATGAAGTGTATGAATTAAGAGATCATTATAATTTCAAGGGTATGTATATTTTCCAGTTCCATTACAAGGATGAATTTGATTTTGATAAGGTTGTTGTATATAGCGGTACACATGATAATGATACATTAATGGGATGGTATGATAATCTTGATAAAGATAGCTTAAAGGATATAGAACTCTTATTAGATGGTTATAGGGAACGTAAATTACATCGTCAGATGATTCATTATTGTATGGATTTACCTGCTGAATCTGTCATTATTCCAGTATGGGATCTTTTAGGAGAACCAGAAACATCACGCTTTAATACTCCAGGTACTATTGGATCTCCTAACTGGGAATGGAAGATGTCACGTTTTACAGAATTCAACAAAGAAATGAAATTCATGAAGAAAATCATTCATGATACGAATCGAGATGAAACTCTATGAAAAGAGCTATTGTATTAAGTGGTGGAGGATCTAAAGGAGCCTATGAAGCAGGTTTCTTACTTGCTGCAAAAGAATTAAACCAACATTTTGATATTGTAACAGGAACTTCTATTGGTGCGCTCAATGGGGCATTAGTCGCTATGGGAGACTATGAAGGATTAGAGTATACATGGAATATATTAGATATGGATCATGTCTTTAATAATGCACCTGATTTGACTGATTTAAAAGATGACTTTATGACAACTTCTTTATTTAATAAGGAAGAGGGAAGTAACTTGTCTGAACTTAAAGAATCCATTGCCCAGCAGACATCTCTTGCACAATCTTTTTTGAAACACTATTTCAAAAACAAAGGGGCTGATAATACACCTTTTGTAGAACACTGCCGTGGACTGATGGATGAAGAACGTTTATTGTCTTCACCTATTGATTTTGGTATATGTACAGTGCAGTTTCCAAGTATGAAAGCATGTTATAAGACTAAATCAGAAATGGAAAGAGGTCATATGCTTGACTATTTACTTGCAAGTAGTGCCTGTTTTCCTGTCTTTCCAATGACAGAAATAAATGGTTATAAATATATTGATGGGGGATTTAGTGATAATCTTCCTATTGATCTTGCTTTAGATATGGGAGCTGATGAAATAGTCGTAGTGGATATGCATCTTATTCCGGTTCATCCACAATATATCAATCGTCCTTCTATTCTTTATTCATGTCCACCAGTTGATTTAGGTGGTTTTATGGACTTTAATAAGGATGCGCTAGAAAGAAATAGGCGTTTGGGCTACTTAATGGCTTATAAGTTATTTGGAAATTATGAAGGTAATCAGTATACTTTTCTTCCTTCAAATCAGACAGTATTTCATGATTACTATAAACAATTATTGATGATGGAAAAAGAAATGAGAGGATTCTTTAATAGTAATTCTTCAGAACTGACATCTTTATTATTAGAAGCCAATCATCAAATAATCTTAAATCTCAAAGATTATACATATATTACTTTAGATTTTATTGGAGAATTAATGGGCTTTGATGATTTAAAGGTTTATGCATTTGAAGAATACAAAAATATGATTCTTAATGCATTTGAGAAATATATGGAAAAGGATTATTTCCCTCAGGAATTAAGTCTGACAAAGGTGAATCTATCTTTCTTACAAAATCATCTCAACAGAGAATCAATTGTGGGATTCTTTCTACATCAAATGAAATACAAGGAAGCAATGGATATGAAGTCGTATTATACGTTCTGTAAAAAGGAACTAATGATGGCTTCACTCATTTATTTATTAATAGGAGGTGGATCAAATGAACATCATTAAAAGGAAATGCCAGAAAGTAGATATAAAAGAAGTTGTTTCTCTTTTTAATGAAGTGATTGAAACAGAACTTTATCTTGAAGAAGACACACCTGTTCTTGATGATTTTATTGAATCAGCATCATATTGTGGTGTAATGCTTGATGATCATCTATTAGTAGGTGCTTATTTGATTAGACCTTTAGGAACCGGACATTGCAAGCATATTGCAACTTGTTCTTATGCAATTAAAGCTGACTATAAGAAAGAACTAGATAGTCTGATTAAGGACTCTTTAGAACAGGCATTTAAAGCTGGATATGCAATTATGCAATTAAATACAGTCACTAAAACATTAAAGATAGTTTTAGATACAGTAGGCTTTAAGAGTTTAGGAATGATTCGTGATGGCTTTAAAACGTCTAAAGGTGATTATGAGAACACTTATGTTTTATATCGTACTCTAGATGAATCTATTTTAGAATGTAAGGAAAAACAGGATCCTATGTCTATCGAAATCAGTCATATCTCAAAGAAGATTCAAAATAGAGGAATTTACTGGATTGTATCAGAAGTCAAACATTATCGTATACAAACAAAAAGAGAATACTCTACCTTCGATTATCGTGATCTTCATTATCAATCAGAAGAAGATATTAAAAAATTTGTAGAAAATATTTTCCATAAGTATCATATTGAAAATGAAAAAAATCATGATACTGTGCATGTTTTATCTGTTCATACATCTAAAGATGATGCAGTAGCTGAATGGGTCAAGAGAGATGATCTAGAATTACAGAAGCAGATGACAAGCATGCATAGTTTTTCAAAGACAGTTAAATAATGAAGGAACTGAATTATAAAAGAATTTGAATTTATCTTCTAGGATTATTGATTTTAGGCTGTGGTATTGATCTCAATACAAAGACACAATTAGGTGTGTCACCCATCATCTCTGTAGCCTATAATATCGCCTATCTCACTCATATTCCTATTGGTGTAATGACTTTTATCTATTATGTTTTACTTGTCATTATTCAATGGATTTTATTAGGTAAGAAGTTTGATTATTTTCAATTCTTACAGATTCATGCTAGTTTAGTAACAAGCTTTTTTATTCAGGTTTTTGATGGAGTTATTCCTGTCGCTTCTAGTTATTCAGCACGTTTAATGATGCTTATTCTTGCGATTGTAATTACGGGCATTGGGGCATCACTCACTGTAGGTATGAAAATAGTACCTAATCCTGCAGATGGCTTAGCAAGTGTTATTGGAGAAAAGTGTCATAAAGGTTTTGGTTTTGGTAAGAATCTCTTTGATGGTATTTCCATTGTAATATCTCTTATTATTGGCTTTGTCTTTACAGGTGGTATATTGGGTATTGGGCTAGGAACAGTGATTTCTATGATCTTTACAGGCCGTATGATTGCCTTGCTTGAAACAAGTATTTCTAGGCTTTATTTTTCTGTCACAGAAATAGAGTTTGCTAAATAAAGAAGATTAAAAAGGCAAATATGCTCATCTATGCATATCTGCCTTTTTTTGTGCTGAGCATGGCACTAATTCAGTCAGAGATAGTCCGACCACAGGTAATTACCGCCAAGTGTGGTGAACTACAAGCCGATACTATAAAGGTTGAAGTGAAGGAAATACGTATCATACCTTAGGCAGATGTAAAGGGTGCATTAAATATCATGCGTAAAAGTAGCGTTGTGGATGTAAACATCCTATACAGTAGAGGCGAAGTGGACACGCAATAAGAATAAGGATTGCCTAACAATAGGTGGAGACTTAAATATCAATCTTCTTAAACGGATGCGTAAGCATCCTAGAAGTCTTGACTTCTAATACGGAGTATTAAGTCGAGGTAGTTCACTATTAATCCTAAAATTTGATTAAAAGAATAGGGGATAGACCTGGCTTGGTCAATCCCCTTAATTATTATCAAAGTGAGTTTGAAATTATCATGTAAATGTAGCGCCGTATACGAGACTTGTTACATACGGTGCAATGGGAGACGCAGTAATATTGATTAATCTTAGAATTGATACTATTTCTCGTCTACCCAATTATGATTAATTATCTAAGTCTTCACCGTTAGTTGCAATGACTTTTTTATACCAATCAAATGATTTTTTCTTTATGCGTTTAAAAGTACCGTGGCCATCATTATCTCTATCAACATAAATGAAGCCATATCTCTTTTCCATTTCACCCGTTCCATTAGAAATAAGATCTATACATCCCCAAGTTGTATATCCCATTAAATCAACACCATCTTCATCCACTGCATCTTTCATTGCTTGAATATGTTTCTTTAAGTATTCAATACGATAGTCATCTTGAATAGAACCATCTTCTTCAATCTTGTCTTTGGCCCCTAAACCATTTTCAACAATAAACAATGGCTTTTGATAACGATCATAAATTTCGTTCATAGTAATTCTTAATCCTAAGGGATCAATTTGCCATCCCCAATCACTTGTATCTAAATATGGATTAACAACTGAAGCAAAAATATTGCTTTCTGTTTGTTTTCCCTTGTCAGGATTAGCACTAGAAACACGAGATGAGTAATATGAGAAGCTAATAAAATCTACTGTATTTTCTTTTAAGATATTTACATCATTCTTTGCAAATGGTATTTCTGCATTTCTTTTTTCAATCCATTTTAAGGCATAGTTTGGGTAATAGCCTCGTGATTGCACATCAATAAACATATAACTTTCTCTATCATCACAAATTGATTTCCAATAATCTTCAGGATTACATGTTTCAGGATAATAAGAACCCGCAGCAAGCATACAACCTACCATATTTTCAGGATTTATCTCATGAGCTAATTTTGTAACTAGAGCACTTGCAACCAATTCATGATGTGCGCAGGTAATCATAGCTTGGGTTTTATTTTCACCTTCTTTAAATCTTAATCCTGCTGCTACAAATGGAAAATGAAGAATCATATTGATTTCATTAAAAGTGAGCCAGTATTTAACTAAACCATTATATCTTTCAAATAATACTTTAGCTAATTTAACAAAACAATCAATCATTTCTCTATTACGCCAGCCACCAAATTTATGAATTAAATGCATTGGGCAATCAAAATGATTAATTGTGACTAATGGTTCAATCCCATATTTTTTACATTCTTTAAAAATGTTTTTTGAATACCCACAAACCACAGGTCAGTGAAAATTAAATTTCATAAACACCGATTAAACGGCGTTCATGAAGCTGAACCAGACACATGAATTTCCCATCTGTTCTATAATTAGATTAGAAATTAGATGGAGGTATAATCATATGTCAAACAAAGTATTAAAGCCTAAGAAAGCTTCTCTTTATCAGTTCACTCAGAAATATTCCAACAATA
>NZ_RCYB01000068.1 GCF_004168205.1 Catenibacterium sp. co_0103 | reverse complement strand
ATTATGCTGCAAAACAAAAGCACCGTTGTGGTGCTAATGTTTGATTATTTTTGAGACATTATCAATTTCGGTTGACAGACTTAATTATGATTTTGTAGTGACATAATGAATAAGCTGTGTAATGCATAAAACAACTAAATTCACAATTACAATAGACGCTCCAGTTGGGGCTGCATAGAGGTATGAAATAGATAATCCTACAATAAAACAAATAGAAGAAAGGATGGCAGAAGAAATTACTACATGCTTGAAATCCTTGCAGAAATACATGGATGTAAGACATGGGAAAATTGTTAAACTTGAAATAAGAAGTGCCCCCATCATACGCATACCTAATACTATTGTAAGTGAACAAAGTATTGCGATAATGATGTTGTAGAATTCTACGTTAATACCAGTACTTTTCGCAAAATCTTCATCAAACGTCAATGCAAACATCTTATGATAAGAGAAAATATAAAGAATAAGTACAATAAGGGATAAAACAACACTTATAATCATATCTTGATTATTAAGCGAAAGGATACTACCAAATAAGTAGTTATTGATATCTGTATTCACACCTTTTGTAAGTGATATAGCCATAATACCAATCGCAAGTGAACTAGATGATAAAACCGCAATAGCACCATCACCATGAATATGATGATTGTTGTTAAGTTTTAGTATCATTACAGCCGCAATCACTGCTACTGGTACAGCTAAATAAAGTGGTGCCACTCCTAATACTGTCGCAATCGCAAAACTTCCAAAAGAGACATGGGATAAACCATCACTGATCATCGCATTCTTTCTTAAGACAAGATTTACGCCTAACATTGCAGCACATAATGAAATAAGTAAGCCAACAATAAAAGCACGAATAATAAATGTATAGTTAAACATATGGAGTAATGTATTCATTATTTAACTTCCTCCATTCTATAGTTATTTTTATCTAAATGAAGAATCTTATTACCAATCACTTCATGAGACGCTAAATCATGAGTAATCATGATAATTGTTAAACCTTTTTGATGAAGTTCTTTTAAAACAGTATAGAATTCTTCTTTAGAATCATAGTCTAAGTTATTAGAAGGTTCATCAAGTACTAAACATTCTCTTGTTGCACATAGTGCTCTTGCAAGTAAGACCTTCTGTCTTTGCCCTCCAGATAGTTCCCCAAAGGAATTGTTTTTAAGGTTTTCTATATGAAGTGTCTTTAAACATTCTACTGCAAGTTTCTTTTCTTTTGAATTAAAGAAAGGACGATACCCTACTCTATTTAATGCGCCTGATAAGACTATTTCATATACTGAAGCAGGAAAATGACGATCCACCTTTGTTTCTTGAGGCATATAACCTATTTCTCTTTCATTTATATAATATGTAATCTGCCCTTCCATTGGCTTAATAAGTCCTAACAATCCTTTAATCAGGGTACTTTTACCTGCACCATTTTGTCCTAGTACAGTAATAAAATCACCTTGATTTATATCAAAAGAAAGATCATTGATTACTTCTTGATTATCATAACCTAGATGCAAATGATCTACTTTTATAAATGTCTTCATTGAAGTGCCTCCTTTACTGCCTTTGCGTTTTTACGCATGATTGAAACATATGTTTCACCATTATCAAAATCCTCTGCACTCACATTATGCATACTTTGAATAGTACGTACTTTTGCACCTGTTTCTTCAGAAATAGTACGAGCAATCTGTCCATTGGATAATTCAATCTTAAAGATAACAGGATTGTGATCCTTCTTGACCTTATCAATTAAATAAGAAATAGTAGATGCACTTGGTTCAGTCTGTTCAGAACATCCTGGAAATGCAGCACTATATGTAAGACCATATTCTTTCGCAAAATAAAGCAAAGGGAAACGATCTCCTACAACTATATCTTTTCTATTTGCCTGCTTGACTATTTGCTTAAAACTAGAATCAACAGATGCAATCTGTTTAATATAGTTTTCTGTATTCTCATTAAACTTTGATGCATGTTTTTGATCGAGTGCACACATTCTCTTATTTAAGCCAGAAACAATTTCCATTGCATTTTTAGGACTTGTCCAGACATGTTCATCATATTCTTCTTCATGTTCATCATGTTCTTCATGTTTTTCTTCTTCCATCCCTTCAACGTGTTCTTCATGCTGAAGATGAGACACAAGATCCAACATTTTAACTATTCTTTTAGAGTCCATATCAGCTAGCAAGCTATCCACCCATTCATCTGATTCTCCACCTACATAAAAGAATAAATCGCTCTCTTTAATCGCAACCATATCTTGTGGTGAGGGTTCATAAGAATGAGAATCCATACCAGGTTTTATAAGCATCTTTATAGACATATCTTGATCATTTTTAGTAATTGCACGAACAAAATCATAACAAGGAAAGTTAGTGACAACGATATTAAATGGCTTCTTTCTAGTTTCTGTTGTACAACCTGTCATTAATAATAAAGAGAGAATAAACAAACTTATCTTTTTAAGCATGGATAGCCTCCCTGCACTCTTTACATAAGCCCACAATTGTAGAATCCTTACAATCAATTTCAAAACCATGGTCCTCTAATAAATGTGTACGAATGATATCCATGAAATCACATTCTAAATGCGCAATCTTACCACATCTCTTGCATAATAAGTGAAGATGGTGATTGCACTTTTCTTCTCTTGCATATTGGTAATACACACTATCTTCTTCTGAAAGTGTATGTTTTTGTATAAGTCCCTGCTGTGATAGTTTATCTAGATTACGATAAACTGTGACTAGATTCACACTTAATCCCTGATCAACTAACGCCTGATAAATATCTTTAGCACATAAACGATGATCTTCATTATTCTTCATATATTCAATAATACATTCTTTGTATTTTGTACGATATTGTTTCATAGAATACCTCCTATGCAAATGACTTGCAAATTGTATTATAATGATTCTTATTCCTATGTCAATGAATATGCAAATGATTTGCATATAATAAAAAAGAAGCAGTTTATTCTGCTTCTGTAATATGCGAATGAATCCAGGAAGAGAATGTTTCTAAGCCTTCCTTGATTATTTTTGAATCTGAAGTAAAACCAAAACGCAAATGGTATTCCTTATTAAATGCCATACCTGGCACAAAGAATACACCAGTGTCATTTTGTAATTTCTCACATAATTCTTTTGAGGGCATATCAAATAAATAATGTAAGAAACATACAGTACCATCTTCTGGTATGACACATTCTACTAAGTCTTCTTTTTCAAGCCATTCTTTTAATATTTTCTTATTTTCAAGAATGATATGTCTACTTCTATCAAGTATTAAATCTTTATGTTGTAATACAACTGTGGCCAAATAATCATTCCATGGACCAGTAGAGATGATTGTATAATCTCTTCTAAAATTGATTTCATCAATAAGTTGTTTAGGTCCTTTGATCCATCCCAGTCTAAGTCCTGCAAAGGAATAGACTTTAGATAAAGAGGCTGTCGCAATACCTAATTCATACATATCAGAAATACTATCACATAGAGTATTATTCATACCACGATAGATTTCATCGACAAGAATATAAATAGAATGACTTCTAGCAAGTTCAATCAATTCTTCCATTAAAGATTGTTTAATAACAGTACCAGTCGGATTATTAGGACTATTTAATATAAACATCTTTGTTTCAGGTTTAATAAGCTTCTTAAAATCATCTATGACAGGTTCCCAGTTATTGTCTTCATTAAGTTCTACTAGATCATACTCGCATCCAATTGATTCCGGATAAGAATAGAACTGTTCATAGGAAGGTGTTAATGCAATGACATGGTCTCCTTTATTTAATAAAGTATCCATCACATGTTCATTAGCATTTATTGCCCCATGAGCGACTGCAATATTATCTCTTGTACCTGTCTTATATAAAGAAAGAATAGCATCTTTTAAACAATCAGAGCCTGTAATTGGTCCATAATCCATACGCATATGCATAAGATCACTCATAAGATCTTTATGAATCAATGACTCTAATTCATGAATAGACATATCAGATACACATGTATCAGCTAAATTGTATTGACAATTTTGTTCATGGTTCGTCATCCATGTTTCTACATCAAATTCCTTTAAATACACGTCTTCTTTCTCCTTTTAATAACTAATGCATAACTTTAGATAAGAAATCTTTCGCTCTATCACTTTCTGGATGAGAGAAGAAAGTTTCTGAATCATTTTCTTCTACAATCTTTCCGTTTTCTAAGAAAATCACACGATCTGCAACAGTTCTAGCAAATCCCATTTCATGAGTCACAACCATCATTGTCATACCCTGTTTTGCAAGATCCTGCATTACTTCTAATACTTCAATAACCATTTCTGGGTCTAATGCACTTGTAGGTTCATCAAATAGCATGACTTCTGGATTTAAACAAAGAGATCTTGCAATTGCGACTCTCTGTTTCTGACCACCAGATAACTTATTAGGATAAGTATCCTTCTTATCTTCAAGACCTACTTTCTGTAAGTACTTGATAGCCACTGCATTGGCTTCTTCTTCTGTCATACCCATGACCTTAAGAGGTGCAAGTGTTAAGTTTTCTAATACAGTCATATTAGGGAATAAGTTAAAGTGCTGGAATACAAATCCCATTTTACTTCTTAACTTGTTATATTCAGGTGTACCTTCCTTTAAAAGTGCACCATCAATATAAATAGAACCTGCTTCAGGCTTTTCTAAGTGATCAATACATCTAAGTACTGTACTTTTACCACTACCTGAAGGGCCGATAAGGCAGACAATTTCACCCTTCTTTAAAGTAAGAGATACATCATCTACAGCCTTTAATTTACCAAATTTTTTTGTAATGTGATCCACCTGGATCATGATATCGTTAGTCACTGACAGCTAATCTCCCTTCTACATATCTTGCGATGGCTGAAATACAAAGTGTCATTACTAAATAAATAGCACCTGTTGCAGTTAAAGGTACAAGATAGTTAAATGTATTGGCACCAATAACACTTGCAGTGGCAAGTAGTTCTACTGCACCAATTGTGAAAATAAGTGATGAGTCTTTAATTAATGTAATAAATTCACTAATGAGAGGTGGAATGATACGTTTAAATGCCTGTGGTAAAATAACATAACGCATAGTCTGAACATAGTTTAAACCAATTGTTTCGCATGCTTCCCATTGACCTTTATCAACACCTAAAATACCAGATCTAATTAATTCTACCTGATAAGCACCACTATTTAAGCTCATAGCAATTAAGCCACATACATATGGATCAGCCTGAAATCTTTGTCCTGTAATAGACTGAACAACAGTAGGTACTGCCAAGTATAAGAACATGATCTGTAATAGCATTGGTGTGCCACGGAAGATTTCTACATAAATATTTCCAATTGCTCTTAATACAAAATGTTTTGAAAGTTTTAAAGCCGCACCAATAATTCCAAGAATAACACCGAAGAATAAAGCCCCTATTGCAAGTAATAGAGAGTACTTTGCACCAGTGAAAATCATGAATTGAATATTAGACGGCGTAAGAATATCCATAATTGTTTTCATTCGCATTGACTCCTTAATAATAAAAAATTAAGTGCAGACAGAACATATCTGCACTTATGTGATTAATAAATTAGCAACCCCATTTAGTTTTTAATTCGTTGTATTTATCAGATTTAACAAATTCATCGACTGCTTTGTTAACGTCTTTCATTAACTTGTCGTTACCCTTTTTAGTGATGATCATGTTTTCTTCTTTGATTAATGGTTCATCAATCATCTTTAAACCAGCATTCTTAGCATAGTTTTCAGCAACAGCACCATCAAGAACAACAGCATCTAATCCACCTGATTTTAAAGTTTCTACTAAGATCTTAGCATCTTTTACTGTAGTAACTTGAGCACCTTTAATATCTTTTGCAGCATCTACACCAGTAGCACCTAACTGAGCACCAATCTTTTTACCTTCAAGATCAGAAGCTTTGGAGAAAGTAGAATCACCTTTTACTAAAGCAATCTGTTCAGAAGTGTTATATGCATGAGACCAAAGAATGTTTTTCCAATCTTTATGATAAGTGAAACCAGAAATACCTAAATCAACCTGATCTGAAGTGATTGAAGATGAAATAGCATCAAAGCTTAAAGCTTTAAACTTATAAGAATAGTTACCACCATTCTTGTTCATGATTTTAACTAATTCCTTAGTCATATCAATATCGAATCCAACCATTTCTTTCTTGTTGTTGTAAGATTCATATGGTGGATAGTCTGGAGATACCCCAATTAATAATTCAGTTTTACCGTTAGATGATGATCCACAACCAGTCATTCCAACAGCAAGTAACATAACTAATACTACGCTTAATAATTTTTTCATAAATATGCCCTTCCTTTTTTTATTTTAAGAAAACAAAAACGCCTCTTGCTTTCGCAAGAGACGTCAATTAACGCGGTACCACTCTTCTTGATTTATTCCTAAATCCTCTCTTATCCTTAAGGCGGAATACCGATAATCCTATGTATTCAGATTATCCTCTCAAAAGTGCGGTTCATCTAACTTTCCATACTGACCTCTCACCTACGCCAGCTCGCTTAGATTTCTAGTTAAACTACTCTCTTTGTCATTGAGTTTTCTTATGTATGTGTCTTATTATAGTCAGACGATTTTAATTGTCAACAATAAAAATGATATTTTTCATAATTTTATATAAAAACAACATTTTCTATATATATTTATGTTAATCGCAAACTTTAAATGATTTATTTCAGAAATGAATGTATTTTATGAAAAACTTTATACATAAAATCAATTGGTTTTTCATATTGAGATAAGATAGCCTGGATGTTTTCTAAGTCTTCATCCTTCTCTTTTAATGCTTCAATCCATTTTAATGATGCATCGTGGAACTGATCAATCATTGTATAAGCATAAATCAATTTATAAGAAAAATATATTAACAATCCGCTCGCACATAAACAAAGAGCAGATAAGAATAATTTCATAAAAATCCCTCTTTTCTGCTCTCATTATATCAAATTGAATTGTTATTTAGAAGCCTCAATCATAAGCTTTGTGATCTTATTAGAGAATTCTACAGGATCATCAATTGAGAATCCAGCAATTAATAGTGCCTGATCAAATAGGATAGACGCATATTCATCAATCTTTACAGGTTCTTTTTCATATACAGACTGTAATGATTTAAATAAATCATGATCTGGGTTAATTTCAAGAATTCTTCCTGCTTTCACACCCTGTGCATCTGGCATCTGGTTTAGTACCTTTTCCATTTCAAATGATACACCATCACCACTGGCAAGACATACTGGATGAGATTTTAAACGATGAGATAACTTAACATCCTGTACCTTATCACCTAAAGCCTTCTTAACGATTTCAAGTAATGGCTTATTGTCTTCAGTCTTCTGTTCAAGTTCTTTCTTTTCATCTTCTGTTTCTAAGTCTAAATCACCCTGAGTGACATTCTTGAATGTCTTAGAATCATAATCTCTCATCATCTGTAAGCAGAATTCATCTACATTATCAGTCATATATAAAACATCATAGCCTTTAGATTTAACAGATTCTACCTGTGGTAATAAATCACATTTTTCTACTGTTTCACCAGAAGCAAAATAGATTTCCTTCTGATCTTCAGGCATAGCTTCAACATATTCCTTTAATGTTATAAGTTCTTTCTTATCAGAAGAATAGAACATAAGTAGGTCCTGAAGCTTATCCTTCAACATACCATAGCTGTTATAAATACCAAACTTCAACTGCATACCAAAGTTTTTAAAGAATGTAACATATTCATCACGATCATCCTTCAACATATTTTCAAGTTCAGTCTGGATACGTTTTTCAATCTTATTAGCCATGACTTTCATCTTTCTGTCATGCTGTAACATTTCACGAGAGATGTTTAAGTTTAAATCCTGTGAATCAACTAAACCTTTCACAAATCTGAAGTGTTCTGGCACTAAATCTTCAGCATGATCCATGATAAAGACACCACGTGAATAAAGCTGTAAGCCTTTCTTATAGTCCTGTGAATAGTAATTCATAGGTGTTTTAGAAGGAATAAATAATAGTGAAGTATAAGAGACAGCACCTTCTACAGTATTATGCATCACTCTTTGAGGGGCTTCAAAATCATTAAATTTAGCCTTATAGAATTCATCATATTCCTCTTTAGTAATATCTTTCTTCTGACGTTTCCATAAAGGAACCTGTGAGTTTAAAGTCTTGTTTTCTACAACATCTTCATATTCATCGCTGTCTTCTTTCTTTCTAGAAGTAGTGACATCCATCTTGATTGGGTAATGAACATAGTCTGAATATTTCTTAACAAGTCTTTCGATTTCATACTGATCAAGATATTTGCTGTAATCTTCTTCCTCAGTATCTTTCTTTAAATGAAGTACAATAGTTGTACCATGTGTTGCTTTTTCAGCTTCTTCAACAGTATAACCATCACTTGTATCACTCTTCCATAAGTAACCCTTATCTTCTCCATATTTCTTAGAATAAACATCTACTTCATCAGCCACCATGAAGGCACTATAGAAACCTACACCGAACTGACCAATGATATCTACATCACTGACACCTTTTTCTAAGGCATTCTTGAATTCAAAAGAGCCAGAATTTGCGATAGTACCTAAATGTTCTTCTAGTTCTTCTTTATTCATACCAATCCCTTCATCTGCAATTGTAAGGGTTCTGTTTTCCTTATCAGCAATTAAGTTGATAGCCATATCCTCTCTTGAGAAACCAGAAATATTTTCTTGTAATGCTTTATAATAAAGCTTATCACTTGCATCACTGGCATTCGAAATCAATTCTCTTAAGAAGATTTCCTTATGAGTATAAATAGAATTAATCATTAAATCGAGGAGTCTTTTAGACTCTGCTTTAAATTCTTTCTTATCTGACATTTTTTTACGCTCCTTTAGCACTCTAGTATTTTAAATGCTAAAGACAGTATACACACCTTTATTAGCATTGTCAATATTTGAGTGCTAAACAATTAAAAAGACCCAAATGAATCAGTCTTAATCCTTTAGTATACTTATATGATAAATATCATCGATGAGAATGGTTGTTTTATCTAGTAGTATCACTCTTTTATTGATTTCATCAATATCTTTAAACTGACCTCTTACTGTTGCATAAGACCCACCCTCTTTATACTCGTCTTCCACAAAATAATCTATCATGATAGAAAGATGTTCTTTTTTATTAATAAGTAGATTGTTAAGTACTCTATTTAATACTTGTCTTTGATCTTCATCTAATATACTTTTTTGAGTAGTAAGTCTTCCTGCTTCACTTATTTTATCTACATGTGTCTTAAGAGCTGCAAAGGGTGCAAACTGAGCCGCTCTATTATTCATGGACATTCTTGGATGATTTATAGAAGTAGGATGTTTCATATTGATTATATCGTCATAATTCATGCATTATGCCCTCCTATCATCTTATTTCTTTCTCTAGTTGTGGCCCCTTCCTGAAGATCAGTGCCTTTAAGTAAGGCATTCTTACCATATTTCTTCTTAATATCAAGTGTGACACTCTGCAATTTCTTTTCTTTAGATAAATCCACTTCTATCTTTTCTTCATCAAATAAAGAAAGCTGTTTATAAGTTACAGGAATATCATCATCACTTCTTACCTGTGTTGCATTGAGCTGAATTCTTCTTATTGTAAGTGCATGATTAATATGTAAGTGATAGAAACGTAATAAGGCATCGCACATGAGCTTATAAGAAGATGTATATCTATCTAGATTAATTGTTCCATGGAGATGCTTTGGAAGCTTTCTTCCATAACGATCTTCCATGATTTCTCCACGATAATCCTTCATATTCTCAATATCATAGCCAATTGTAAGGACAAGCTTATTAGTCACCAGATGTTTTTCAAAGAGATCCATGCTTAAGGATTCTATCATTTCTTTTAAAATAATTTCAGTTTTCTTATAATCATAAGCACATGATAATACCTGCCCTGTTCCAATACTTTTAGAAGGTGCTTTATAGGCTTTAATGGCTGCCATGGTACAAGGTTCCCAGCCCCAGGCATGATCAATAAGCAGTTCTGCATTGACTCCAAATAGATTGTATAGTTTTTCTTCATCTTCTAATGAGCATCTTGCGATATCTCCCATTGTATATAAACCGATATTATTCAGTTTAGTAGAAATACCCTTACCTACTCTCCAGAAGTCATTCAAAGGCGTATGAGACCATAAAAGCTTTCTATAGGCATAAGTATTTAAATAAGCAATGCGTGCTCCTTTTTCATCTGGTTCTTTATGTTTGGCAACTATATCCATCGCGACTTTTGCAAGATAGAGATTAGTTCCTATCCCTGCAGTCACAGTAATACCTACCTCTTTATATATATCATAAATAATATTTTGAACAAGATGAAAAGCATCTAACTCATAAGTATCTAAATAATGCGTGGCATCAATAAAGACTTCATCAATAGAATAGACATGAATATCATCAGGAGAGAAATACTTTAAGTAGATTGAGTAAATACGTGTCGAATATTCAAGATAGAGGGACATACGCGGTTTTGCGATAATATAATCTATAGCTTTATGTTTATTCTTATTAAGATTTGATGCAAGAAAAGAACTTCCCTCAAGTGGTTCTCTTTGATGATTGAGTTCTTTTAGTTTAGAAATGACTTCAAATAATCTTGCACGTCCAGGAAGACCATAGGCTTTTAAACTTGGAGAGACGGCAAGGCATATTGTTTTTTCTGTACGTGAGGCATCTGCAACAACAAGATTGGTGTCTAGTGGATCGAGTCCTCTTTCTAGACATTCTACAGATGCATAAAATGATTTGATATCTATTGCAAGATATGTGGGAACATGTGCCATACTATCACCTCCTTGAGATATGTATTATAATAGGGTAGACAGGAAATAATATCAATACTGAGATTAATTATTATTTCTGTGCCTCCCGTTGCACCGTACGTACGGG